>DATDTM010000036.1:0-5990 GCA_035290865.1 Candidatus Nanoarchaeia archaeon
AAAAGTCGCCGCCTAGGCCAAGATTGTGCCTGAGCTAAGCTTTTCGTAAGATAAGATTAAGCTACTTTTTCGGTTTATACTACAGCGAGAAAAAGGCGAAGGCACAGGCCAAGGCGACTTTTTCGAGACTTTCTACAGAGCCGGTGAACAAAGTAAACGGTTGGAATAAATACTTTTAATGCCAATCCGGCGCCAGAGGCTTATTCCCGGTTAAATAAGCATAAGCCTGCAGTGCTGCTCTAGCTCCATCTCCGGCCGCCACAATCGCCTGTTTGAAAGGAGTATTAGTCACATCTCCGGCCGCAAATACTCCCGCAACAGAAGTCTCTCCCAAAGAATTGACTATAACTTCATTCTTACCGTTAATTTTAACCAATCCAGAAACGAAACTGCTGTCTACCACATAGCCAATCTCTAAAAATAATCCCGTCATCTCCAGCTCTTTTTTTTGGTGAGTATTAACCTCTTCCACCACTATCGATTTCAAGAACTTATCCCCTTTAATCTCCACCGGAGCAGAATCTAAAACCAATTCAATCTTTTTATTCTTTTTAACTTTCTCAAGGGTAACTTCATCTGCTCGGAACTCTTTCCGGCGATGGATCAAATAAACTTTCTGAGCATAAGTAACCAGATCTAAAGCTGCCTCCAGGGCAGAATTACCTCCTCCCACCACTGCCACAATCTTATTCTTGTATAAAGGCCCATCACAGGTAGCGCAGGTGCTCACTCCCCTTCCGAAATATTCTTCTTCGCCGGGCACGCCCAATTTTCTGGGCACTTTTCCATAAGCTAAGATTATACTTCTTCCAGAATACTTTTCACCATTAGCCAGAACCGCCTCAAAATGCTCTTTAACTTTCTTTACCTCTTTAACCTTCCCAAAAATAAATTCCGCACCAAATTTTTCCGCTTGGGTCCTAAATTTATCCATTAATTCCATTCCTGATTGAGGTAAAGCCCCTGGATAATTTTCAATATGGGAAGTTAAGTTTCCTTGACCTCCTACATCAACGGTAAGTAAAGCCGTCTTCAATTTCTTCCTTCCGCAATAGATTGCTGCTGCTAATCCTGCTGGTCCGCCCCCAATAATGATCGTATCATAAAGCTCCATGCCTGGCCAAAGATGGAGTTTAGTATAAAAAAGTTGCTGTTTATCTACCTCAAATTACCCCTAAAACGCACTACTCACTCCAAGATAGTTAAAAAAACTTAATAAAGCCGGAGCTATTTAAATAGAATAATGGAATTTCGCATACATAAAAAGGAAAACGAGAACATCCACAAATATCCTACTGATGACCTCAAATTAGCTCAGAATTTTTCCCAGCAATTGAAGAATGAGTTGGGAGATTTCTTGATAGGGATAGCCCTTTTCGGCAGCGCAGTAAGGAGAGAAACCAGCCCGGAAAGTGATATTGATATTTTAGTCATTAGCGATGATGTCTCTTTTCAGATTACTGATGCTCTGATTGAAAGCTATCGCTTGATTGTAGAAAAGATTATCGCTAAAACTTCGCCTAAACTGCATGTTACTTCTATGACCTATACTTCTTTTTGGGAATATGTTAAAGCTGGTGATCCGGTAGTAGTAAATATCCTTCGCGACGGTGTAACCTTGATTGATACCGGCTTTTTCGAGCCTCTGCAAGTTTTATTGAAACAGGGCAGGATCCGCCCCAGTGAAGAAAGCGTCTGGAGGTATTTTGGCCGATCTCCGAAAACCTTGCTTAATTCCCGCTGGCATTTATTGCAGGCAACTTTGGATCTGTATTGGGCCGTGATCGATTCTGCTCATGCTGCTTTGATGAGAAAAAATGAAGTTCCTCCCACTCCTGAGCATGTAGCCGATTTATTAGAAAAAGTCTATGTTAAATCTCATCTGTTAGAACAAAAATATGTCGAGATCATGCGCAAATTCTATCGTTTGAGCAAGATGATCACTCATCGAGAGATCCGCCAGATCCATGGTCCAGAGTATGAAAAGTATTATATTGAAGCTGAAGAATTCGTCAAAAGGATGAAGATATTAGTAGAAAAAGGTAAATTTTAGACTGGTATAGAAGCAAAAGGGGAAAATTAAATGGGAATACTTTACAAGACTTATAATGGAAAACATCAACTGCATTTTTACCGCGAGGTCTGGGCTGCCAAAAGTAAGATGGAATTAGAAGATATTCTGAGCAATTTTCCTAAGAAAGAAGCGGCTAAGGCTAAAATTACCGTAGTCGGAAAAAACATGGAGATTGAATTAAATGGCTTGATCATGGACTGCCGAGACCTTCCGGATTTAAAATTCAAGTTTGGTCATATGGTAGATTTGAAGATTAAATACCAGAAGACTACCCCTGCACCTAAAAAGTAATTTCAATTCCATCTAAAATAATAACAGAAATAAAAGGTGATTAAAATGACTATCAGCAAACGGGATTTGGAACGAAGATTTAAAGACCTTAAGCAGGAATTAACCGTTCTGGAAGCTAAATGCCAAGGCGGCAGCGGAACTAAAGCGGATTATGAAGCGCTGGCCAAGCTCAGGAAAAAGATGAAATAAGAGTTAATTAAATTATTAATAATCTTCTCTCCTAAAAAGAGCTGGTTTACAGTCAACAATCAAAACCTTTAATAATCACTACTTCTTTCTTATCATTAATGAGAGAAATCATCCTCAAATATTCTTTAAAGAACGCTCTAGATTTTGATGGAAAAGTTAACCAGAAAGCGGTTTTAGGCCTGACCTTAAGAGAGAATCCCGCTCTGAAATCCCAAGTGCCTAAAGTTTTGCAGGAAATTGCTGAAATTACCCGAGAAGTAGAAAATCTTAACCTAGAAGAAATTAAAAAGAAACTAGAAAAGATCTTCCCTCAATCTTTAATCGAAAAGAAAGAAGAAATTCTCGGCCCTTTAAAACACCTACCTAATGCCGAGAAAGGTAAAGTTGTGGTCAGAATCGCTCCTTCTCCTAGCGGACCTTTGCATATCGGCCATGCTTACGGTGCTTCTTTGAATTACGAATACGCAAAGATGTATCAAGGGAAATTTATTTTAAGAATTGAAGACACTAATGCCGAAAATATCCATCCTCCTGCTTATGAAATGATTGTAGATGATGCTAATTGGCTAACTGGTAATGGAATTAATCAAGTTATCATTCAATCTTCTCGATTAGGAATCTATTATGATTATGCCGAAAAGTTAGTCCAGATGGGTAAAGCTTACCTCTGCACCTGTAACTCTGAAGAATGGATTAAACTGAAAAATAAATGTCTTCCCTGTAAATGTCGCGAATTAGGTATCAAAGAAAATCAATTACGTTACGCTAAATTATTTAATGAATATACCGAGGGAGAAGCAGTTTTAAGATTAAAGACTGATATTAAAGACAAAAATCCAGCCATGCGCGATTTCGCTCTGATGCGCATAGTTGAACATATCCATCCTAAGACCGGGAAAGAGCAAAGAGTCTGGCCTTTGATGATTTTTTCGGTAGCCATTGACGATCATGAATTGGGTATAACCCATGTCCTTAACGGTAAAGATCATGCCGATAATGCTATTAAAGAGCAATTGATCATGAAATATCTCGATTGGAAGCCTCCCCAATACCGACATTGGGGTAGGATTAATTTCGAAGGTTTCGAATTAAGCACCTCTAAAACCAGGAAAGCGATTGAAGAAGGAAAATATTCTGGCTGGGAAGATATCAGATTACCTTTCCTACGCGCTTTAAGAAAAAGAGGCTACCAGCCGGAAGCGTTCAGGAAATTCGCTATTGAAATCGGCTTAAGCCTTAATGATAAGACCGTAAGTATAACTGAATTCTGGAAAAATATTAATTCTTTTAATCGCGAGATCATTGAGCCGAAGGCTAACCGCTACTTTTTCATTAAGAATCCTGTTTCCGTAAAAATAGTTAATGCTCCCAAGAAAACAGTAAAGATAGATTTACATCCTGACCATCCTGAACGCGGCCAGAGAGTTTTAATCCCTCATCAAGAAGTCCATCTCGCTGAAGAAGATTATGAACAATTGACTGAAGGCAGATTATATCGCCTGATGGACTACTGCAATTTCGAAGTTAAGGCTAAAAAATTCATTTTCGTTTCCGAAAGTTATGATGATTACAAAAAGGCAGAAAAGAAAGGTTCCATCATCCACTGGCTCCCTGCTGAAGAGAAATTAGTAATAGAAGTCTTGATGGAAGACAAAACTACTCTTCTCGGACTAGGAGAGAAAATGCTCAAAGAATTAAAAGTTGGCGATATCATCCAATTAGAAAGAATGTTCTTCGCCAGATTAGACCAAAAAGAAGGGAACAAATTATTATTTTGGTATTTGCATAAATAAGAAACAATTAAATTAATCTCATTCAAAAAAAAAAGAATAAATAATTAGATTTAAAGAAGAGGTGTAAATAAAAATGTCCAAAATTAGCCGAGATACTCCCCTAGCGGAGATTACTCTCCGAAGATACGAAAAACCCACCATGACTAACCGGGATCTGGTCAGAAAATTCTGCCTATCCGTAGGATTATTGCAGCCCGGAGATAGTAGAGATGTAGTCGTAGATGTATTGCATGTCCTGCTTAAAGGCAGGCAAAGCAGAGAAGAATTACATTCTGAAGAAGTCAAGAATAAAGTTATGGAACTCCGCAAGGAAATGAAACTGCCCATGCTGGGCATCGCCTCTTCTAATATCCGCAGGCAGTTGAAAAGGCTAAAAGACCTACATCTGATTGAGACTAATGCAAATCTATACCGCATCACCGAATGGGGCAACCTTTCTGAGATCTTCGAAGAGAAAGTAGAAGGTTTCTTATTGAAAACGGTAATGAGCAGAGTCAAAGATTACCTGAAGAAGATGGATGAAGAGTTTAAGGGAGAGAAAAATGGGGATACCGGTTGAATTTTGTCCGGATTTAGCTTTAAGAGACTATTCCGAATACAAAAAGGGCAATAAAAAACTAGAAGAATGTATTCCCGAAAAGCTTGAACTCAGTGAAATTTACTCTTTTCTAAAGAAAGGACAGAGGTTATATTGGTTTAGTGACGATCCCTTTTGGTCGGGTGGAGAGATGCCTCTCTGTAAAACAGGCGGGAACCAAAAACTTTCCAGACCCCTGGCCAGCATTAAAATGTTAGAAGTCACCCATTTCTTAATTGATGGAGAAATTTGGACTAAAGGCAAGTATAAGATTATAGAGATATTTGACCAAAATAATCCTAAAATAAATTTTGAAGGATTTAAGAGGATATAATGACTGAACTAAAACCAGGCAGATACCGCCATTCCAAATCCGGTAAGTTTTATGAAGTCATTGGTATGGCTAGACATTCTGAGACTTTAGAAAGATTAGTTGTTTACCGAGCATTATATTCATCTCCAGAATTTGGAGATAAATCCATTTGGGTCAGACCGAAAGCAATGTTTTTAGAGAAAGTTAACCTTAACGGGAAAGAAGTGCCCAGATTTGAATTCATAGAAAGCATCTAAGAAACTCTCAATCGAAAACAACCATTGAAGTAACTAAATGGTTAAAAAGAGAAATTAAATTCTTCCCTGCTGTAATGGGATTAGAACAATTATTAACTAAAGATATTCAAGTTCTTGCCATTGTCTGCAATCAATGGGGAGATACTGGTAAAGGTAAGGTTGTCCATGCCCTAGCCTCGGATGTAGATGTTATCGCCCGAGGAACCGGTGGGAATAATGCCGGACATACTGTTATCCACCAAGGCAAAGAATATGTTTTCCATCTGGTTCCGGTAGGAATAGTCTATGATAATCTTGGAAAATATAATATTATCGGCAACGGAACTGTAGTCGATCTAGCTGACTTTTCTTCTGAATTGTGCTGGGTCAAGACATATGTCACCACCCTTAAAATTCAGCATATTTTGCTGAATTTGGGTGATACACATGAAAAAAGAAGAGATAAGAAAAGAATTCTTTAAACTAAAAAATCGAGGCTTTTCGTATACAAAGTGTA
>DATDTM010000037.1:0-4912 GCA_035290865.1 Candidatus Nanoarchaeia archaeon
AACAATGATTTAGAACTGTTCAGAATGAGATATAATCATTTTAGGCCGCATAGCAGCCTAAAAGGAAAAACACCTGGAGAAGTTTATCATAACTTTGCCAATATTTTTTAGGGTAGGGACATATGTCCCGACCTTATACACGGGCAGATTTTATTGTTTTGGGCTGGCCTTAAGGTAGGGGATTATAGACGGTTTTGAAAAACTATATTAGATACTGTCTCATAATCTTATTTTCATAAGATATTCGAAATTGTCTTAGAGGACTTTAGTTTAAGCTCAAACTTTTATGATTAAGGAGGTTATTCAAAGTTCTCTATAGTCTGTATATCTTATTCTAATTTTATAAGTAAGGGGAAGTTATCTTATGTTTAGGATATAAAATAGTAAGTAATTCTTTAATTTTATCTTCTATTTCAGGACGTTTCTCACGGGCATAAGCTACTAATCTTGGATTTAATTCTACGGTTCCGCTGACTTCTTCTGGAGTGAAAGAGATTCCTTCCGCTTGGGCTAGATCATCCAATTCATAGACTTGGCTAGCGTGACGGTAATTAAGACAGTCGCCTTTTTGCCCACCTCTACCGAAAGTCTTGCTGTGAATTATCTGAAGGTATCTTTCGGCTCTTTCTCTTTTATTTCCATTTTTAGAGGTAGCGATAAAATGTTGATAGATTATATTTGAAGGTAAACCAATAAAATAAGCAATATCAGATGCCCCAAAACCTGTAAAATAACTTCTGTCTATCGTTTCCTTTTGTTCAGGGATTACTTTTGTCCTGTTTTCTACATTCCAACACATTGATTTTAATCCCATTTTGGATAAATCTATGCCAACCGTTCCGAGTCTAAGCTCACATATATCTCCTAATTCTTGATAAGATAATCTCTCTCCGTGATCTTCTGCTTCTGCATAGACTTGGGCTATTCGTAAAAGCTTTTCCAAGAAATTAAATCTTCTGGTCATACTTTTTCCTTGATAAAAAATATCTAACGCCCGAGGGGAATATCTCCCATATTCCTGCTCTACAGTCTGATATTGCCTTTGCACCAAAGTATCGAGGAATAATCTTCTTTGGTCTTTTGTTTCTGCTTTCTGACGAGCTTGTCTTTGTCTGGAAAGCTGGATCTGCAGGCCTGTAGCTGAAGCATACATTCGGATATTACTCCTTGGGAGGCCTAATTTTCTAGCGATTTCTGTCTGGTTAAAGCCTTTGGCGATTAAAGCATCAATCTCTGGACTGTAATATCTGGAAGGCAAGTCCAGAAGCATCTTTTCATCCCTAAGAACTTTTTCAATAAGCTTTAAATCAATCTCGGTTTGTATTCCTACCTGCTCTAAGGCAACCGGCTTTTTTGTCTGTACTATTTTTAATATTGCAGCTCTTTGTTCTGGAGTATAAGCATTCGATGGACTCATTTCCAAAGGGGCTGTTTCAGGAAAAGTACGGGGAATTATAATTGGAATAGTTTCCCGCTTATGTTGTTTGCGGGAGATCTTATATCTTGATAATATACTGCTAACCATCCTGCTTTGGATGAAAGTGTATTCGCTTAATTCTTCTGGAGAAGTGGTCAGATTTTCTCTGACTGCTTTTAAGACGGTTTGTTCTAAACTTATTTCTTGTTTCTTTTTTTCTACAAGCAATCTTTCTTTTTCTAATTTTTTTTGCTGCTTTAATTCTTCTCGTAGAACAACCCTATCTTTAATTTCTCTTGCGGTTATTTTTTTTCTTTTTTTCACCCATGATTCATACTGACCAGTGCGATTGATGTATTTCAGAACCGCAACATGGGATACTCTAAATTCTCTAGCGATATAAGTAGTGGTCTGGCCCTGAGCAATCAATTCATCACATCTTACAGGATTGATTAGATACCATTTTCCTATTCTTTGTTCTAGATTACTTTTAATCATGCAGTTACACCTAAATAAATGATATATTTAAATCTTCTTACTCAATTATCCACTAAATAGTAACACCATTAATTAGATTAAGATTGGATTGGTTCTCATCGATAATTTCTATTCGAAAAGATAGTTTTTCTGCTAAAGATTTATAAATAAGCCCCGGTTTAATTATTTCATAGCCAATGACTTGGTAGTAAGCCAGGAGGTAGCATTTTCTTAAGAATGTTACTAAATATAAAATTAATCAAAAATAGCGAGGTTTATTAAAATGACTGATGAAGCAAAAGTATTGGAAATGGTGGAAATTGCCAGGAATACTGGTAAAATTAAAAAAGGCGCTAACGAAGCGACCAAAGCAATCGAAAAAGGCAACGCAAAACTGGTAGTTTATGCTGCAGACGTAAGTCCGAAAGAAGTAATCATGCATCTGCCCTTGTTATGTAAAGATAAGCATGTGCCTTGTGTACAAGTTTCTAAAAAAGAAGATTTAGGAGCAGCAGCAGGATTAGGTGTTCCCACTGCAGCAGTAGCTGTAATTAAAGAAGGAGAGGCGAAATCTGCCATTGAATCTTTAGCCAAAGGTGAGTAAAAATGGTCAGAAAGATGGTGGGTAAGGACAAGCAGGCAGAAGCTACAGACGAAATAAAAGTTGCAGAAAAAGTTGAATTTTTCTCAGGCTATCCTGCGGAAGTAAAAGAAATTGTCTGTCGAGGAGGGACCAGAGGAGAGGTCACCCAGGTAATGTGTTTAGTGATGGAAGGTAGAGATAAAAATAAGTCTATTCGCCGAAACGTTAAAGGTCCAGTTAGAGTCGGAGACATCTTAATGTTAATGGAAACTGAAATTGAAGCTCAAAGAGTCGGCGGCAACGCTCGTAGAGGTGGAGGAGGAGCTAAGAAATAAGATCAAAAAATTCCAAAAATGATTTTTTTCATTTTTGGTACTTTAAATTTTAATTAAGGGAGGATTTAAAATGCCTAAATGTGAATTTTGCGGAGTATCCATTAGTAAAGGTACAGGAAAAATGTTCATCTTTTCCAGCGGGAAAGTAATTAATTTCTGCTCGAGAAAATGCGAGAAGAATTTATTGAAGCTTAAGCGTAAGCCCTTAAAGACCCCCTGGACAGAAGCTTATCGGAAAGAACATAAAAAAGGGTTGAAGCAAACCCTTAAGAGCTGAAAAGAAGAAGATAGATGAGTCAGAGAGATGAAACTGATCTTAACTACTGTTAATCAGAAAAGTCAGGCAGAGAAAATAGCTCAGGCTTTGCTTAAAGATCAATTAGCTGCCTGTGTTAATTTTTTTCCCTGTTCGAGCAGGTATCGATGGCAGGGTAAAATCAAAAAAAGCAGTGAGTTTCAATTAATAATCAAAACTAAAGACGCTTTAATAAAAGAAACCATTACCAAACTTAAAAAAGTTCATCCCTATGACTTGCCGGTGATTGAGGTAATAAAAGTCGAGGGAAACAATTCAGGAGTAAAAGAGTGGATGGATGAGGTGACCAAATGAAAGTCGAACGAACTTTAATCTTAGCAAAACAAGATGCTATTCATCGAGGATTAGTAGGAGAAATCATCAAAAGATTCGAGCAGAAAGGAATGAAAATAGTGGGAATGAAATTAGTTATCCCTAGCCGAAAGATGGTCGAGCAGCATTATCCTGATGATGAGGCCATGTGGACGGTTACCGGAGAAAGAACCATCGCTACCTGGAAAGAGAAAGGTAGAGAGACTAAAGAAACGTCACTTCAAGTAGGAAAACGGATTCGGGAATGGAATATTGAGTCTTTATCCGGACACCCTATACTAGCGATGTGTTTTGAAGGTTATCATGCTGTAGAAGTAGGCAGAAAAATTGTTGGTCATACTGAGCCAAGACAAGCCCAGCCGGGAACTATCCGAGGAGATTTCAGTGTAGAATCTTATGATTTGGCTGATTACCTGAAAAGGCCGTTAATCAATCTAGTGCACGCAGCGGGAAAACCCCATGAGGCAGAACGAGAAATCAAAGTCTGGTTTACAGATAAAGAGCTTTTTGATTATACCAAAAGAGATTTTGAACTATTTCATTATTTTGGAAAAAAAATAGAGCTGAAAAATTAACTTTAAATAAGATCATAGAGATTAGAGAAAAATGAAAATTATCGCTTTAGGCAGTCCGGGAGTAGGAAAAGGTACTTATGCCGCAGAATTAGTCAAAAAGTATGGGCTGATACATATCTCCAGCGGAGACCTCTTCCGAGAGAACATGAAAAAGGAAACCAAGCTGGGTAAATTGGCCAGGACTTTTATCGATAAAGGCAATTTGGTCCCAGATGAAGTGACCATTGGGATGGTGCGAGAGAGATTAACCTTACCAGATATTCAGAAAGGCTATCTTCTTGACGGATTTCCCCGAACCATCCCCCAGGCAGAAGCTTTATCAGAATTTTCAGAAGTGGATTTAGTGATCAATTTCAAAGCTGATCCTAAAGTGATTATTCAGAGATTAAGCGGGAGAAGAATCTGCAGGAAATGCGGGGCTATCTTCCATGTTCAGAATCTGCCTCCGAAAATTGAGGGGATCTGCGATAAATGCGGAGGAGAAATCTATCAAAGGGATGATGATCAGCCGGAAGCGGTCAAAGAAAGATTAGTGGTTTATGAAAAACAGACCAAACCGCTGATTGAATATTATCATAAAAAAGGACGGTTACGCGAAGTTACGGTTAATGAAGATTTTAGCACCCATAAAGAGCAGATCATGAATCGGATCTATGAAGTGATAGAACAAAAATAATTAAAAATAGTTAGAAATAGTTAAAAATAATTGATGTTAATGAGGAGGTAATTTATTATGGCAGAAAAAATGGTTGATCGGGTATTGAGAATCACCCAGAATGCAGCTCAAATCAGAAATATTTGTACCAGTGCGCATATTCATCACGGTAAAACCGCTTTTACAGATAATTTATTGGCAGCGTCAGGACAGATGGCTTCTAAATATGCTGGAGATCTAGA
>DATDTM010000038.1:0-8566 GCA_035290865.1 Candidatus Nanoarchaeia archaeon
GTTTTGAGCTAAAGCAATCTTTTGTGTCGGTACTTTGTTAAGATATTGCTTTACTATCCATATTCTTTTCTTAAAATTTAGTTTGTACATAATAACCACTCTCGGTGGTTATTATATGTAAACTAGTTATGGGATAGCACATTTCAATATTCCCCCCGAAAAGTTTATATATTATAGCCATTATAGTGGCTATAGAATGAACTCTACCATCCAACTCAGTGTGGAAACGAAACAACTAATTAACACTTTTGGCACCAAAGAAGATACCTACGAAGACATTATCAAAAGAATGTACGACCTGGCAGCTAAAGAACAATTGAGAGAATTTTTAATGTCTAGCGAAGGCTACATTCCAATAGAAGAGGCCATAAAAGAGGCAGATAAGAAATGGCCCGGGTAGAAATTGCTGAAAATCTAAAAGATGAAATCATTAAAAAATTTAAAGAAGAATCTAAGATAATCTTCAGACAAATGCGTTCTTTGGAAGAAAATCCACAAAAAGGAAGAGAGCTGGGAAATGTTGCGGGGATAGTCGTAAAAGAATTAAAGTATAAGAATTTTAGATTTTATTTTATTACCGACGGATACAAATTGAAAATCATGAATGAATCAAATTTAGTTGATTTACTAATGAGATTTGTCAGAATGTCTGATAAAAATCATCAGCAGGAGACCATAAATGAGATTAAGCATATTCTCATCACCATTGGAGTGGGTGGGTTTAGGTAAAAGAAGATTCTTCACACCCACTTTGTCGCCACCGTCCCCGGCCCTCTTCTGCCCACAATCGGGCCATTGTCATAAAATAAACCTGCTTTGCTCATATTATCCCGGATCATCCTTGCACAGGAATAAGTAGCCAGAATGGCAGTATCTTTCATCACCCGATAAATTTCTTTAAACAATTCTTCTGTCCATATTTCCGGAGTGGCCTGAGGAGAGAAAGGATCATAAAAAATAGCATCGAAATAATCTGCAGGTAATTCTGGAGCAGTCTTCCTGGCATCGCCTAAAATAACTTTAACGGAGATATTTCTTTTACTAAATTCTAGATTTTGGGGAGTAATTTTTTTGTAATATTGAAAAAATTTTATGGGCGGGTTAACTTCCTGAATCTTCTGGATAATTTCTGGATCGAATTCCAAACCAATAATCTCAATCACACAATCTGGATTTTCTTCCAGAGCGATATCAATGGCCAGGGCTGAATTGTATCCTAAACCAAAACAGAAGTCGAGAATAGTTATTTTTCCGCTTTTGGCTAAATCTTTAATCTTGCAAGGGATAGCGTATTTCTTCAGCGCTTCCTCTACCGCACCGGTCATAGAATGATAAGTCTGCTGGACTTTCTCATTGAGGAAAGATTCGGTATTGTCTTTAGTGATTACTTTTTGGAGCATTTTTATTGGTACTGTTTATCTTTTCCTCCTAAATAAAGATTAGTATGATTAGATTTAACCTCTTTAACTGGAAATCTGGATTCGTTTTTTTTGATTACCTTCCCGATTGCTTGGTCAATATTGATCTTATTACCATTAGCTAATAATGCTAAAAACCAATAGATATCCCCAATATTATCTTCCAGGATATCTTTATTTTCCGCTAGAACTCTTTTTAAAGTTTCTGGGTTTTGTTCCCATTTGACTAAATTCCTGATTTCACCGATTTCTTCTACAATTCCTAATAATAAATCTTTAGGGTTATGGAACTGGTCCCAATCCCTCTCTTCAGAGAATTGTTTTATCTTTATTTGAAATTCGTTCATGATTGATTCACCCCTGAATACTTTTAATTTAAAAAAAGCGGGCCCGATGAGACTTTCAGTCAAGCTGAACTGGTTTAAGTTTGCTTGCCTTTGAACTCACGACTTACAGCTCTCGCCATCGCTGAACCAATCCAGCTTTAGGAGGCTGTCGCCCTATCCAGACTAGGCTACGGGCCCATTATTCTCCAAAAAGAAGAGTTGGTTTTTATAGTTTTCGAGAGGAATTATCCCACTTTGACTACTTTTTCGCTTTTAACCGTAAACCCATACCGCTCCAATTCAGCTAAAGCTGCTTCGTTGATATTTAGGCGATTAAAGCAGAAAGAAAAAATGTAGGTTTTATCTGATTCCATCGCTAATTCTAAAGCGTGATGGAATGCTTTCAAAGCAATATCTTTAATAATCATTCTATCTCCTAAAGATAAATCTTCCTCTTGAACTGCAGAAAGAAGATTTCTTACGGCGAGACTTTGGTAGTAAGGTAGATCTATTCGCCGCACTAAATAATATTTAATATTTAAAGAGTTATCATGATTTGGAAAAGATCTCTGGCCTGAATAACAGTACAAGTCAAATCCAAATCTAAAGACATTGGGTAATCCTTTTAGATTAAGTATTGGTAATCGGCAAGGTGCATCTCTGTAAAAAGATAAAACTTCTTCTTCGTGTCCTGGGATCTGAAATTTATCTTGTGGCTCTTGGAAATACTTATTTTCGAATCCAACTAATTCAGGATCGCCAATTTCAGGACGGACCAAAATCAGAAAATAGTCTTTATAAGACTGACCATCTGTTCTAATTCCAATCCTTTCTTCCAAATCCATGACCATAAATCTCTCCAGAACATCTACCTTAAACTTTAATCAAACTATGCTTTTAACAAAATCCTATTTAAGATTATCTGCTGCTTCCGCCTCTCCCCAAACTTTCCAAAACTCTTTCATGAACTTCTCTGCAATGGTTTTATCTTTAATGATTAAGAGATTCTCATCATTTTTCTCATCCCCGCCGGCAGTGGGATTCATGCTTCCGGTAATGACGGTCTCCCCATCAATAATAAAGACTTTATGGTGGAGATTATTCTTATTCCCGTCTTTAAGCACGGAAATATTCTGGTATTGCAACAGTTGGAATTTAGAATAGTCAGAAATCTGTCTGGTTTCCATCACTCCCTGAATAGCTAAACCATCTTCTTTCTTCAATAAGATAATATTAGCGATCCCTTCATGAGTAAAACTAAAGGTCATAAAATAAATGGATTCTTTAGCCTGCTTTAATTCTTCTTTGATCCGATCAGCGCAGGAATCATCCGGACAGAAATAATTGTAGATTATAGTCTGGCCCAATTGTACTCCTGAATTGGCAACCGGATCCCCTTTCTTAAATACTCCTGACCATAATTCCTGAAATTCATCTTCGTAATTATCAGCGAGAACTTTTGATTCAATCAAGAGTAAATTATTATTGTTCTTATGAGCACAATTATCGGTAGGGTTCATGGATCCGGCAAATATCTTTTTTCCATCTATAATACAGAACTTATTGTGCATTAATCCGTAAGAATCTGCTTTCACAAATGAATGATTAAACTTTTTGAGGTAATCATTGTCAGTAACTACTTTTACCTCGATTTGTTTCTCTTTATCTAATAATAACTGCTGGACGGATTTTAGACCCACATCAAATAAAGCGCAATGAAGAGATTTTTCGACAGAGTTGAGATAATTGATCAAAATCTGTTCACAATCTTCCTGAGGGCAGAAATGTACTGAAATATTTCCTTCATCTTTAACTATGGAGTTGAAAGTAGTTGCACTCGTAATTGAAGCAAAATCGAATGAAGTAAGATCGAGATTGGCCAGGAGAGAGATGATTAAAAATAAAAAAATAATTCCAAAAATATAAAGATTGATTTTTTTCATCTTAAAGGCTGATTAGTGGTGGATTAGATCAAAAATACCTGCTTCAAGTAATTAATTTTAAAAAAAAAAGAAAAAAAAGAAAAAGGCTTATCTCAGATGCTCAGCGCCTTTTCCTTTCCATCTCAGGCCGCGGCCTTTCCTTCCGGCACTGGTCTGGCCATGGAATACTCTGGAATGAGCTTTCCTACTCTGAACCCAAGCTAGATTCTTATCCGATTTAATCACCGGATGATTGGGGTCAATAAAAATCACTTCATACCAGGAATGCTGCCCATCGCTGGCTACCCAATAAGAATTTAAGACCATTAAATTATCAAATTGTTTCTGAGCCCGCTCTTCAGCTACTTGTTGCAGGTTCTTGCGCAGATCCATTCTCATTCCGAAACGTTTAGACCTTCTTCCGCCCTGAAACATATTCTTGGTGTGTCCGCCTCTGATTACTTTTTGTCGAACTACTACAAAACCCTGTTTAGCTTTATAGCCTAATGATCTGGCCCGGTCAATCCGAGTCGGATGTTCAATCTTAACTGTAGAATTCTCTTTTCTCCAGGCGATTAATCTTTCGGTCCATAAAGCGCCGAGATTTTCTTTAGGTTTTTTCCAAAGTTCTCTAACTTGTTGATATAATCCCATTTTTAGCCTCCATTATTATACTTAATTTAGTTGCTGCCTATTTTACCTAGCAACCAACAGATTCAGGCAAGCAAAGGCCCACATCTCTGTAGGATAAGTTTATTTCTAGGCGTATTTAAAAAGGTTATTGTAAAATTTAAGATTTAGATAGATTCATAATTTATATAAATAATGCTTAAATCTAGAATTATATGACTTTAGACCAGGTTGTTTTTGAATCCAGGCCTCTGGACCATAAAGATGAGAGGAGAGCATTAGTCAGCGCTTTCAATGGAGATTTTAGTGCGGAGGTAGTGCAAGGGTTCTCTACTACGAATATTGGTGCTAAGTTATTTACTTTTGATGGAAATATTCTAGGAGTTCCTACCAACACTTTATTTTATATTATAAGTGGTAGTGCAGAGGTTATTGTTGAGGGTGATGAAACAAAATATATTCTTCAACAACAAGGAGACTTAAGAGACCGTTTAATTATTCCTAAAGGACGAGGTTATCTGGTTACTATTGGACCGAATACAAGATTATCGATCAGTCTGGAAGAGGCAAAAAGCGAGAGATTAGGAAACTTATGGTTGTATGGAACATATCAGGGTAGAAATGATCAGATTTGGTATTATATTCATTCTGGAACGTTCGCACCAGCTGAATTTGCGTCAGCAGAAGTAAGTACTTTATTTAATAAAGACCAAGCTGGCTTTTCTGCAGTTCAGCTGAAATTCATTCTTCCTTTCGATCAAGAAGTTGTACTCGGTGGACATTATCATGGTTATGATGAGGCTTACTCTTTGTGGAAGGGAGAGGCAGTCTTCAGGCTAGAACATCCGCTTACTGAAACAGAAGCTGATCAAGGAGTTGCAGCACAAAGAAGAGAAGTTCATTTAACTGCAAAAGAAAGAAATTATTTTTCTAATCCTCGGGGTATAGTTCATACAGCCAAAGCTGGCCCGCACTCAATTTTAGTAGGATGCACCGCAGAAGCTTTCCAAGGGAATGATAGTGCTAAACCCTACAAAAACGATTGGCTGATGTTTAAGCAGTAAGGATCATTTTTAGGCTTGGTTTTCTTTAAATGGTTAATCTTTCTTTTCCACTACCCATAAACTTAAATAAAATAATCTTATTCTTTCCAAAGGGGGTGATCTATTATAGGCAGCGTTAAAGATTTAGAAATTATTCGTGAACCAACTGAAAGAAGGGAAGGGTTAGGTAAATTCGTTTTCTCTGATAGATATTCAGTCTTCGATTGGGGTGAGATGCCAGACCAAATTCCAAACAAAGGTACGGCTCTCTGTATGGTTGCAGCCTATCTCTTTGAACAAGCCAAGAGATTGAATCTAGCTACCCATTATCAAGGAATTGCAGATCAAAAAAGAGGGCTAATTGATTCCTCTAGAAGTTTTCAGCCCATTAATACTATGTTAGTTAAATTAGTCAGAGTAATCAGACCAGAATTAAAAGAGGGAAGCTATGATTATACTGCTTTTCAGGATGATTTATACAATTTTTTAATCCCTTTAGAGATCATTTATCGTAACCAATTACTTTCTGGCTCGAGAGTTTTCTCAAAATTAGATTCAGGAGAGATTACTTTGCAACAACTTGGGCTGGATCATCGCCCAGAACCAGGAGAAAAACTAGAGCCCCCCATATTGGATCTGAGCACTAAACTGGAGAGAGAAGACCGCTACCTAAGTTGGGATGAAGCACAGCAAATCAGCGGATTAAGCGATCTAGAGATGGGAGAGGTAAAGACAACTTTAGGAGAGGTTAATGAGTTAATTACCTATACTGCAGAGAAAGCAGGATTAGTCAATGTCGACGGAAAGATAGAATTAGCTTATGACCCGCAAGGCAGATTGATAATAGTGGATGTTATCGGAACCCCAGACGAGTGCAGGTTTACTTTCGAGGGTGTTCAAGTAAGTAAAGAAGTAGCCAGAGAATTTTATAAAAAGACTGCCTGGTATGAAGCGGTACTGAAAGCAAAAGAACAAGCTAAGCAGGAAGGAAAAATAGATTGGAAAGTGCTCTGTAGGGAAACTCCTCCTTCCCTGCCCTTGGAATTAAGAGAGATTATCTCTCAGATGTACACTTCTATAGCTAATGCCTTCCTGGAAAGGAATCTGTTTGATTCTCCTCGGCTGGAAGAGGTGGTTAAAAATTATCAGAGATGGGAGAAAGGTAAGGTTTAGAACGTATGGAAAAATTCTTAAGATTTTACCAAAAAAATTTCCATTTCTGGTCTGCTTTCTTTTCCTGAACTAGCTCTTTTAACCCTGCTTGGCGGGCATTGCTTAAGAATTGGTTAGCGATAGCTTTTAGTCTGATCCCATTGATATCAGTATCATTCTGGAAGAATTCATAATTTTCCAATAATTTATCTAACACTTTTGCCTGGGATTCCAGATTGATCTGCAATAATCTGGGCTTAGCGGAAATGACTGCCCGCTCTTTTTCTAACTCTGCTAATTGGCTTAAGAGCGGAAGGAGTACTTTCGTATCGGGATTAATCTCTTCCAAGAACTCAATAATGGCAGAAATATCTTTTACCTGATTGATCTTTTCCGGATGCTCTTCATGCCAGAGGAGCTTCTGCCACCACTTCTTTTTTTCCATAATTAGAAAGAATACTTTTTCTTCTTATAAAGTTTACCTTTCGATCTCAATCCCAAAGGGCTTCACTGCATCCACAAAGAGGATCTTGACCCAGCCCAGATAAGGTATACGCAGAAGGCCCTGACCGTAAATACGGTTGGAAGAAATCTTTTCCTCTCCTAAGGAGCCGGGAATGCTCTTACTGTTATGGTCGCCTTTAGTCTGGTAATAAGTATTGCTGTCTTCTTTCCATATTTTAACCACGCGATGGATCAAAGGCTGAGGTTTAGAGCTCTGAAAGATTAAGACGTCACCTAGGTTAAGATTATTCCCATTCGCCCGCCAGAGGATAATGACATCACCTTTCCGAAAGCCGTTCTGGAAGGGAAAAGTTTGGAATAGTTCTTTGGGAATATGGTTGGATTCATACCAGCTACCACATACTTTCCAATAGGTATCAAACGATTCTTTAAATTCAGGGATATTTTGGCCGCAGATCAGATTATCTTTAATGCCATGTTCCATACTTTCAGAAATAACTGCTACAATCGGATAGCTGGTACCTAAAATTAGGCCGAGGAAAGGATAAACGATAAAACGAATGACCAAAAAGGCTACGATTAGATTAGCGATCCAGCTCCAGGCACTATCTTCTTCCCAGAAGAATTTCCAGGCGCGTTTAGCGCTATTCTTGAAGTTTTTGTTCATGCTTTAGAGATTGATCTTTAATATTATCTTAAAGATTACTTTCTGGTTTAAAAAGCTTTTTATAACCAACAGGTATCCCTACTCCTATGTCTTTAAACTTAGATGATGAGAAAGTAAAATTATTAGTTGTAGGAATAAAACTAAAGAAGGAATTAAAAGACTTAGCCGATAGTTTTGTTAAAGAACAATTATTTAAAGTATTAAACCAGGAAAGAAAATTGCTTAACTCATTATTAAGCAAGTTTCATCCTAAATCTGGGGCTTTCAAACTTACGATAAAATTAGTTCGGACAAAACTTAGGAGAATACATGGCTTGTTCAGAACTGAAAATATTAAGATTGATGGTTTAGTTTGTGAATATTTAAATTATCCAACTAAAGAGAAACTAATTCAGATACTTAATTCTCATTCCTCTACTAAAGAGAGAATTGATTTTTACCCCCAATTATATCAAAAGATCTTTGCGATTACTGGAAAACCAGAAAGTATCATCGATCTGGGATGCGGGATCAATCCCTTTTCAATCTCGATGATGGGCTTGGTGGGATTAAAAAGAGTGAGATATTTTGCTTACGACTTAGATGAAGAAGAGATTGGGAACCTAAAAAGATACTTTGAGCATCTGCATAATCTGAATAAACAGTTTCAGGGAGAAACGGAGATACTTGACTTTAATCATACTGAAAAATTAACCCATCTTAAAAAAGCAGATTTGGGATTATTATTTAAGATTACGGACATTATTGATAGAGGCAAAGGACATAAGAAAAGCGAAGAGGTAATCAAAGCCATTCCTGCGAAAGATCTTGTGGTTAGTTTCCCCACCTTGACCATGAGCGGGAGAAGAATGAATCATCCCAGAAGGGGATGGATAGAATTGATGTGCAAGCGATTAGGTTATGAATTTAAAGTCCTGGAATTCAGCAATGAGATATTTTATGT
>DATDTM010000039.1:0-5259 GCA_035290865.1 Candidatus Nanoarchaeia archaeon
GTTTTGAGCTAAAGCAATCTTTTGTGTCGGTACTTTGTTAAGATATTGCTTTACTATCCATATTCTTTTCTTAAAATTTAGTTTGTACATAATAACCACTCTCGGTGGTTATTATATGTAAACTAGTTATGGGATAGCACACACCCAGAAACTCTTAGCAATCTTTTTAAACCAATAAAATAATCTTCTCATAAAAAGAGGAACCAGATGAAAGAAGAAGAGTACCAGAAATTATTAGAGAAATATAAATCTAAGATTAAAGAGGAGTTCGGAGAAACAGCGGCTAAACCCACTAAAATCTCTTCTATAGAATATTCTGAATTTAAAGAAGAGCTCTATCCGAAACATTATTCTTGGTATGAGCAAGCTTGTAATTTCTCCGAAAAGATTCTGCACCTAACTATCGATCCTAAAAAAGCAGAAATAGTCCAGAAAGATATCCAAGCCTGCCATCTAAACATTACTCCCGCAGGAGTGCAGTCTTTTGCTCTGCTTTTACCTCTGTTTATCATGGTTTTTGGAGCTTTGATCTCTTTTGCTGTATTCCAGATGATGTTTTTTGTAATTTTCTTTCTCTTTGCCGGACTATTGATGATTCCTGCTCTGCAGAACGTTCCTAAATTTATGGCTGACTCCTGGCGGATTAAAGCCAGTTCGCAGATGGTTCAATCAATTTTTTATCTGGTAACTTATATGCGCCACACCTCTAATTTAGAAAGAGCCATTGAATTTGCTTCTGACCATCTGGATGCGCCTCTTTCCCTAGACTTCCGAAAAATTTTATGGGATGTAGAAACTCAAAAATATAGTAATATCCGCGATTCTGCGGATTCCTTTTTAGAAACCTGGAAAGAATGGAACAAAGAGTTCGTAGAATCTTTCCATTTGGTAGAATCTTCTCTATTTGAAACTTCTGAAGAGAGGCGCCAAACTTTATTAGATAAAGCTTTAGACGTTATCCTTAACGGCACTTACGAGAATATGCTTCATTATGCTCATTCTCTGCAGTCGCCCATAACCATGCTCCATATGTTAGGAGTGATTTTACCCATCTTAGGTCTAGTCATTTTGCCTTTAGTGGTAAGTTTTATGAGCGGCGGAGAAGGTTCTGACCCTTTCACTACCGCAATTTATATTGCAGTTTTATATAATGTAACTTTACCTATTTCGGTATTTTACCTAGGTAAGACTATTTTATCCAAGAGACCGGCAGGGTCAGGAGTAGCCGATATCAGTAATGAGCCGGGAGTTAAGCGCTACAAAAATGTGAATATCCCTTTAAGCAAATCCTTAGTTATCAGCGTCAATCCTTTATATTTTTCTATCTTTCTCTTTTTAGTGCTGGGCATCATCGGCTTCAGCCCTTTAGTCATGCATGCTCTTAATTTTCCCGACTTTTCTTTTGATACTGACGGAAAATATAAAATGTTAGATTATGTCTGTCCGAAATTAAGTTGCGAACCCGGGGAGATGCTCGGGCCTTACGGCATGGGCGCTTCTTTACTATCTCTAGTAGTTATTGCCGGATTAGGCTGTTCTCTTGGTTTATTTTACTCCCTGCGCTCGAAGAACGTGATTAAGATCAGAGAGCGTACCCGAGCGTTAGAAGATGAGTTTTCTTCAGCTTTATTCCAATTAGGCAACCGTCTGGGGGACGGCATACCCGCAGAGATCGCCTTCGCTAAAGTAGCCGAGAACATGAAAGGAACAACTTCCGGTGATTTCTTTAATCTTGCTGAGAGAAACATGACTCGGTTAGGAATGGGCATTGAACAATCTTTATTTGACCCAAAAATTGGAGCTATCACCAATTTTCCTTCTAAAATAATTGAATCTTCTATGAAAGTTTTAGTGGAAAGCATCAAGAAAGGGCCCAGAATTGCCGCTCAAGCTTTATTGTCCATGTCCAGATATATCAAGGAGATGCATCGGGTAGAAGAGCGATTGAAAGATCTGATGGCAGAAGTAATCTCTTCCATGAAATCCCAAGTTCAATTCTTGACTCCAGCCATCGCTGGGATAGTCATAGGTATTACTTCTATGATCTCTACCATTTTAACTAAGCTCAGCGCTCAATTAACTACTTTCGCTAATACCGGCGAGGGCGCTGGCGGCTGGTCAGACATGATGGATATTTTCGGGATTGGAATACCTACTTTCCATTTCCAGATTATTGTGGGAATCTATATTGTCCAGATTGCCTATATTCTGACCATACTTAGTAATGGGATTGAGAATGGTTCAGATAAATTAGGAGAACGCTACCAGTTAGGAAAGAATTTAATCGGCAGCACTTTGTTATACTGTTTAATCTCTGGGGCAGTAATCTTGTTCTTCAACATCTTTGCCATGGGCATTATGGGAAATACTTTGGGGATGTAAACTTTTATATAGCTGTTTCTTTTTTATTTTGTTAATGTCCTACATCCGTCTAAAGACCATCTCTAGCCAGAAATATGCCTATCTGGTAGAGATAGTCTCTACTCCTAAAGGTCCCAGACAAAAAGTTAAGCAGTATTTAGGAAAAGTTCATTCTTTAGAACTTATCCAAGAGTCGGATACAATCATCCTAGGAACGAAAAAGAAAGACCTACTTCAGAATTTAGTCTTGGCCCAGCTGAAATCATTAGGCTTTCAAGAGAAAGATAAGGGTTGGTTCTTGGAAGATTTATCTTTCGATCCAGAAGATTTTACTCTAATCAAAAAAACTAAAACTAATAAAAAACAAGCTGCAGTTCTTTCTCTAAACCAGGGCCATTTATGCACTTTTACTCTCCAGAGAATCATCAATTTTCAAAAAAGTAAAAATTTTCATCAGGATGCCCAGAATTTAGCTAAATCTTTCTTAGAGGCAGGATTGCCTATCTCTAAAGAATTGTTCGTGAAGTATTATCAGAGTTTGTAAGGTCGGTAAGAATCTTAACCAAAAACACCATTTCCTCCGAAAATTTAATAAATACTGCTTCTTAAATGAACGATTATGACTAAAAAGTTTACTGTTTTAATTGAACAAGACGAAGATGGAGTTTACGTAGGTAAAGTCCCAGAATTGCCTGGTTGTTTAAGTCAGGGGGATACTTTAGACGAACTTCTTAAAAATATTAAAGAAGCGATTGAACTTTACTTGGAGGTAGAGACAGATAAAAAAGTTTCTACAGATGTAATTAAATTTTTAGGGGTACAACAAGTAGAGGTTGCTTAAAAGTGAAATTGCCTCAACTGTCAGGCAAAGAAGTTTCTAAGTTCTTGGAGAAAGAAGGTTTTGTTGCAATAAGACAAAAAGGGAGCCATAGATTTTTCCAACATTTTGATGGAAGAAAAGTGACTGTGCCAATTCACAGCAATAAAGATATTGGAAGAGGATTGTTAAAAGCTATTTTAGAAGAAATTGGAATGGCCCGAGAAGAATTTTTTGAGAGATATAAATGAGCCTCAAATTTTCTTGACCATATACACCCCTTCTCGTACATAACCTAATTTACGATAATATTCTCTTACTCCCACTCCCGAAATAATTACTATTTTGCTCTTGCCTTTGCTTTTAGCTAATCTTTCAGCAATTAGCATTAACTTTTTCCCTAGACCATGATGCTGGACTAAACCTTCCTCTCCTATGCCTGTAGCAGTACCATACACATGCAGCTCCCGGATTAAGGCAGTATTCGCTTTCATTTCTGGCCTTAAGTATTGCGAAGGAAATCTCATCCGGATAAAACCAACCAACAAATCTTTTTCCGTCTCTTCAGCAGAGATAAAGAATTCTTTTCCGCCGGAAGCAGTATATTCTTGAACTTTTATCTTAACTTTTTTCCAATTAATTTTCTCCTCTTTCGGCTCACGACAGCGGATACACCTGCATTTTACTTTATAGTTTTGATGCATATATTGACGTAAATTAGTCATCTCTACCCCTGCCGCTATCTGTTTGGTAGGTATATCTCTCTGCACCCGCATGATCCGGCAGTATTCAGGTACGTATCTCTTAAATTTTACAATCAACTCTGCTGCTTGTTTAGCGTTTAAAGGCCTGAATTTTCCCTCTTTATATTCTTCATACAGTTTAGTACCTTTAGTTACTAGGCAAGGATAGATCTTAAGCATATCCGGGCGATAGTCTGGATCTGAAAATAATTTTTTCATTCCCTCTAGATCTTTTTTCAGATCGGTTCCAGGCAGGCCAGGCATATAATGCCCGGCAACTTTAAACCCTAAATCTTTTAGGATTTTAATTGATTCTTTGGTCTGGGCGGTAGTATGTCCGCGTTGTATCCTCTCTAAAACTTCATCATAAACTGACTGAATTCCTAATTCCACTCTGGTTGCCCCTAATCTGAGCATCTGCTGGCCTTGCTCTAAGCGGCCATAGTCGGGCCTGGTTTCGATGCATAAAGCTACACCGCGTATTTTTGCAGTTTCATTTCTATGTTGTTCTTTCTCTAAAGATTTTATCCTCTTTTGTTTCAGCTGAATTATTTTTTTCTGGACTTTTTCCGCTCTTTTAAGATCCATCAAATCTTTCGCAGGCAGTTCAAAGAATCTTTTGAAAGCTAAGAAATTAAATTCTCCTCGAGCATAAAATTTTTCAGAAAAATCGTTCATCGCCTTCAGAGCTAATCTGATAAATTCTTCTTGATAATCCAAAGGAAAACTGGGAAAGGTTCCCCCCATCACAATCAATTCTACTTTTTCGCAGTTATGCCCTAAGAGAAGATATTGTTCTAAGCGATTGAACACCTGCAGATAGGGATCGAATTTATTTCTAATTCCACGCATGGTTGCCGGCTCAGTCCCGGTATAAGATTGAGGCATCTCTCCGAAAGCGCTGGCCGGCCCTCCTGGACACATGATGCACTTCCCATGAGGACAGGGAAAAGGCTTGGTCATGATGGCTACGGGGGCCACTCCAGAGATGGTTCGAGTAGGTTTAGTCAATAATTTTTTTTTTAATTGCTTCAAATCTTTTTTATTTGCCTGGAGCAGAATATCGATATTGGTGGGGATTTTATTTAACCTATACTTTAAAGCTAAATCTCGTTTAAGTTTAGCTAATTGCTGCTCTGAGATATCTCTTCTCTTTAATTCTTTGACCAATTCCTGATAAAATAGCATATCCCTAAATCTACCCAAAAGCTTTATAAATTTACTCCAAAATTTAGAATAAACATGGTTATGCGTATGGGTACAAAGCAACGGAAAACTAGGAATAAACTAAGTGTAACTATCCGCGAAAGAGGCAAAATCCCTTTAAGCCGTTATTTT
>DATDTM010000040.1:0-2946 GCA_035290865.1 Candidatus Nanoarchaeia archaeon
TAATCCTTGCCTGGCTGATGCTGCTGGAAAAGAGAAAGATAAATTCAAAGAGGGATTAGAAAAACAGAAACAGGAAAAAGAGAAAGAAGCAGGATTAATACCCCCTGATGCAGAACCGAATTATCTGGCTTGGATTTTCTTGCTCTTGGGATTGTTATTGATGGGAGCAAGCAGCGGCTATTTAATCTACTACTACTCCTATTCTCCACTAGGTAGAGCCGGTCCAGGCAAGCCTGGCTTTGGTCCAGCTTCTAGTCGGACAGCTCCCAGCGCTAAACCAGGAATCGTTGATGAATGGAAACAGAAACTATTCCAGCTCAGGAAAGCCAAAGAAGAAAAACAGAAACTGACCCGAAGGAAAGAACTTTTCGGAGAGTTCGGAAAAAGTTCTCTTAAGATCCCCCATATTGCGGAGATCTTATCCCAGAAAGCGCCTCATTTAGATAAGCTTCAGGATCTGGCCCAGACCTATACTGAGCATAAAGATGAGATCAAGCCGGGATTAAGAGCGGAGGAGAAAGGCATCTTTAACCGCCTTGAATCCATCGCTAAGAAGAGTACAGATAAAGATATTAAAGATGTGGTTGATGTTGAGGAAGCGAAAGATATCTTCTCCCAATTAAAAGATTTGAGTAAAAAGAGGAAGAAGTAAATTGGCTCCCTACTTATTTTTTGGAAAGAAAGCAATAGGTATAGAGCAAGTCTTTGTCTTTATGATTGCAGCTTTAACCTTTGCTTTGATCATGATTTTCGGCTATAAAGCCATCTCTGGTTTTTTAGAGAGCGGAGAGGAAGTGGAATTCGTCCAGTTTAAGAATAATTTGGAAGGGGATATTAAAACAATTTACACTGAATACAATTCTGTTAGGATCAAAGAGTTTGATCTTCCTGCCAAATTTCAACAGGTCTGTTTTGTGGATATGGATTATTCCTGGGAAGACCACCCAGATGAATTACAACAATTATGTGCTACAGATCTTGCCGCTTGTGAACTGGTAGAGGAAGCAAGATTGGGCCTTAGCGAAGGCAGATGCGAAACAGGTTATGGGTGTGTAGACCAAAACGTCTTTTTAAAACCACAGGCTGCAGTTCCGATTAAAGTTTATTTGATTTCCATTTTGGGGGACGACGAAGAGCCGGGAGGATTCATCTGTCCGCCCATTAACGCCGGCTCATTCTCTTTAGTTTTGGAAGGTAAAGGAGACCATACAGAATTATCTAACTCTTAAAATGAGAACCGGAAAAAAATCCCAAGTCGAAATCACATTCAACTGGATCTATCTTTTGATCGCTGGAGCAGTAATCTTATTGTTCTTTGTGGGTATAGTGGTAAAACAAAAAGTTGTTGCCGAAGAGCAGTTAGCCTCTGAAGTGGTCGAGGTGATGGACACTATCTTTGCCGGAGCCGGAGTTTCAGAAAAGACTAAGAACTTTATTGACACTTCCGGTCTGGCAGATTATACTCTTTATTTTAATTGCGAGATAGATTCGCAGGGTAAAAGCCTGAGCGAATTTGGAATTAAAGAAAAAGGCAGCTCGATTCAGAGCAGGATCGAGCCGATTTTCTCTCCTCAAGAGCTTAAAGCCACCAAGATGGTTCTCTGGAGTTTACCTTATAATTTTCCGTTTAAAGTGGTTGACAATTTGTTGGTCACCTCTTTAAACACTAAATATTTTATTCTTAACAGCCAGGATAAATTTTTCGAAGAGTTCCTCAATGCTATTCAAGGGTTTAATGTAAAAGATATTCCGGACCTATCTTTCATCAATCCAGAAAATAATTTTCAGATCAGAATTATTGATTTAGACGGCTTATTCATTAAAGAAAATCAGTTTGTTTCCGATTCTTTACTTCCCCTAGAAGACGATAAAGTTACTGCCCTAGTTTTTACCGGACCAAACCAGATTACTTATTACCAAAAGCAGGGAGCCCAATGGAAAAAGATGCATCCCCACCCCATAACTATCATCTCTATCGCCAAAGAAAGAGACGCTGCTAAATATGCAGCTATTTTCTCTGCTAATGATCAGACCTATCAATGCAATATGCTCAAAGCTTTCCAGCGCCTACAATATTTGTTAGAGATTTACGAAAAGAAAGCTAAGGAGATGAACCAATATTATTTGGATAACCCGGGATTGGGATTCAGTAAAGACTGCCCCCTCTATATCCAAGGGCCCTACAGTTTAGAAGACGGGAAAGAAACCAGTTTATTCATCGCCCTAGATAATCTGAAAAATTCTTTAGGCGCCTGTCTAATTAAACCAGAATTTTGCAGTGGATTGATTAGTCCAGCCCAACAGCTTCAGCAGGTTAACCGCGACTTGGGAGAAAAAGGAGATTGTCTAACTTTATACTAAACAGATATCGAATAAAGAACTAAACCAAAAACCTAACTAAAATCAAATAAAATCAAATCAAAATAAAAAATGAATCCAAACAAAAAAGCCCAGATTCGCCTCAACGAAACTATCGCTGTACTTTTCATCTTCTTTGTCCTGATCCTTTTCGGAATAATTTTTTATTACCAATACCAAAAGATAGCCATTAAAGAGAAACAGGAAGAGATGCTCGCTTCCCGAGCCATGGAAACTACCTTAAAGACCCTTTTCATGCCGGAATTAATCTGCACCAAAGGAGAAGCCCAGGCCGAAGATAATTGTCTAGATGTAATCAAACTCCATGCTGCAGATGAAACTTTCCGAAAGCATCTGGGCGATTATTATTTTGAACTGTTCTCTTTTGCTAATATTACTGTCCAGGAACTTTATCCCCATCCGGAAAATATTTATTATCTTTATAATAAAGAAAAGACCACTGTACTTGAAAATGGTACGATCCTTCCCGCCTGGAGTCAGAAAGAGCCCACTTATTTTGTCGTTTCCCTCAAGAATGAGATTAATCCTGCCGGCCAGTCTCAGTACGGCTATGGCTATCTGAAAGTA
>DATDTM010000041.1:0-8955 GCA_035290865.1 Candidatus Nanoarchaeia archaeon
TATACGCAACCAACTCCAGCAATTTTTAATTACTAAAGGAATTCAGACCAGACCTTATTTCCATCCCATTCATCTCAAAACTTTTTACTCCCGAAATTATGGATATTCAGAAGGAAATTATCCCCGAACAGAGCAATTAGCTAAGAGGGTTTTAACTTTACCTATGTCTGCAACTCTTAATTTAGAACAGTTAGATTATATCTGCAGCTCAGTAAAATCATTTTTTGGCCGGGATTAAACCATGATTGATCTAAACTCGTTATTGATTAAGAAAAGCAGCACCATTAAAGAAGTGATGGGGTTGATTAATCGTTCTGGACTGGGCCTAGCTATTGTTACTGATGAGAATAATCTACTTTCAGGGGTGATTACTGATGGCGATATCCGAAGAGGTATCCTTAAGGGTATAGCTGTTACTGAACCAGTGGAATTAATGATGAATCCAAACCCAGTTTATGCAGAAAAAGATTATGCTCAGATTAATTTACTTCTTAATCAAAAAATAAAAGGAATACCAATTGTAGATTCAGAAAAAAAAGTAATCGACTTTGCCTTTTTTGATAACAAACTAATCCGTTTTTTATCTGATGCCGGCCAGGAGCAGAAATTTAAATCCATAGAAAGAGTTTTAGTGATCGGTGGCGGGGGTTATATCGGTTCTATCTTGGTTAGAAAACTGCTGGAGAAAGGATATAAAGTAAGAATCCTAGACCAGTTTATTTATGGGGAAGAATCGATTCAAGGATTGGAACATCCTTCTTTGGAAATCATCCGGGGAGATACCCGCCACATAGAAACTTTAACCCGCTGCCTGGATGATGTGGATGCAGTAGTTCACTTAGCAGAATTAGTCGGAGATCCAGCTTGCGCTCTAAACCCAATCCTAACTCAAGAAACTAATTATTTTGCCACTCTTCTCATTGCTTCTATCTGTAAGTATTATCAGATTAACCGTTTCATTTATCTTTCTTCCTGCAGTGTTTATGGTGATTCTGGGGAAGAGGGAAGATTAATTGAAGAATCTGCTTTGAATCCGATGTCTTTGTATGCTAAAATGAAGATCAGCTCGGAAAATACTTTAAGAGAACTAACCGACGATAATTTTATGCCCACTATTCTAAGATTAAGCACAGTCTATGGGCATTCGCACCGCCCCAGGTTTGATTTAGTAGTCAATACTCTTACTGCCAAAGCGCTAAAAGATGGGAAGATAACTATTTTTGGCGGGAATCAGTGGAGGCCTAATGTACATGTCGCAGATGTGGCTAAAGCAATAATTCTTGTTCTTGAAGCTTCTTTAGACAAGGTAGGAAAACAAATCTTTAATGTTGGCAGTGATGAGCAGAATTATACTATTTTAGAAATAGGTAAATTAATTAATGAAGAAGTTCCTTCCGCATCGCTGATTGTAGAAGATAAAGTTTCTGATAGAAGAAATTATCGAGTTTCTTTTAAAAAAATAAGAGAAACCCTTAATTTTAAGCCAGATAATTCTCTTAAAGATGGGATTAGAGAGATTATTGCGGCTTTAAACACCGGAAAAGTTGAGCATTACCAGCATCCTAAATATCATAATATCAAATTTTTAGAGGCGAATATCGGATCTAATTTATTTAATTAGGGTTCTTTAGGAAAATTCGCGGTGGAAATTTTAATCTAAGTTTCATTAAATTTATAAGCCCAACCTTTCTCTAATTAAATCAATGGATTCTTCCGATTCTGGCTCATCAAACGAGGATCTATCTTTAATCGAAAGGATAACTGATTTAAACAATAATGGGATTAAATTTGCCTGCGCTTCCCCGCCCGATTATGATTGCGCTTTTGCTTTGCATCAGGAAGCAGCAGGTTTAGCCCAGAGTAATCCAGAATTGAATCCCGATTATCTCGCTTTTTCTATTGCCAATATTGGCTATGCCCGAAGGCGAAGAGGAGATCCTCGTAAAGAGGTCAAAGGTTTATTAGAAGATACTTTGAATACAACCATCGCCTTTATGTCTCTTTGGGCCAATGCAGACGGTTCGCGCAGGGAGACCAAAGCAGGCAGGGCTCGTTTACTGGAAGAAATTGGTCTTGTGCGCAGATATTCTCCTGATCAGGGAGATCTTAGCGGAGATTTAAAAACTGCCTTGAATAATCTCGAAGATGCAGTTCGGTTATATGCTTCAGCTATCTCTCAACCGGAAGCAGAGATTATCTCTTTAGACAAGTTACAAAGCCGTAAGCTTCGTTGTATCGGGGTAGCTTCAACCATTGCGACAGAAATCAGTCGGGTTGTCCCAGAAGCAAAAATTACCCCTTACTTGGAAATGGCAGTGAGCTATGCTCAGGATGAACTTTCCGGCCGTCTTCAGGCTGGAGAACAAAGCGGGTTTAATTTAGCTAATGCTTATCATACTTTAGGAGTAGCCCAATCTGAACTGGCCGGTGAAAAGAAGGATTATTATGATTCAGCAAAGGAGAACTTTAGCCTAGCTAGGCAATTAAGCCAGGAAGCAGGAGATCCGATGACGGTTTCTGTGTTATCTTTCCGGGAAGCTTGGCTGGAGTATAAAAAAGATTATTCGGGTACAGAATCAATCAGGCCGCATCTTGCTTTAGTTTTAGAATATCAAAAAGATGAGAAAACCTATTGGAATTCGGCAGTCAGGAAGGCGATACAGCCGCAGATGCAGCTTTTAACCGCAGCTGTTGGCGGAGCAGAGCAAGCCGAGATAGAGGGTTGGTACAAATAATTTCTAATATTTTTTTTAGTCTATAACTCGGGTCACTTCATGGCATTTGAAATAATAAATATAAATAATGATAGTAGTGATCAACAGGTTAATCGTAAATAAAAGAGAATTATAGATCTCTTTTATTCCACAGATATTGTAGACCATCATAGCCAAGTTCCCAATAAACCAGCCCCAGATCATTGGCGCGCTTAAACCGGTTCGCACTCTTTTCTTCAAGAGGGTGTAAATCTCCGGCAGTCCAGAAGATAAGAGGACAATATTCCCGATAATCGCAAAGATATTGAAATATTCCATTTATATTAAACTCTTTAGTTTTTTTATTGTAACTTAAAGATCTTTATTTTTTTAAAATATAATCTCCTCCCACTACCCCTTTCCAGCTTTCTTCAATCATTTCATTGATATTCTCTTTTATCGTACTTTCAGTGTTAACTATTCTACCACCACAGAGAGTAGATAATCTCCTATATCTTTTTATCTGACTATCCAAGTATTCTTTACTTTTAACTCTTCTTTCTTTTTCTTCTTTATCTTCATTGCTGGGGTCAGAATAATCTCTGTTAGCTTTTTCTCTATTCATAATTCTGTTAGTATTCGCTTCTAAAACAAATAGGTGATCGGGTTTAGGAAATAATTTAATTAATAAATTAATTCCCCGACTCTTTTCTGCATAAAGATATTGGCCATAAAGGTCATAAAAATACCTATCAGTGACAATTATTTTACCTTTTCTCAATAGAGGGTAGATCTGGAAAAGATACCTTAGTGAATAATCTATATAATTATAACAAAACAATCCTTCTTGTAATAAGCTAAACCTATAATTTTGATCTATTTTAGAAGCTTCTTTGAATGTGTTTCTCTTCCGAAAAAGTTTAGTTGCTACTTTCGCCAAGGGTGAGAAAGGCACCCAGCCATAATAATACCCACTGATCTCTTTTCCTATAAGTTCTGTAAATGGCCGGTAAGTCTCAATCAATTTATTGGTTAAGGTAGTTTTTCCTGCACCATTCACCCCAATCAAAGCGATAAGTGTTCCTTTTCTTTGGGGGTTTAGTTTTAAGATTACTTTTCTCATTATTTTTTTAACCAGAGTTATGAAATCTTTAGGTTTGGATAATACTCTTCTTCCAAAGTGGAAGAAAACTTCTCTTTTCTTCAGATCTTTTCCACTTTTTATTTTCTTCAACAATCTGTAAAAGCTCTTTTCCCAGCAATTTCTCTGAAGCTGTGCCAGGATATAATCCCATTTTAAATTTTCTAGATTTAAGAGAGTATTAATTAATTCTCTTTCTTTGTCTTTAATCTTAAAATTCTCAAAAAGAATATGTCCCGTCTGAATCAAGAGCGAATCTTCTGGTGAGGGAACATTTATTCCCGGAGCGATTTCTTTTTGTCTTAAAAAGATTGGTTTCTTATCCAGAGCCTTAAGTCCATGCCAAGCTACTTCCCGGTGCAGATGTACTGCCAGAGGAAAATTGTCTTCAAATCGAACATACATTTTCTTAAATTGTTCAAATCTTTCCGAGAAATATAATTTAAATCTTTCTTGTTCCAATAGCTGAGCAGCTTTCAGATAATCCTGTTCTGTTTCAAAGAGAACATCTAAATTTTTATTCTTCCCTGCAAAGATATGTTCGCACTTAAATAAGTTGTAGGAAAGATTATTTTCTCTAAAAAGAGCGATAATCTTCATTATCTCTGGAGATGTAAGTTTAAATTGCGGAGTCATTTTGATGGTTAGTTATTAATTGGAAGAACTACTTATCTCTTATGTTTTTTTTTGGTCTGTGTTCGTTAATAATTCTTTATATATCTGCAAATATTCTTCAAACATTCTCTCCTGGTTAAATTCAACTTCAATTATCTCTCGAGCTTTTTTACCCAGCGTCTCTCTTAATTCATTTTGTTTTAGTTTATTAACTGCTTTAATAATTTCTTTAGGAGAGTAGGGTTTAATAATTAAAGCAGAATCTTTAACTATTTCTTGAAGATATGAAAAATTAGTAGTAATAATCGCTTTTCCGCAAGCCATTGCTTCCAATAATACTAAGGGGTTGGCCACTCCAGCCAGATGGCTGCGGTAAGGTAAGATAATAATATCCATTTGATTATACGCTTTAGTAAGGTCTGAAGTATAACCATATATCTTAAGCAAAGGATTAATCTTTTGTAAGTTATTAATCATTTTTGGGGTAGTGTCGGATAAGTAAGCGGAGCATTCATATCCCTCTGAAGATAATATCCTACTCGCTCGAACAAAATCAAGCAGGCCTTTATACGCACTGGGATGCCCGAAATAACCTACTTTCAAATAACCCTCCTTCACTTGATCTGCATCCCGCGGTAAGTTTAAAGGCAAAAACTTTTTAGTATTAATTCCGATACGTATGACTTTAGAGTTATTAAATAATCTTTTCTGAACTGAGTAGGACGGGGTTATCACCAAATCTATTTTTTTGAGAGGAAAAGTTCTCCATCTCAAAGGTAATACCGCAGAGTAACTCAAGAGGAAACTGGTTTTCCTTGGTCGCAGGTAATAACGCTGAGCAAAATGGTTCCTAAAATGGTTCCATGGCTCAGTTTTAGATAAAGAATACAAGCTGTAAACAACCGGCACTTTATACTTTTCTTTCCATCTTGCCGCCTGGAAAGAATTTGCTATTCCACTGCTGTGAATTTGGATCAGGTCTGCTTTAGAGGGATGGTCTACAAATTCAAACCCGTTTTTTTCCAGAAATCTTTTTATCTCTAACGAGGTCTGCGATCTACCTTCATACTTTCTGTCTTCAATATCCGCATAGAAAAATATTTTTGTTTTTTTAAGAGTCATTTTTTAGTTAATTTAGTTTATTTTTTCCGCCTTATTCTATTCGGAGATCGGATTTGTCTCTTCTTTCTTTTTATATTGGTATACTAACACCACAATCGCCAGCCAATATAAATTGATTGCAATAATGATAAACCAGAGAGTAAACCAAAGCTGATTTAAGGTTATTGAAACATAGATAATAAAGAGATAAGTATCTGCTTGTAAAGCTAAATATTGCGGTTTTAACCCGATTCTCTTAGCTAATTTAACCAGCCAGAATTCCTGGTGCGCTTGTCCCAATACCGTTTTATCCATCTTTCCAGTATGTTCCAGTACTAAAGAAAGCATATGCAGCCCGATTATGGCCAGAAACGAATAGAACCATACCTCCACTTCTCCGGTCTGGTGAAATAATCCCAGAGCCAATCCTAAACAAAGCAAGTTTTCTTTGAACCGGTCAGAGAGTCCGTCCAGCCAGGCGCCTCTTGGTGTACACCTCTGTTTTAGCCGGGCTACCTCGCCGTCTACGGCATCAAATATTTTGGAAAGAAAAATAAGCAGGCCTGCTCCGATTAAATAATATCTTTCTCCCGTGGATAATAGATAAATTCCGCTAAGTCCAAGCAGCAAAGAGAAGAAAGTAATCTGGGTTGGTGTGATTGGAGTTTGAGCTAGCCAGGAGCTGATTTTGGTGGAAATATGCTTGCGGGTAAACACGCCGATAAGACCATTTTTCTGATACTTCTCCTGATTGATCTGTTCTAATTCTGCTAAGGTTATTTTCATTTTTTATTAAATTAATCTCTTCTCTTCTAAATGACGCAGGATTAGGGAGACACTTTCTTCTATCGAGCTTTGATTAGTTCTAATCTCTAAGTCCGGACTTTCAGGTCTTTCGTAAGGGTTTGTTTCTGCAATTCCCACAAAATCTTTGATTTCCCCGGCTAGGGCTTTTTTATATAGCCCTTTTACATCTCTATTAATGCATTCCTGTAGGGGAGCATTAATGAATAGTTCCAGAAAATTATTGCCAATGAAAGATCGTGCTTTTTCTCTGTCTTCTTGGTAAGGGGATATTTTTGGGACTAGAATAAAATTAAAATGATTGCTTTTCTCTTTAGCTAATTCAGTCATGATTATGTTATTCTCCCGGATATCTTCTCGAGAAAATCCCAGATTCTTATTTAAAGTGCTTCTGACCGCATCTCCATCCAGAACCTCAACACTTTTGCCGCGGTTTTCCAGCTTTTTTTTCAGTGCCAGAGCCAGGGTGGTCTTTCCCGAGCCGCTCAGACCAGTGAACCAAACCACAATTCCTTTTTTTACAGGGTTATCATAATCCTCAACTTTATTACTTTTTTCAATTTCATTGCAAAATACTTCTTCTCCTTGATTAATGCAATCAATGATCATCTGGGAGATTTCCGGACGCATCAACCATTTTGGCGGTAGTTGACCTGATTTTAATATTTCTCTGACTGCAGTACCACTAATGATTGATTTATCATTTTCTCCTTTTTCTGCTCCTGAATCTCTTTCTTTTGTCTGGGATATATTGGTCTTCTCTTCCATATGTTTCTCCTTGCTTTTAGAATAGAATACATCATTAAAACAGATTGGTTCTATTCCTAAATCAGGGAATTTTTTAAAAATATTCTGGGCTTCTTTTGGGCCATAGAAACTGCCCACTCCGGCATGGTCTCTTCCGACTATGAAATGACTGCAGCCAAAGTTTTTTTTACAGATTGCGCTAAAGACCGCCTCTCTGGGACCGCACCAGCGGGAATAGATCAAGAAAGTTCCAAAGACTACGTTTTTAGGATAAAACTTTCCCATCATTAGTTCATAACTTTTAATGATAATCTCTGGTTTAAAATCTCCCTCTTTTTTCTTGCCTACCATGGGATGGACAAACAATCCATCACATTCTCCCAATTCTATCCCCTCTAATTGAATAATCTCATGGGAGCAGTGGATCGCATTATGTGACAGAAAACCAACGATTCTTTTCCACCCTTTCTCTTGAAATATCTTTCTGGTTTGTTTGGGAGTCAGTTCGTAATATTTATGGGGCGAGGGCAATCTTTTAATTAAACCAATCTTTCCTCCCAAGAAAAACTCGCCCTGAGACAACAGATTTTTTACTCCAGGATGCTTTTGGTCTTTTGTTCCGAATAGTTTAAGCGCCACTTCTTCTAGATTTAAAGAATAAACTTCTTCCAAATGAAGAAGCGCATATGCTTCCTGGTCTTTTTTAGATATTAATAAGATCTCCTCCCCTAGAGAGAGGCTTTCTCCCACCTTTTTGGTTACTTGCAGATATATTGGCACCGGCCAGACCAGGCCATTCTTTAATTTCATTGAATCTAAAACAGAAATAAAATCTTCTTGATTCATGAATCCTTCTAAGGGGCTGTATGTTCCGATAGCAATCTGCTCAGCATCTATAAGCACAGTTTCATCTACCTCTAATCTTTTGAGAGTGGAAAGATTATATTTTTGCAGTTCTGCTTCATTTAAAATCTGATCCACTAATTTACCTCCCTGGGGGGGATTCAACGGGGAAGTGATATACGGATCAGTAAAATAATTTAATTCTTTTAAGGTGCGGTTTGAATCATCTTCAGCCAGGGCTTTACTCATCTCTGTATAATTTAGGGCAAAATCAGCGTGTTGAATCAGGGTCTGGAGCATATTTATTGTCTCTAAAGGGTATCTGCCCATCGCAGTCTCTTTGGTTAGTACTAATCCCGTGGCTCCGTCCAGAATAGTATTAATAACATCATTGACTTCTGCCCTGGTCGGCTTAAGCGAATGGCACATGTTCTCTAGGATATTAGTTGCTACCCAGACCTCTTTTTTCTCCTGACTGCATCTTTTAATGATTATTTTCTGGGCGAAAGGTATCTTTTCAATAGAAATCTCTTTGCTGAGATCGCCTCGATCAATCATAATTCCATCTGCTTCTTTGAGAATGCTTTCAAAATTGATCATCCCTTTCTTGGTCTCAACTTCTGCATATACAAATGCTTCGGGATAAATTTTTTTGAAAGATTTTACTTCCTCACCATGATCTATAAAAGATAAAGTAAAATGGGTTATTTTATGTTTTTTGGCCAATTCAACTGCCCACAAATCTTTTTGGCTGTAAGGGGGTAGTTTGACATTTAATTCTTCGATATTAACCGACTTATTACCCCCCACTAACCCTCCGATCATCACTTGGCAAAGCACAAATCCTTTCTCTTTGAGGGTAGAAATATTCCTCACATTTAATAATACTGAATCAAAATCAATGGAGATTAAATTCCCGGGCTGGATAAAATCCAGAACCTCTTTTGGCTGGATAGAAATTATCTCATTTGTATTATCTGCGATTATCTTACTCTCACTTGTATCTTTCTC
>DATDTM010000042.1:0-55853 GCA_035290865.1 Candidatus Nanoarchaeia archaeon
GGTCAGGTCTTAGGATGCGATGTGCTTGAATCTAAAAAAGATGGCGATGCTTTCCTCTATATCGGAGATGGAAAGTTTCATCCTACCGCTTTGCTTTACAAAAACAAAAAGAAAGTTTTCTGTTATAATCCATTTACGGAAAAAATAGAAGTCCTAGAGGAGGATTATCTGCAAAAACAAGAACAAAAGAAAAAAGGACAGTTAAGCAAATTGTTGAGCAGTAAGAATATTGGGGTCATCATCAGCACCAAGCCTGGACAGAACCAGACTAAGAAAGCTGAAGAATTAAAAGAAAAGCTGGAGAAAGAGGGGAAAAGCGTTTATTTATTTCTTACTGATGAGATTAATGTTAATCAGCTTCCCAATTTTAATTTTATTGAAGTGTGGGTTAATACTGCCTGCCCTCGGTTGGTAGAAGATTTTAATGGTTTGAATTTAGAAGATTTGAGAGAAATCGGCCTGTAACTCAATCTTGAATAGTCTAATCATTAACTTCCGTCGGTTATCCGTCGGAGAAAAAGAGAAAGGTTTAAATACTACCCGACTTTCTTCCCTCCTATAAAAAATTATTAAAAAGAGGAGGGTGATAAATTATGGCAGAAATCGTAGCAAAAGCAGGAATTAAGAGAGTATCAGGCTACCTTTATTTTATCGATAAAAACGGTAATGTAGCTTGCGCTCCCATGAGCAGAGCCGGAAGAAAAAAAGGCAAGGTCAAAACCAAAGTAGTAGCCCAGACCAAGGTAAAGAAAGTGTCCGGATATCTGTATTTCTTAGACAAGAAAGGAAATGTCTGCAGAGCTAAAATGGCTCGAGGCGGCAAGAAGAAAAAAGCAGCTAAGAAAAAGAAGAAATAGATTTTCTTTTTTCTTTTGTTTTTTAATTCTTATTATTTTTGGGAAAGTTAATATAGTTTGTTATATTCCTACATTTCATGTGGTCAGCTAAAATCAAATATAAGCACAAAAATTGCGTAACCATGCCTAAAATTATTAAGCATAAACTTACCGCTTATGCTACCCCTGGTAATTCTTTCTCAAAAAATGGAGCGATATACAGTACTGGCTTTCTAATGCTGGTGGGAGAAGAAAAGAACAAGAAAGCATTCATTAAGGAGTTAAAGAAAGATTCCCGAGTTATAAAAGTAGAGGTAAATCATGATTTGGTGATGTTTGTAGAAAAGCGTTCTGAGAGAGAATATGCAGTTTTCCGCTCTACAGAAATCATGACCTCAAAGCCGATTTATTGTAATCCTGCAGATGGATTTGAATATTGGAATATCTGTGCATGGAATAAGAAACAGATTCAACAATTTTTGGAAGATGTGGGAAAAATAGGCACAGTGAAGTTGCTCAGCATCCAAAAGATGAAATTGAATGATTTGTATCATTTTCGCATCAGCCCGAGGTTAACTTCCAAACAGAAGCAGGCATTAGAAATGGCATTGCAGTTCGGCTACTTTAAGATGCCCCGAGAAGTGGAATTAGATGAATTGGGGAAAAGAATGAAGATTTCTCATCAGGCTTTTTCTGAGCACTTGCGGAAGGCAGAAAGCAAGCTGTTGCCGCATTTAGCGGAAGATTTGGAGAAATAGCTTGCGTAGGCAAGTGATAAATGGATATAATGGTTAATTTTCAATCTATTATCTAATAAGATTAATTTGTGGTTCTGGTGTGGAGGAAATAAAATGTTAGCAGATATTATAAAAAAATTGAATAAAAATCAACCCGAAACTGTACATTGGTTTGCAGGAGAAGTTAGAGTATGGTACGATTATCTTACTCCGGATTTCGTTAAAAAATCTCGAGAAGAAGATAATAAACTATTTTACTCAACATTAACCCTCTGTCGTAAAGAATACCAGAAAAAAGCAGTTGTAGAAAGATATTTACCCGGAATTTTACCACAATTAAGGGGAGCAATTACAGATGTCAAAGAGATTGAAGTATGTCATTATAATGGCCTATTCTCAATTAAGAGAAAACGTAAACAATATCCTCCTATGCAGGAAAATGAACCTCTTGATGATTTCTACTTAAAGTTATATCCTTATGGTTCATCTCTTAATGATGGATTAGTTTATCTGGTTAAATCCGAAGAGAAAAAGATATTTCACGCAAGTAATGACTGTACTGAGTTGCCGCATCCTTTAAATTGGGCTGTTGAAGCCAATAGCATTATCGGGAGAAATAACGGGACAACAGGATTAACTTCCAGATTAAATGTAGAAATTGTGAATCCTACTTTGTATGTTCCTCTTTCATATACCCTTTCTACATTATCTCATTCTTTCTCCAAAATCTCATCGAAATCTTTATAAATCAGTACCCATTATGGGAATGATTATGCAAAGCAAAGAAAATAAAGTCCTGAAACTATTTTTCAACCAACCAACCAAAGAATGGCATTTTGAAGAGATTTTGAAAGAAACAAAAATGGCCAGAAGCAAAGTTGACCGCTGGCTGAAGAAGTTTACCCAAGATAAAATAATCACTAGGGTTAAAGAAAAAGGCAAACATTCTCATTATCTAGGAAATTATACCTCTCCGGAATATAAAACCCGAAAAAAATTGTTTGCTCTGCATGAATTATCTGATTCTGGGTTATGGAAACATTTATTATCTCTACCTAAAGCCCAAACCATCATCATTTTCGGCAGTCTGGCTCGAAGTGACTGGTATCAAGAGAGTGATATCGATATCTTTATTTATGGCGATGCTGAAGGCTTAAAGATTGCACCCTATGAATTGAAATTAAACCGGGAAATTCAGCTGTTTTCGTGCGAGAATAAAGCCGAACTAAATAAAATGGGGTCCGCTTTGCTCAAAAACATTATTAAAGGGGAACTAATTAAAGGAGATTTAGACTTTTTGGAGGTGAAATTAAGTGCCTAAATATCTAACCCAAGAAGAAGCGTTTTTTAAATGTAAGAAAGAAGGAAAATTCATTGTCAATGAAGAAATAGACATTGATAGAATAAAGTCTACTCTTGCTATTGCCTTAGCTGACATTCAAGCTGCAGAGATCTTGAGGAAAAATATGCTCACAGAAAGTCACTTATGGGGCAGCGGGTATAAGCTGTGTTACGATGCTCTCCATGAATTGGCTGAGTCTTTCCTAAAATTTGATAAGATTAAGATTGATAATCACCAATGCTTATTTGCTTATCTCTGTCAAGAGTACCCTGAATTAGAACTGAATTGGGATTTCTTTGAATTGGTTAGAACTAAAAGAAATGGAATTAATTATTATGGCTCGCCAATAAGCTATCAAGATTGGAAAGCAGTAGAACTACAGTTTGCGCTTTATCTTAAAACATTGGAAACAGAAATCAGAAAAAAGATTTAACATTTCTGGTTCACATAATCTTATAAAATCAGCGTAATTCTAATTATTATGATTGATGAAACAAAACCAGCGCAGAAAGAAGTGTCTCCACTTAATCGTCTAAACGAACTCTCTGCCCAGGAATGGCTGAAGTTTACTAAAACTTGGTTCATCCACAATCCTCCGCCCAGAAAGAAAAACGAAATCCTGCATCCGGCGAAATACCCAGAAAATATGATTGAGAATTTCGCCAAGTTCTTTACTAAAAGCGGAGGAATAGTCTTTGATCCTTTTCTGGGAACCGGTAGCACTTTAATTGCTTGTCATAATTCCAAACGCAACGGAATAGGAATAGAATTGCAGCAGAAATATGCAGATATCGCTAAAGAGAGATTAAAAATATTAGAAGAACAATTAAAACTGAATCCCGAAGGGGCTGGACTGCAATGTAAACAATTGGTTATCACCGGAAATTCCAGTCAAACTCCAGAACTATGGAAAGAATACCAATTACCTCTGATTGATTTGGTGATTACTTCTCCTCCCTATGGCCCGATGCTGAATAAGAAAGGTTTGGCGAGCAAAGAAAGAGAAGAACAGGGATTAGACTTGAAATATAGCGAAGATAAGGAGGATTTAGGCAATGCCAAAGATTACGAAGAATTCCTGAAAAGATTAATGGAGATCTTTATTAAAATAAAACTTTTATTAAAAGAGGAAGCATACCTAGTAATAATACTCCAAAATTATATGAACAAGGGAGATTATATCACTCTAGCCTGGGATTTCGCCAAGGAGATGAGCAAACATTATCAATTACGGGGAGAGAGAATATGGTGTCAGGACAACAAAACTTTATATCCTTACGGATATAGATATAGTTTCGTGCCTAATGTCCACCATCATTATTGTTTAATCTTTAAGAAAATTGGGATTAAAAAAAATGATCAGAATTAAAAACGGTTTTTTGAGGAAAACTATCGGAATCTCTTTAGTAGTTATAGGAATAATCTCTTTGATTGTGCCAGTAGCTCCAGGCTGGCTTTTTATCTTGACAGGACTAATTTTATTAAAATATCCCCCCCTTAAAAAATATCTTTTGAAAATGAAGCAGAGAAAGGTATTTAATCATGATAAATAAACGTATTGTCTGTTAAAAAAAATGTGATTTAAAATGCTCCCGAACATAGAAGAGATGGAAGAGTTTGTTAAAGAAATACCAAAAACTCCCGAAGGGAAGTTAGAAGCTCTCAACAAATTTTTCCTAAAAGAGAAAAAGATGGAAGATGCTTTTAAGCAGATGATGCTTTTCTTTAATGATCTGGTAAAGAACAATCCTGATTATTACCAAGCCTTAAAAGACTGCAAGACTGAAGAGGAAATCAAACAAAAAACAGATGAATTTTTCAGGAACAATCCCAAGATGATTGAAGAGACCATCTTAAGCATGCTAATGGTGAAACGGGATAAGTGGGAGAGAAATGAGAGCGAGAAAGATAAAGAGAATGATCAATCCATTTAAAGTATTCAAGACCGAAGAGGAATCGCTTTCTAATCATCTAGAACAATCCGTTCCTAAAGCCTTAATCAATAATTTCATTTCTCAAGCTAAACAAAAAATAGAGAGCGAAGGCTGGGGCAAACAAGGCCGAAACGTAGAAGTTAAAATTCGCAACTTTGTGCAGTGCTGGATTACCGAAGAAGCTTTCAAACAGATCCTGATCCAGAAAAAGAAATGGTTCCGCTATCGAGGATTATATTTTGGAGATGCAGAAGGGGCCGGAGCAGATTTCACGGTAAGAATCAAAGGGAAAGATACAAGTATAGGTATCCGTAGTATTAGTCTTGAATCTTTAAATAAATGGAAATCGGTAGCCTATCCTGATGACCGTTTTAGGGATGAGAAAGATAAGATTGCTGAGTATCATATCGTCTGCTCGCAGGAGAAAGGCAAGGTTAAATTTTATGGGATAATCAGTAAAGAAGATTTATTGGATACTTTACAAAAATCCCAACGAAGATATAGTCCAAAGAACCAGGAATGGTTCAGGATAGTACCTCTTACGGAATTTAAGTTTGAACCGTTAGTGGATTTAATTAATTCTTTAAATGCAGTTTAACTTTCTCTAAAATTTCTTTTAGCGCAGGATCAAGCTGATTATTCTTTACTTCAAAAGTATAAGTTAACTTATTCAGAGAATGGTTATACAAAGGATCATAATAATCTGTAAGCAAAATCTCTGCCGCTTGCTCATACTCTTTATTTTCTAAATTAACCAGCATTTCTTCTTTTCTCTTATTAGAAATAACTTTCCATAATCTCTTAGTAATCTCTTTAATCTCTTCAACGATAGCAGGATTAAGGAAATATTCTCTAACCATCTCCCTGACACGAATATCCAGATCTCTGGTAATTAAGACATTTGTAGCTGAACACATCGCTTTCCATAAGAAGTCAGGAAGCATTAAATCTCCAATCCGGCGGCTCTCTCCCTCTATGAAAATAAACTCTTGGGAATTTAATTCTTTTAATTTTTGTAACAATAAATTATCAAACATCTTTTGGGATCTGGGCTTCAAGCCGATGGCCCCATACAAACTGCCGCGATGCTGGGCCAAACCCTCTAAATCCAGAGAATTAGAAAGTTTCTGCAATAAAGCGGTCTTCCCAGTACAGGTCAGACCATGGAGAACAAATAGTTTAGGTTCCAATTTAAAATGAGTTAATTCTTCCAAAACCAAAGCTCGATAAGCTTTATACCCGTCTTTCAGCTGGTAAGTTTGATAACCTAATGATTCAAAGAGATCGCAGATTATTTTTGATCTTAGCCCCCCCCGCCAGCAATAGATTACTAGAGGACGGCCCGGGAATTGAGAAACAAATTCAGTCATACGCGGAATCTTTTCCTGATAATAACCCATTCCTTTCTCGATAGCTAAGTTCTGAGAAACTTGTTTGTAGATAGTTCCGACAATATGCCTTTCTTCATCGCTGAGAATAGGAAGATTTACTGCTTCCAATAAATGATCTTCTTCGAACTCAACCGGTGCTCTTACGTCTATAAAAACTGCGTCTTTGAGTTTCAAAGCTTCCTGGACGGTTATTTTTTCGGGCATTTTAGATTGGAAAGGTAAATTAGGGGGAGTTCTGTTTAATTAACCTCTCAAGAGTAGTTAGAAGTACGGAAAGTTTATATATTTATGTGTCGCTAGAGAAAAAGTATGGATCAACCAAAACGTACGGATAAAGTAAGGCTGGGAGGAAGAAGATGGTATGATCGTCTGGCCGGAGAATTCAAAAGTAAAGAGAGTAAACTTCACCCAGTTGGTGATGCTTATCGTAATCTAGACCTCTTACTTTCAGAAACAACCCTCGATTCCCCTTACTTTACAGACCAGGCCCAAGCCATTAGTTTTGCCAGCCTAGTTTATAGTGCCTACCGGGATTTAAGAATATTACCTTCACTTTTAGAAGAATATGTTTCTGCAATCGAATTACACACTAAACGTGCTTCTCTGGTTAAACCGGACCCAAACGATCCAAAAAGAGAAATAAGCACTCTTGATGAAGAGGTGATGGCTTTAGGCCAGGAAGAAATGCGAAAAATCACTGATTTTGGCAATAAGATACAATCCTGCTATGACGGACTTCTGGGCCTAGACCGGAAAATGAAAAAGTTGGCTAAGTTAACCGAAGCGATGAGAAAAGAGCCAGATTCAAATCAACATTCAAAATTATCAGAATTATTCTATGGCGGATGGATAAAAAGCAGAACTATTATGAATTCGATTAAAGAATTGTTGGGATATATTAGCGAATTATCTCAATATCAAGTTTTTTCTGGAAGGGAAATTGCTTTCTTCCCTTTCGAGAAACTGAGAAAGATGGAATGAGAGTAAGTAACTGATAAGACTTAGTGTGTTCATGCTGAACAAAAAGCTATAATAGATGCTTTAAGAAAAAAATCAGAATATGGTTTCCGGCTCAAGATTGTACTTTATTCGTCTTAATGATAATGGAAACCTTTCTCGCGCTGGAAAACCTTATTGTACTATCTGCAGCAAAAAGTCTTTAGATGCTGGGATTGGCGAATTTATTTTATGGCACGGAATAAAATGGGTTTAAAGTTAGATTATACTCCTCAATTAATTCAGAAGCTATTACGCCCATCCTGCCTTTTCTTTCGCTAATGAAACAATTGGTCAATTCTAAATGCAACACACCCCCACTAAAACCATAGCCTAGACCAAGTTCTACTCTTTCTCTGTGCTCAGCAAATATTTTGCCCAACTCTGATTCCACCTCTGTTCTTAATTGGGTGTAATTTTCTGCCAGATTATTAAATTTGACTATGTGATAACTTCCGTTAAGAACATAAGCTGCCCCCAAAATAGCTAGCACAAATCTCCCTTTACCCCATAAATTTGTCAAAAAATAATTATTCGGCTCTACTATAGTATCAATTGTTTTTGAATCTACCATATTAAAGTATAATTATGCTTTTATTTAAAATCATTTCGCTTTTCAAAAATAAAAACTGCCTCGGCCGGGATTCGAACCCGGGTCCCCACATCGAAAGTGTGGGATGATAGTTTGTCCCTGGCTAGATAACCAGACCGGACTACACCACCGAGGCATTAGTCCAGAAAATAAAGAGCGGATTTAAAAAGGTTTTGGGAGATTATGAAGTTATCTCCAGAGCCAAGAAAAACAAAAGTCTTATAAAATCCTTTTCAGTAATTTCTAACTATGACTCCAGAGAAAGTAATTTTAGGCCTAAGCGAAGAAATTATCGTATTTAGCCCTAACGGAAAAGAAGAGAAAGTCAGAGCCAGAATAGATACTGGAGCTACTTCTTCCTCATTAGACCTAAAACTGGCAGAATCTTTAGAATTGTATCCAGGAATGAAAACTAGGATGGTGCGTTCTGCCTCGGGAATGAAAAGAAGGCCGATCATTAAAGTCAAAATTAAATTGGATGGGCAGATTATTGAAGAAGGGTTCACTTTAGCAGACCGCAGCCAGATGAATTATCCGGCTTTAATCGGACAAAATATTCTTAAAAGGGGAGAGTTTTTAGTAGATCCTAAAAAATAGATCGATGAAAGCAGCAATAATCTCTTTAGGCAGTAAGAGTTCGGAAATGATAGCAGAAGCGATGAAAAAATATTTTTCTGAGGTAGATATGCTTAATCTTAAAGAGATAGAAGTGCGCCTGGGAAAAGAGGGAGGAATATTTTATCAGGGGAAAAAGCTTTCCCATTATGATTGTGTTTATCTCAAAGGCTCCTTCCGCTATGTAAACTTATTAGCAGCAGTAGCTGCTTTACTGGAAAGAAAAACAGCTTACTTACCTTTATCTTCTTCCTCTTACCTGAATGTCCATAATAAAGTTTTAACTCATCTTCTCTTAGAGCAAGAAAATATTCCCATGCCTAAAACCTATCTGACTTCAACCATAATCGCAGCAAAAGAATTGATCAAAAAAGTACATTATCCCATTGTGATGAAATTTCCGGAAGGAACTCAAGGTAAAGGGGTAATGTTTGCTGATTCCATCAGCTCTGCTTCCTCTCTACTAGACGCTTTAGGAGCTTTAAACCAGCCTTTCCTAATTCAAGAATATATTGAAACAGACGGAACTGATATCCGTGCTCTGGTAGTGGGAGAAAAAGTAGTAGCGGCTATGCGCAGGAAAGCTCAGCGGGAAGAGAAACGAGCTAATATCCATGCCGGCGGCAGCGGAAAAGAAATTAAGTTGAGCCCAGAGCAGGTGAAAGTGGCAGTAGATACAGCTAGGATTTTAGGCGCAGATGTCTGCGGAGTAGATATCTTAGAAAGTCCTTTAGGACCGCTGGTAATTGAAGCGAACATCTCTCCTGGGTTACAGGGGATCAGCAAAGTAGTTTCAGTAGATATAGCAGATGAAATCGCAAAATTCTTCTATCAAAAGACTGAGGAAGCTGTCCAGAAAAATAAAAAAGTAGAGAATGAGAAAGCGATGAAAGATCTAGCCTTAGAGAAAAGTATTGGAACTGAAAATCCGCAGGAGATAATTACGGCTCTAATCTTTAGGGGAGAGAAGATAATCCTGCCTGAAATTGTGGCCAGAATCACTAAATTTAATGAAAGAAAAGAATTTATCTTAAAGATCAAAAAAGGAAAAGTCGAGATCGAAGAACATTGAATAAGATTGAGAAAGAATTAAAAAATAATAAGAAAAAAGAATAAAATTTATCTTCTATTCTTTTTCTTGACAGTTGTTTTCTTTACTGTCGCTTTACTTTCAGTTTTTTCTTTCTGCTTGAACCAGATCAGATAGATGATAGGCAACAATCCTAGAGTGTTCAAGATTAGAATGGCTAAAAACCAGCCTTTCTGCCTATTCTGGGCAGAGTGCCATAATCCTAATCCTTCCCAGATCAAAGACCAGATGGAGATTAAGATCAATCCGAACATCATCGGCCCAGACAAAGAATAAAATTGGTTCATCATTCCGTAAAACATTTTTTATTTCACCTCATTAATTAAATTTAAAGATAAGATTATTAGGGGGTATTTAAAAGTTGTTAAATTGTTTCACAAATAAATAAAGCCAACAAAGTGCTGAGCTCTGTCCATTTAGGATATATTCTACAATTGAGAAAAGGTTATAAATACTTTAATCATCTTGATGAAATAATGAGTAACAATGATAGAAAATGGTTTGATTCTTTATTTAGTGAGGCTATAGGAATTGGTGGGTTAATTCTGGCTTTGGCCTATTCTGGAAAATCTTGTATGAGTGACTGTTCGGAATATGATAATAAACAAATGCTAATGGAAAGTGGGAAAACTGAACCTATGATTCTACAACGAGCAGATCTTAACGGTAACGGTATACCCGACCTATTTTACAGCATTGATGGAAAAGTCGCTTTGATTGAATTAGACGGAAATCCAGTAACTAAATTATATCAACCTTAATAAACTGAATTAATAAATTAATTAAGTTCGAACATGCTTCAACTTCTTCCTCTTGAATCGAGGGACAGTCTTGCTGAAAATGCGCACAATCCGAGCACCAAACTTAATCCCCCGGCCCAGTTTAGCTGCTTTTTCTATCTTAGCTATTTTTTCGGCCTCGGCAGTTACTTTACTTACCTCCAGAGATTCGTGCAAAATGGCCTGGCCTACCTCTAACTCAGCTAAAGCAAAGATACGAAATATCCCCCCAATGGCCTTTGAAGCCAAAATAAAAGGAAATACTGCCAAAATATCCAGCCAATAATTCTGAAAAAATAATTTAGTACTCTTGGCTTTGATAGCCAGGAAAATCAAATCAATCACAAAGATGGTGATGATAAGATAATCGATCACTTCCAGCGAGAGCTCTAGAAGATGATTTTCAAAGTAAATAACTTCAAAATAAGTTAATAATTCGTAAATGATCACTAATAATAATAAACCTACAGCAGGAAGAATTAATTTAGAATTGTAATGTTCAACTTTTTCCCAGAACGGATGCATATGGAGATGATTCTCTAGAAGTATTTAAAATTAACTTTTAAGATATACTCGAAGCATTAAATTACTGAACTGATAATGCTTCTCCTAATAGTAAAAGTATATAATTCAGGTTCGAATTAAAGAAGGCTAAATGCTTTCTAATATTACTGCGGTAATAATTTAATGTTTTTACTATAAAATTGAAAGACTATTTTTTCTTAATCCTTTTCTTCACTGAAAATTTATTGATCTTCTCTAAATCCTCTAAAATATCTGAAGCGATGAAAGTATAACCTTTCTTCTTTTTCAATAACTGGTCTCCTACCCAGCCGTTGACATAGCTGCCGGCAACTGAACTTTTAAAAATATCTTTAGTCTTAGCTAAGAATCCGACGATTAAACCGGCTAGAACATCTCCGGTTCCGGCTTTAGTCATGCCCTGATTACCAGTACGATTATAAGCGATTTTATTCTTAGAGAGGATTATATCGGTGGGACCTTTCACTAACAAAACATTATTATTCTGCAGGAAGTAGCGCAGATTGCCCTGCAAGATCTCGGCTTTCTCTTTAGCATTAGATATTTTCAATTTGGGAAGCAGGAATTCCTTTCCGCTATTGACCAAAAGCATCTCCAGCTCTGCTTCATGCGGGGTTAGAATAGAATTATGAAAATCTTTGAAGGCCATCCCTTTTAGAGCATCAGCATCCACGACTTTTAACCGAGAAGATTTTCGGATAAAATATTCGCTGAACTTATCTGCTTTCCTGGTAATGCCGTTGCCAATGCAAACAGCATCGAACTTCTCTGCGAATTTAACCATCTCTTTAGCATTCTTAATATTGAAATTATTGCCTTTGATCTTATAAGTAATCAAATCTGGAGAGTAAGTATTGATGGCCCAGGCGACTTTTTCCGGGGCAGCAATAGTCACAGAGTCGCATCCAGTTCTTAAAGCCGCCAAACCAGCCAGAGCTACAGCTCCAGCATACTCTTCCGAACCGCCAATTAATAGCACATAGCCATTCTCTCCTTTATGAGAGGTCTTTTTGCGGTCCATCAGTTTCTTGATTTGGTTGATGTTCATGGTGGGCCAAACTAAATATAAGATTAATTATAGAGGGCTGGTTTTCTGCTTTATAAGCTTTTGTAGTAATTAGATAGTGAATAACGGCTATTTTAGCTCTTATTTATAAAGGTAAGCAAAAAAAAACAGGGGGTTTATAAAGAAAAGTAAAAAGTAATAGAGACCTTAAATTCAACCGATTCGCTCCAAAAACAGAATATTAATAATCTGGAGCAGATTATCTACTGTCCATGAACAAAAGAGGAGAATTAAAGACCAACGGAGTTCTACCTAAAACCACCCCAGAACCTCAAACTGAAGAGTATAATAAACTATTAGAACGTAGGATTATAAGCATGCAGGTAGAGATAAAGTTACGTTTTGGTAGAATTGCAGCTGCCTTTCAAGCCCTTTGTCAAGAAATGTTAGAAAGGTATTACGAAAAAAGTTGGGGATATGGTAAACGTTATTCTTGGAAAGCATTACCAGATTTGGTTGCCTATGTTCAGGCTAAATATGGGATAGAATATAGGCCTCTGTTTGAGGGAAAAATTATTACGTTATATGGAGGTTTTATCAAAAGCAATTATTCAGAGATCAATTTTGTTCCGAAATTTAGACTCATCTCCAAACGGTTATTAAGAAAAGTACCTCTAACTAAATTTATTCTACCTCAAGAAGAGCCAGAGATGATAACTTTATATATCGTTCCAATGATCTCCAAAAAAGAGTTGCAGCCAATTTATTTTGTAATCGGCGAGAATGGTTTGGGAAAATATATGAGCGGTGGTTTTGCAGAAAGATTATATAAAACCCAAGAGTTAGTGGTAAAACTAGCCTCAGATTTGCTCAGAAGAAAAATAGTTCATTCCGTTCCCTCCATTCCCAAGCCGAAATCTACTCCGGTAACCGGGATGCATGTAAAAGTACCCTTCTTAAAGAGAGCTTGATTGGTTCTAAACGATATAATTGAGGTGAATAGTAGTACAAAAATAATCCTCCATAATTATAATCTCAAAACTCTTAAAGAAAACCTTTTAAATCTATTAAGAAATACAACCATTAATGGGCCTGTAGCTCAGTCTGGTTAGTCAGACCAAAAGTCTGGACTAAAGCGCCGGTCTTATATGACCGCTTCCGGTTCAATTCGAAGAAAGCCGGAGGTCCGGGGTTCAAATCCCTGCAGGCCCAGTTTTATTTTTAAATTTGACTAAAAATGAGACTCAAGAAGATAAACGAAGCGTACTTTCAAAAAATAATGAATCTTACTAATTCTCACTTTAAGAAATATACTTTTAGAAGAATGAGCCAGTCAGAATTAGATTCGCTTTGTGGAGTTCAACGGTAATCTAAACTATCAAAGATGCAAACTAAAAAATTTAATATCTTAAAAAATATGAATGCGGTGGCGGGGATTCGAACCCCGGTCGCGGCCTTTTTGTGTTTACGCTTGGCAAGGCCACATACTAACCATGGTACGTTAAACCAATGATTTAACTCTATACTACCACCGCATATTCTTCTTAAAAAAAGAAACCATTAATAAAACTTTTGAAAGAAAACAAGAAAGAAAATTAAAAAAAAATTATCTCTGGGCATAAGCAAAAACCGTCTTGATAGCCACAATCATAGTAGCAGGAACAAACAAGGTTAAGATTCCCTTCAAGATATTTGTAATTACCGGCGCAACCATATCGAAAATTCCTACCTGAATCCCCAGGAAAGAAATTAATACTAATATAGTTCCCCCAGCCAAGAATCCATAAATCTCTTCTACGGTTATGTTTAATATTCCGACTACAATCCCTAACAAAAATACGGTCCATAAAACTTCTTTCTGGTAAGCCCCGCTAAAGCCTAATCCTAAAATTATAGCTAGAAAAATTCCTACTAAAAAAGAACCTTTGCCGATAATATTGGGAGACCAATTTACTTTTTTATTTTTTTCCATAAAAATCACCTCTTTTAATGGAAGAAATCTTTTCCTCTATAAAAAGGTTTATAAATTAACCCGCTCTTTAATCTGTTCTATCCCTCCTTAGTTCAGCGGCTAGAACCCTCGGCTGTTTGTGATTTATCACAAGCCAAAGATGAGTTCGCTACCTGACTAAGCATTAAAGCTCTTGGATGAAAGGTAGATAGCCGGGACCGAGTGACAGGCAATCTTGATTGGTTACCTACTCGAAATCCCCGGTTCGAGTCCGGGAGGGGGGACTTATAGGAGAAAGGGTAAATTACCCTTTCTCTTATTCATTCTAACGATGATTGTTTTCTTCGCAAATTAAAGCCTATATTTTGGGCAAATAGATTTGTATTTTTGGGGATTAGCCCAAATACATTTCTTTTGCATCCATAGCCGGCTTTTATGATGCATTCTAATCCGAACTGAGATAATATTTGTTGGATTTGACACAAACCGTTATAGTTTATAGAGTATAATCTAACTTTTATACTATTGCCATCTCTAACGACAGTGCCCTCATCATCAAATAAAGCTCTTAGAAATTCTCTCTTAAGGGGTAGATTAGCTGCAAATATCTGAGAAGGAACAAACCAAGTAGACGATCTAAAGTCACAATACGTATGTAAATCATCATATGCGCGCTTTGACAAAAGTGAGACAAATGGAATTGGTTTTCCTGTCTTTCCAGATCTATTTGTACCGCGTGTTGGCTTTAAACCGTAAACACTTATAAGGTCAGTTTCAAATTGATCTAAAGATTCCGGGTCAGTTACTTCTAACTTGATAACATAATTAGTTTCAGAAGACCTATACACACAACCATCTCCAATTAAATGAGCAATGACTCTAGCTTTTGCTGGAGTAAGATTTTCATAGCCTATTTGCAAGTTTTTTATTCTCATCGTTTCGCCTCCAAGATTTTCATAAAGACTAAATCTTGGAGTAAAGCTAAAAAAGAGGCAATTCGGCAGAACTCACAAAAAAGTTTTAGGCAGGAGCCTGACGACCTCTGTTGAGGAAAAAGTTTTTGTTAAAGGTTCTGACTTAGCCTCTTTTTTAAAACATAGATTCAGCTGGTTTATATACCTTGCTCGAAGTCGACTAGTAAATAGGGGAGACTCATTTTCAGGAATACGATTTCAATTTGGTTAAAAATGAGAATTGACCAAAACCAGACGAAAATCTACGATTTTCGAGGTTTTAAAATTTCGGGTTTAGGAGCTATAACCAAAATAAAAGGTTATGAGTTAGTTCATTTCTTGGAAATTTTAGAAACCTTTATAAATAAACCCCGGTATTTTAGTCCAAGCATGGGCCGGTATCTTTCTACAGCAGGAAAAAGAGTCAACTGTTAGAGGATACGCTCCAAAAATTGCTCTGGTAGTGTAGCGGCCTAGCATGGGGCCCTGTCGGGTATACTAATGCACAGCAAGGCTCCGACCCGGGTTCGAAAGGCCAGTTACTCAAATAATTGGTTAGAAAGTCCCGGCCAGAGCGCATTTGGGCCGGTAGCTTAGCTTGGTACTTCATAAAAATGAAGCAAGAAAGAGCGCCTGACTTTTAATCTGCGCCAAAGAAGAGTGGTGAGAAGATGAGATCAGGCGGTCGAGGGTTCAAATAGTAGCATACAAAATCTTGAATGCTGCCAGAAAGTCCCTTCCGGCCCGCTTATACTTACCAAAGATCCAGGAGGAAACTAAAAATGAGTTTCGATGTCAACAAACACGATATGGTTCCCAAGCATAGCAAATTAAGCGATGCGGAGAAGAAGAACGTTTTGGAAACCTTAAAAGTAGAGATGCGGGCTTTACCTAAAATTCTTAAAGAAGATCCGGCTTTAATCAAACTTAATCCTAAGGTAGGAGATATTATCAAAATTGAAAGGAAAAGCAAGACTGCTGGCGAGACTATCTATTATAGGGCAGTTAGTGAAAAGTGAAGGAGGACTTAAATTGGATCGTTCAATCTTAATCAAAAAATATTTTGAAGAGAAAAAGTTTGTGGACAGCAGTATTCAATCGTTTAATAATTTCTTAGAGAAAGGCCTGCAGGAGGTAGTAGAAGAAAATAAAGAGGCTGAACCGGCCATCATTCCCCATAATATCGAAAAGTTTAAGATTCGTTTCGGCAGGATTACCATTGGGAAACCAGAAATTACTGAGGCTGACGGAAGCAAAAGACCGATTTATCCTACCGAAGCAAGATTGAGGAAAATCTCTTATTATGCCCCCATTTATCTGGAAGTTAGTACTTACATTAATGATGTTCAAAGAGAAAATTTTGTAGCTGAAATTGGTAAAATGCCCATCATGCTTAGGAGCAAATATTGCCACCTGCACGGCTTAAGCAGAGAAGACCTAATCAAGCACGGAGAAGACCCAGTTGACCCGGGGGGATATTTTATCATCAACGGCACGGAAAGAGTCATTGTTAATGTAGAAGATTTATCTGCAAATAATTTCATGGTGGAAATGTCCGGCAATGAATTAACCGGTAGATTCTTTTCTGCAAAAGGAACTTATAAGATTCCTCATAATTTCGAACGGAAAAAAGATGGGATTTATTATTTGACTTTTACTAGAGTGAAAAACATGCCCATTGTTATTATTCTTAAAGCTTTAGGATTGATTAAAGATGAAGAGATCATGCGGGCAGTATCTGAAGAAAAAAATTATGAAGAAGTTATCCTGAACTTGTTAGAATTTGTAGAGATAAAAACTCAGGATGATGCTATTGATTATATCTCTAAACGGATTGGAATTATTCAAGCAAAAGAAATCAGGACAGAGAGAACCAAAGAAATTCTGGATAAATATCTGTTACCTAACTTAGGATTAGATGCGGGCACCCGGGCAGCTAAATCCAGAAACTTAGCCAAGATGCTGAAAAAGTTCATGGACGTTCGTGCAGGAACACGCCCATCTGACGATAAAGATCATTACAGCAATAAAAGGTTAAGATTAAGCGGAGACCTGATGATTGATTTGTTCCGGGTAAACTTTAAGATCTTAGTGGGAGATATTCTATACAATTTCCAGAGAATCATCAAACGAGGAAAATTGCCCTCAGTAAGAGTAATCATCAGAGATAAATTGTTAACCTCCAGGCTTTATTCAGCCATGGCTACCGGAGAATGGGTGGGAGGTAGGCAGGGTGTATCTCAAAGAATGGATCGATCTAATTTCTTAGCTATGGTTTCCCATCTGCAGAAAGTGGTCAGCCCCTTATCCAGCTCACAAGAAAACTTTGATGCCAGAGCTCTGCACTGCACCCATATCGGCAGGCTTTGTCCGATTGAAACTCCAGAGGGAACGAACATCGGATTAAGAAAAAATCTGGCCATGCTCTGTTCCATTTCTCAAAATACTGACGAACAATTAGTATTAGAAAAAATAAAAGGACTTAACCTTAAAGGAGTCTAAAAAAATGGCTGACGTATATATTAACTCAAATTTCATTGGAAAAGTAGATGATATTAATCTATTTGTATATAATATCAAAGATTTGAGAAGAAAAGGCGCTCTGCCAGAAGATATCAATGTTAATTATGATGAAGACTTGCAGGAAGTCAGAATCCATTGTGATGAAGGTAGAGCCAGAAGGCCTCTAATCATCGTTAAAGAGGGTAAAATACTTTTAACCGAAAAACATCTTAAACAATTAGAAGAGGGAGAAATTACCTGGTCAGACTTAGTCCATCAAGGAATAATTGAATATCTAGACACTGCTGAAGAGGAAAATGCTTTAGTTGCTTTTGATCTTTCCGAATTAACTCCTGAACATACCCATATGGAGATTACTCCGGGCTCAATCAGTGGTATTGCTACAGCTTTAGTCCCTTTCGGAAACTTCAACCCTTCTTCAAGAATGATCATCGGAAGCAAAAACCAGAAACAGGCCATCGGATTTTACGCTTCTAACTATAATTTAAGATTAGATATGGATACTAACTTACTGCATTATCCTCAATTTCCGATCGTTAAAACCAAACTGCATGAAGTTACTAATTATGATGAACATCCAGCAGGACAGAATTTAGTGGTAGCGATCATGTGTTACGACGGGTATAACATGGAAGATGGAGTTATCCTTAGCCAAGGTTCAATCGACCGAGGATTATGCCGAAGCACTTATTTCCGGCCCTTAACCACAGAAGAGCTGCGTTATTCAGGAGGATTGATTGACGAAATTTCTGTTCCAGACAAAGATGTAAAAGGGTACAGAAGCGAGAATGATTATCGTTTCTTAGAAGGAGACGGAATAATTTATCCAGAAGCGAAAGTAGATGAAGGAGATGTAATTATCGGAAAGACCAGCCCCCCCAGATTTTTGAGCAGCCTGGAAGAATATAATCTGACTACGGCGACCAGAAGAGAAAGTTCTATCTCTTTAAAACATGGTGAAAGAGGGATTGCAGATTTTGTTTTTATTACTGAAAACGAAGAGGGTAATAAATTAGTCCAGGTGCGATTAAGAGAAGAGCGCGTGCCAGAAATCGGAGATAAATTTACTTCCAGACACGGACAAAAAGGAGTTACAGGTATTTTAGTGCCCTCTGCAGATATGCCTTTTTCTACTTCCGGAATTATGCCAGATTTAATTTTCACTCCCCACGGAATTTCCTCACGGATGACTATCTCTCATCTAGTAGAGATGGTAGGAGCAAAAGTCGGTGCTCTAGCAGGAAGATTTGTGGACGGAACTTTATTTGAAGCAGAGAGTGAAGAGAATCTACGAGCAGAACTATTAGACCTAGGTTTTCGAGAAGATGGAACAGAAACTTTTTATGATGGAAGAACTGGTAAACAATTACTGGCCAGGATTTTCGTGGGAAATATGTATTATTTAAGATTAAGGCATTTGGTTGCTAACAAGATGCAGTCCAGAGCTAGAGGACCGATCCAACTCTTAACCAGACAGCCTACTGAAGGTAAAGCTAAAGAGGGAGGGCTGAGATTAGGAGAGATGGAGAAAGATGTTTTCATCGCTCATGGAGCTTCACTGCTGCTCAAAGAAAGGTTTGATTCAGATAAAATAGTCTTGCCTATCTGTGAGAAATGCGGATTAGTAGCGATTGAAGATCAGTACAAAAATAGAAAGTATTGTTTAATGTGCGGGGAAGATATTGAGATTAATTATGTGGAGATGTCCTATGCCTTCAAGCTCTTGCTGGATGAAATCAGAAGTTTAGGAATTTATCCCAAATTAAACTTAGCGAATAAGTATTGAACAAGAATTAAACTTATTAAAGAGAAGAATAAATTAATGATGAAATTAAGGTGAAATCAAAATGAATCGGCAAGTCTACAAAAAAATTGACAGTATTAGCTTTGGATTTTTCTCTCCTAAACAGAGCATGGATCTGGCAGCAGCTAAAATCGTCACTCCAGAACTTTATGATCGGGAAGGCTATTCAGTTGATGGAGGATTGATGGATATCCGTCTAGGGGTAATTGATCCGGGATTGAGATGCAAGACCTGCGGACAAAGATTGAAAGAGTGTCCGGGACATTTTGGTTATATTGAATTAGCAAGGCCGGTGATTCACGTCAAATTCATCAGACAGATTTATGATTTATTAAGATCAACCTGTAAATATTGCGGAAGAGTATTAGTGCAAGAAAGCCACCTGACCAAATATGCTGCCCTTTGCGATAAAGCTGAAGAGGAAGACTGCGGTGTGGAAACCAGAAGACGAGTACTGAAAGTGGTGCTAACTAAAACCAAAACTAAAAACCAGTGCCCTCACTGCGAAAAAAAGTTGGATAAAATCAAATTAGAAAAACCTTACAATTTCTATGAGAATGATGCTCGCATTACTCCCATTGAAATTAGAGCTAGACTAGAAAAGATTCCCACTGAAGATTTAAATATTTTTGGCTATGCCAAAGCTTTCCGACCGGAATGGATGGTCTTAACTATCCTGCAGATTCCACCAGTAACTATGCGTCCGAGTATCACCCTAGAATCAGGAGAGAGAAGTGAAGATGACCTGACCCATAAATTAGGAGATATTGTTAGGATCAACCAACGCTTATTTGAAAATATCAATGCGGGTGCACCGGAAGTAATCATTGAAGATCTATGGGACTTACTGCAATATCATGTTACTACTTTTTATGATAATGAAGTGGCTCAACTCCCTCCAGCCAGACATAGAGGGGGACAAGCTCTGAAAACTTTATCTTCCAGAATCAAAAGCAAGGAAGGAAGATTAAGGCATAACTTAGCCGGTAAAAGAACTGACTTCTCTGCCCGGACAGTAATTAGTCCGGACCCTTTCATTGAGTTAAATGAAGTGGGTGTACCTCAAAGTATGGCCATGTCCTTGACCATTCCAGAAAAAGTTACGGAATGGAATATCGAATATCTTAAAAAATTCATTGAAAACGGCCAGAAAAAATATCCTGGAGCAAATTATATCCTAAAACCTGACGGAAAAAGAAAAACGATCACTAATGAAACTAAAGATGAAATCTTATCTGAATTTGTAGAGGGTTATGTGATAGAAAGACATCTGATGGACGGAGATATTGCTTTATTTAACCGACAGCCCTCTCTGCACCGGATGAGCATGATGTGCCATAAAGTTAGAGTGCTTCCGGGCAAGACCTTCCGTCTCAATCCCGCGGTATGTAATCCTTATAACGCAGATTTTGATTGTGATGAGATGAACTTACATATCCCTCAGAATGAGGAAGCCAGAGCAGAGGCTAAAATCTTGATGTTAGTAGATACCCAGATCATCAGCCCCAGATATGGACTGAGCGTGGTTGGTTGTATCCAAGATGCAATTACGGGTAATTATTTGTTAACTAAAGAATTAGTTTTAAGCAAAGAAGAAACAGTAGACTTACTCTATAATTGCGGAATAGAAGATTTCTCTAAATTACCCCATAAAGAAAGGTATGATGGAAAAGATGTTTTTTCAGTACTTCTTCCAGATAACTTTAATTTTATCGGCAAAGATAAAAGCGGCAATGAAGTAAAGATAATTAAAGGCCAATTAAAAAGTGGTTATATGGATAAGGCTAATCTGGGCCAAGAGAGCGGTTTAATGCTTAGAAATATCTATGAGCAATATGGTCCTGCTTATACTGCTGACCTGCTCGGAAAGATCACTAAATTAGGCATTGCAGTTTTAACTACCCGAGGATTTTCTTTAGGTATTGGGGATATGGACCTGCCGGCAGAGACTACTGCTGAGATTCGGGAGATTATCCAGAAATCTGAAGAAGAAGTAGAAAAGCTGATTGAACATTTCCATTCCGGTAAACTTGAGCCTTTACCAGGAAGAAGCCTGGCGGAAACTTTAGAATTAAATATTCTCAGCGAACTGAACCGGGCCAGGAACAAAGCCGGAGATGTGGCCATGAAACAAGTAAGAAACAGTTCGGCTACTGCCTTAGTCAGATGCGGAGCAAGAGGAAATATGCTTAATATCGCTCAGATGACGGCAGTGGTTGGCCAGCAGGCTTTAAGAGGAAAAAGAATTGAGTCTGGTTTCAAAAATAAAACTCTTTCCTATTTCAAGGAAAATGATTTAAGCCCGAAATCAAGAGGATTTATTAAAAATAATTTTAAGAGCGGTCTTACTCCCTCAGAATTTTTCTTTGGAGCAATGACGGGAAGAGACGCTTTAATGGATACTGCCCTACGTACACCTAAATCGGGCTATCTTTATAGAAGATTATCTAACGCCATGCAGGATTTAAAAGTGGAGTACGATTACACGGTCAGAGATGCCAGCGGAAGAATAGTCCAATTCTCTTATGGAGAAGATGGATTAGATGTCTCTAAAACCCAGAAGGGAATGATTGACGTTAAAGGCTTGATTAACTTAGCTCTGGAGAGTGAATAAAGATGAAAGCAGAACAAGAAAAAATAATAGAAAGTTATGCCGATAAGTTACCTCCCTCCATTATCCTAGAGATTACAGAAAATCTTCCCGGAAATATTAGCAAAGAAAAAACTCAAGAGATCTTAACTAGAATTAATGAGGTTTACCAGAAAGCTAAAATCCATCCTGGAGAGAGCGTAGGTTTAGTTGGTGCAGAAAGTATCGGCGAACCGGGTACGCAGATGACCCTGAACACTTTCCACCTAGCGGGGGTTGCCGAGGTACAAGTTACCACTGGCCTGCCCAGGATTATCGAAGTTTTCGATGCCAGGAAAGAGATCAGCACACCGATGATGGAGATCTATCTGAAAAGTCCTCATAATCAATCCGTAGACAGCATCAGGAAATTTGCCGCTAAAATCAAAGAGACTAAATTTGAAGAATTCGTCAGTGAGTATAGCTTAAACATCTTTGAACAATTCTTAAAAGTAAAATTAAACCCGATCTTATTAAAAGATAGTAATATCTCGGCCAAGGACATACTGGCCTTAATCAAATCCAAATCTAAAGGGTTCAATATCGTGGTAGAAGAAGATGAAATTGTTTTTTCCATGAAAGGCAAATCTGAAGAAGTTAAAGATCTATATGCCCTAAAAGAGAAATTAAGAGAAATAAATATCAAAGGGATGAAAGGGATCAAACAAGTCCTTCCGGTAAAACGCGGAGAAGAGCATATTGTACTCACTGCCGGAACTAATCTGAAAGAGATACTTTCTCTTGCGGAAGTAGATCAAGAAAGAACAATCAGCAATGACGTTCATGAAATTTATCAAGTTCTGGGCATAGAAGCAGCCAGACAGGCCATCATCAACGAAGTGTTTAAAGTAGTAGAATCTCAGGGATTAAATATTGATATCCGTCACGTGATGTTAGTAGCAGACTTAATGTGCGCGATAGGGGAAGTTAAAGGGGTCACCCGTTATGGAGTAGTCAGCGGAAAAGCCAGCGTTTTAGCTAGAGCTAGTTTCGAAACTCCTTTAAAACATCTATTTAACTCTGCTCTAGAAGGAGAAGTGGATCATCTTACTTCCGTAGTAGAAAACGTAATGATCAACCAGCCGGTTCCCATTGGTACAGGATTGCCGGGATTAGTTACTAAGATGAAATAATCGCAAGAATAATAAATTAAGTTAAAAAATAATGGTGAGATTAAATGGCAAAAACTAAAGAAAATGTGGACATCTTGAAGCTCCTAAAGACTAAATCAGACGAAAAAAAGATTATTTTCGGTAAAGATAAAGTGCTTAAAGGGTTGAAAGCTAAACAATTTAAGCACGTGCTTATCGCCAGCAATTGCCCTGAAGCAGTAAAAGAAGAGATAAATTATTATGCAAAAATTGCCCAGGTGGCAGTTACCCAGCTGGAACAAAATAATCAAGAGATAGGGGTTTTTTGCAAGAGAAACTTTTTTGTTTCAGTATTAGGAATCCTTGGAGAATAAATTGGTAAGATTAAAGCTGGATCAAGATGCTTTAGGCTATTCTGCGGTGATGGAACAAATCACCAAGGCCCAGATTAAAGATTGTTTTAAAGAAGGAGATCTTCTTTTCTTTGTGGTTGCCCCCGGAGAGCTGGGAAAAGCTATCGGCAAAGGCGGAGCTAACATCAGAATGGCCCAAACTAGGCTGGGAAAGAGAATACGGGTAGTAGAATTCAGAGAGAACCCGGCTGAATTTGTAAAAAATTTGATTTATCCTTTATCTGTCGAGGAGATTGTGGTGGAAGGGAAAGAGATTTTGATCAAAGACGAAGATAAGAGAATTAAAGGCCAGATCGTTGGACGAGACAGGTCAAACTTAAATTTCATCAACAAAGCGTTGCAAAGATTCTTTGATCTAGAAGTGAAAGTAGTTTAGAATGTATTCAGTTGGCCGCTCGCTCGGCTGGTTTCCGCCTGATTCTCGTTGAATCTGGTTTAATTTATTCCCTAAAACCAGAGAAATAATTATCACTAAAGTTCGCTCTGCCTCGCTCGCCTAGTGGCCAAGAACTTAATACCTCTGTTTAGAAGAAATCTTTATAAATAGGCGCTAATTTTAGCAAATAAGATGGCAAACAAATCCCGAGGATTAGGAGCTGCGAAAAAGCTGCAAAAGAGAAGAAAGCAGCATAAGATACTTAGCAGGACCAAACTTAAAAAGAAGTTCGATCCTTTAGGAGGATGTTCTCAAGCAAAAGCTATCGTTCTAGAAAAAATTCAAGTTGAAGCTAAACAGCCAAACTCAGCCATGAGAAAATGTGCCCGGGTACAATTGGTCAAGAACGGAAAACAAATCACCGCTTTTATGCCCGGTGATGGAGCTCAAAAACTGATCAATGAGCACGATGAAGTTATCATCGAAAGTATCGGCGGAAAGATGGGCCGAGCTAAAGGAGATATTCCTGGGGTGAGATGGCAGGTGATCATGGTCAATGATCAAAGCTTAGATGCTTTATTAAAAGGTAAATTAGAGAAAGCAAGAAGATAAAGATGACAGAAATAAAATTATTCAACCGCTGGAGCGTGGAAGGCATTAAAGTAGCTGATTTAGGTTTAATCAATTATGTCACTTTAAATCCTAAAATCCTACCTAAAACTGGAGCAAGATATACCGGAAACAGGTTCCATAAGTCTTACACTTTCATTGTTGAACGCCTGGTCACGAAAATATTGACTACCGGGCATAAAGCCAAAAAGCATTTTATGAGTTCAGGACATCATACCGGCAAGAAAGACAATGCTCTAAAAATAGTTGAAAGTGCTCTAGCTAAATGCGAAGCGGTACTAAAAAAGAATCCGGTAGAAGTGTTCGTCAAAGCTCTAGAAAATGCTGCTCCTAGAGAAGAGGTTATCTCTATCGAATATGGTGGAGCAAGATATCCTAAGGCGGTAGATGTTGCTCCTCAAAGAAGGATAGATTTAGCTTTACGTTTCATGACTCAAGGTGCTTTTGTAAAAAGTTTCAATAAGAAAAAAGATATGGAAAGCTGTTTAGCAGAAGAGATTATTGAAGCTTATCGATGCAGCGCCAAAAGCAATGCCATCGCCAAGAAAAGAGATCTGGAAAGACAGTCAGCTAGCAGTAAATAGATAAATAACTGTTAACTTATTTTAGAGGAGTTTGGTTTCTAAGAGGTTTAAATTAGGAATAGATAAAAATGGAATACTTCCTCTTTGCAGACATCCATGCGAACCAAGATGCTTTAACTGCCTGCTTAATAGATTACGTTCTTGAATTCGAGCCCAGCGCAAAAACCAGAGATAAAATTATCAGAGCTTTGCAGAAGCAAAATATTTCTACTGAAGCAATCGATGCTGGAGAAACTGGTTCTGGAATAGAAAGAATCATTTTTCTTGGAGACCAAATAGGTTATGGAGTAGAGCCAGACAGCTGTGTGGGAATTACTTTTGATCTGGCAGACGAAATGGTTCTGGGCAATCATGAGGTTTCGGTTTGTGATAGAGCTCATCCCATTAATGATTCTGTACAAAGTAAAGAATTATTCCTACAATGGGAATGGACCAGAAAACAATTAAGCCCGGAAAATTTTGCCAGTTTAATGGGCTTGTACCGTCAACAAAGGTATATGGCATCAGAGGGCCAACTTATTTTCAGCCATGGGTTGCCTTTACCTAGAAAAGATTTTTTTTATTATTCTCGACCAAAAGATCTCTGGGAAATCTTTAGTGATCAGGAATTTAAAAGAAAAATTTGTTTCAGCGGACATACCCATCGTCCAATGGCTTTAGGGGTAATAATTGATCCGAAAATTGAGCCTGATCGATCTGTTTCTCCCATATTAGACCGTTCCAGCAGAGCTTGGGATCCAACTGAATCAACTTTCTCTTTAGCAGGATTAGAAAATGTGTTTGTATCCATACCTAGCGTAGGGCAAGCGAGAGATTCCTGTCCTTTGGCAGGATACGCAGTCTATGATTCAACTGCCAAAGAACTTACTTTTAGAAGGGTTAGTTATGATATTGAAGCGACTGCTGCGAGAATTGATGCTCGCGATCTAGAGATCTTCGGCAAAGAAGTGAAGTATTATGGAGATAGACTGAAGAAAGGAAAGTGAAACGAAAAAATCTTTATTTAACTCTTGCTAATCCGATTGCCATTCGTAATAAAGTAGCGAAAGATTCATCTTCGTTGGAGATATAATATATTTTTCCGTCATAGTGTTCATATGCCCAAGCAAGGGTACTTTTAATCCAGTTCTCCCAATTAAAATGTTTATCAAGTGGTTTCTGAGCTAATTGAAGTTTTCTAGTTCCATTGAGGCCCCAGCCTCCGCCACCGGGGCTTCCGGGCATATGAGAACTGATTAAACCTAATTCCCAATCAGGGTTAGGTAAATAGGTTCCGACTGCAAAATAAACAATTAATTCTTGGTACCCAAAACGGTAAGTGTTCCTACTCTCCGCTGAAGTGCTTGATAAAAATGCTTTAGGCATCAGCTGAGTTTCATCTGCACCATTACGGTTCAGATCTAGAATAGCCTCTTCTAAGGGTACTATTTCAGTTCCTTTACTTCTGGCAATAATGCGCTCTTTATTTTTAAGGAATTGATAATCTTTTAATACAAATCCAGCATAAAGTCCTCTACGTTGAAGTATTCTAAGTGCAATCGTATCCAATTCCCGTTCTGCTGCTTCATCCATTTTGATCACTTTTTTCTATAATTTATCTTATAGTGACAACACTGAGGTATATAATATTTGTGCCCCCCTAAAGAGGGTACAGACAGGAATATTTATAAATCTGAGAATAATCTAACCTAAAAATGGATACAAAACCTCTTGAAAGAATAGGACTAACAAAAAGTGAGATAAGCGTGTACCTTGCTTTATTGAAGTTAGGTCAAACTACAGCCGGACCTATTGTTGATGAGGCTAAAGTAACTCGTTCAAAAATTTATGACCTTCTGGAAAGATTAAAGAATAAAGGGTTAGTAAGCTATGTCATTAAAGAATCTACGAAATACTTTAGTGCCACAGATCCGCACAATCTTCTGGGGTATATTGAAGAAAAAGAAAAAGAAGTTCATCTAGAGAAAGAATCAATAAAACAGATTCTTCCAGAACTGCTATTACAACAAACTCTTACAGGGAAGAATAAAATAGCCGAAATCTTTATTGGATTGAAAGGAATGCAGAATGCGTTTAATGTTCTAATAACCGAATTTAACCCTAAAGAAAGGTATTATGCTTTTGGAGCAGGGAAAGGGGAAGAGGTGATGCAGATCCAGCAATTTTTCTCTAGGCTTCATCAGCAGAGAATAAAGAAAAAGATCAAATCGAAAATTATCTTTAATGAATCGTCAAGAGGTTTATTTGAATCGCAAGAAAGGTCTAAATTTGTTGAAGCGAAATATTTGAAAGGTACAACTCCAGCAGCAATTAATATTTACAAAGATTATACAATTATTGCCATTTTGAATCAAGAGCCAATTACTTTTTTAATCAGAAATAAAGAGACCGCAGATTCGTTTAGGGAATATTTTAAAGTAATGTGGGGGGTAAGTACTAAGTGAAATAAATGGTTTAACACTTTCCAGCAAAGGGTAAATTATATTAATCCTCATCTGCACAGAAAACTTTTTTAAACTTCTGGTGATAACTTAACTAAAATGATCATTTTAGGAGTGGAATCAACTGCCCATACTTTCGGAGTGGGAATTGTAAATGATAAAGGCAAGGTCTTATCTAATGTCTATGATAGATATGAATCTAAAGATCAAGGGATGGTCCCAGAAAAAGTGGTCGAACATCACCAGAAGATAGCTGAAATTGTACTTCAAAAAGCTTTAAAAGAAGCGAAAGTATCTTGGCAGAAAATTTCTTTTATCGCTTATTCTGCAGGCCCGGGATTAGATCCAGCTTTATGGGCAGGATATAATAAAGTCAAAGAGTGGTCTGAAAAATATCAGAAAGAAATTGTAGGGATAAACCATTGCGCGGCCCATTTAAGCATAGGGAAAGTTTACAATAAGCTTAAAGACCCGCTCTACCTCTATGTTTCCGGGGTTAATACCCAAATAGTGGTTTATGAAGAAAAGAAATATCGGGTAATAGGAGAAACTTTAGATGTAGGTCTAGGAAATATGCTGGATAAATTTGGCAGAATGATGAATCTGGGCTTTCCGGCAGGAGCGAAAATGGAAGAGTTAGCTAAAAAAGGTAAATATATAGAATTGCCTTATGTGGTTAAAGGCATGGACGTAAGTTTTTCGGGCATCCTAACCAAAGCAGAACAGCTGCTTAATAAAGGAGCTTCCAAAGAGGACCTTTGCTATTCCATGCAGGAGACCTGTTTTGCCATGGTCATAGAAGTAGCAGAGAGAGGTCTAGCCCATACAGATAAAAAAGAATTGTTGCTAGTAGGCGGGGTAGGAGCAAACAAACGTTTCTGCGAGATGCTTTCCATCATGTGTAAAGAAAGAGGAGCGACTTTTTACAAAGTTCCGGGAGATTTAGCCGGTGATCAGGGAGCGATGATCGCCTGGGAAGGTTATTTGCGCAGAAAAGAATTTGGAGACCTAGGAGTCAAGCCCCATTGGAGAGTGGATGAGGTTTAGTAAAAAAGTTACAAATGATTAAATAATCTAAACCCGTCCCAAGAAAGTTAAGACAAAAAATATATATATAATCTTTTATTCTTTAAATAAAAAATGGTTTTAAAGTTAGACTTAGAGGAGATGGTTTCTACAGCTCCAAGCTCAGCTTTACAGGATTTAGGGATTAAGTCTGTCTACAATTCTCGCACTAAACAAAATTATTGGCACCGTATTTTTGATTCTTTAGAGATGGAAGTGGAGGGACAGTGGGAAAAAGTGGCGGGAAGAAGTACTTTTGTAAACGGAGAAGCGGTTAATTTTGCTCTAGAAAAATATGATCAATACCAAACTGCCCTCCAGCAAGAAGGTGGAGATAAAACCATAGAAGCGCTAGAAATAGCTCGAGAATATCTCGGAAAGAGACCTCTGGTACAAAGAGCAGAAATTAAATTGCGTACTTATTGCTTAGACCTGATCCAGCAGGGGGATCAAGACTCAATAATTAAAGCTAAAGATTTAATCCAGAGAGGAAAACTAAGAGATTATTCTCTTATTGAACAGTTGAAAGAAGCGGAAGAATGTAGATCTAATCTTCAGTTAGAAAGTACTAGAAATACTTATCTTCAAAATTTGAGTAAAAGTTTAGAGGATACAAATTTAACAGCTAAAATTGATCAGGCCCTTAGGTCTAGTCAGGTTAAGATCAACAATTCTGGAGATGGAGCTTATTTTACTTTAGTCAAAATGCGTAATGCTTATTCTGCCCGTCAAGCTTTAGAATGGGCCATCCAAAAAAGTTTTTCTGCTAATTTAATTGACCTGGCTTATACCTCTTGGAGAAAATGGCAAACGGTAGAGAATGAATATAATCGTCTAAAAAAAGAGAAAACTCCTCAAGCCTATCTGCAAGCTTTAGATTATGCGGTTTCTCAGGGGTTAGATGAAAACGTTTATTACCCCCTTTATAGACAAAAAGGGAAATTGGAACAAATCCAAGCAGGACTGCAGCGAGGACAGCGAGAAAGAAAGGGGGATATTGTTTATGATACTTTATTGGGGGCGAGAATAGTCGGGATAGAATTAAACGAATTAAGCATTGCTCAGGAATTTATTGCAGATTATTCTGCTAAAAGATGGGAACCAGTACAGAAAACCTGGAATTCGGTTAAGGAAAAGATGGGAAGATGGTGGAAGGTTATTACTAAGACTAAAGAGAATCATCCTAATTTAATTCTAGCTAAAAATCCGATTTAAATAGAGAGAGTTTATAAAGCCGGGAATGAATATATAGAGTAGAATACAATTAAAAAAATGCCTGCATTCAAATACAAACAGAAATGTGCCCGTTGTAAAAAGAATTATGTTATTGTTACCTGGAAGAGCAGGTTTCCTTTATGTTATGACTGCCAAAAAGGAGAGATGGTGGGAGTGATCAAAGACCTTAAGCTGAAGAAATTATTGAATATCCCAGATGAATTTTACAAAGAAAACTCTTTTTTACGTTCGATTAAGATTAACTGCCTTAAATATGGCCATCTCTCAGAGAAACAAATAGAATTCTTTAAGAAAAGTGTAGAGAAGATGAAGAAGGAAAGAGAAGAGTCGGTAAGCTGAGGGAGAGAGTTGCTGGGCAGTGAAATCGGATCTGATTAACCTAAACACCGACAGTTTTATAAACCCGAAAAATCTCTTATTTCTTAAGTTTTATCGTCGATAAATAAGAAAAAAGAAAGCTTAAAATTAACCTAAAATTATCTTTAAAAATGGATCCTACCCAGCCTGAAAACCAGGCCCAAAAAACAGCAGAAAACCAGCCGGAAGCGCCCAAAAAGGGGGCAGAACCAGCTAAAAATGCCCCTAAAGAGCAGGCCTACGGAGCGGCCCAGATTACGGTACTAGAAGGGCTGGAAGCGGTCAGAAGAAGGCCGGCCATGTATATTGGTTCTACTGGTATTAATGGCTTACATCATCTGGTCTATGAAATAGTAGATAATTCTATTGATGAGGCTTTAGCTGGATTTTGTAATAAGATTACGGTGATTATCCATGTAGATAATACCATTTCAGTTACTGATAACGGAAGGGGCATTCCAGTAGAAATGCATCCTCAATTAAAGATTCCTGCGGTACAGGTAGCCCTAACTAAACTTCATGCCGGAGGTAAGTTCGATAAAAGCAGCTATAAAGTCTCTGGAGGATTGCACGGAGTGGGTTTATCTGTAGTTAACGCTCTTTCGATAGAGCTGGAAATTATAGTAAAGAGAGAGGGGAAGATTCATCTGCAACATTATTCTAAAGGTAATCCAATAGATGAATTACAAGTAATAGGGGATACCAACGAAAGAGGAACAAGGGTAAAGTTTAAACCAGATGCAGAGATATTTACTGAGACTGTTTATCATTATGAGGTTTTGGCTAAACGCTTAAGAGAATTAGCCTTTTTGAATAAGGGGATAGAAATTTCTTTGATTGATGAAAGAGAAGAAAATAAACAAGAGCTGTTTAAGTACGAGGGAGGAATCAGGGAATTTGTCAGTTTTGTGGATAAGAATAAGAATCCTCTGCATGAAGTGATTTATTTTGAGAAAGAAAAAAATGAAGTGATAGTAGAAATAGCTTTACGCTATAATTCCGGCTACCAAGAGAATGTCTTTACTTTCGTAAATAATATTAATACCATGGAAGGAGGAACGCATCTCTCTGGATTTAAGACCGCTTTAACTCGAATCTTAAATAACCAGCTTAAAGAACTGAAACCTAAAGAAGACCTCAAATTCAGCGGAGAAGATGTTGCCGAAGGCTTGACCGCAGTAGTTTCAGTAAAAGTGCCCGAACCCCAATTCGAGGGCCAGACCAAAACAAAGCTGGGAAATAGTGAGGTGTTTGGGATTACCTCTTCGGTAGTTAATGATGAATTAAACATCTATTTCGGAGAACATCCTCAGGTAACTAAACTAATCATTGAAAAAAGCTTAGATGCAGTCAGAGCTAGAGAAGCAGCCAGGAAAGCCAAGGAATTGACTAGAAGGAAGGGAGCTTTAGACGGTGCTGGCTTGCCTGGAAAACTAGCGGATTGTTCTAATCGCGATCCAGCCAAATGCGAGATTTATGTAGTGGAAGGCGATTCGGCCGGAGGTTCGGCAAAACAAGGCCGTAATCGGGAATTCCAAGCCATCCTTCCGCTGAGAGGAAAAATTATTAATGTAGAAAAAGCAAGATTGCATAAAATCATGGAAAACCGAGAGATTATCTCTTTAATTACGGCTTTAGGTACGGGAGTAGGGGAGGAATTCAAACTGGAAAAATTGCGCTATGGAAAAGTCATCATCATGACGGATGCAGATGTAGATGGTTCTCATATCATGACCTTGCTATTAACTTTCTTTTACCGCTATATGACCCCTTTGATCGAAACTGGGCATGTTTATATCGCCATGCCTCCACTCTATCGCCTACAGAAAGGCAAACAGATAGTTTATGTCTATACTGATGCAGAAAAAGATAAGCATCTGGCTTTAATGGGCGAGGGAACGGGAGTGCAAAGGTATAAAGGCCTGGGAGAGATGAACCCAAAACAGTTATGGGAGACGACTATGGATCCTACGGTAAGAGCATTAAAGAAAATTAATATTGAAGATGCGGTAGCTGCAGACCAGATGTTTACGGTCTTGATGGGCGAAGAAGTTGAGCCCAGAAGAGAATTCATCGAGAAACATGCTAAAGATGTAGTGAACTTGGATGTTTGAGTAAATTCTCCAAAAAATTTATATATTCTCATTCAATTTAATCAAATATGACCACGCGAATATTTACTGTTCTCATTGAACAAGATGAAGACGAAATTTTTGTAGCAAAAGTGCCGGATATAGTTGGTTGCTATACTCAAGGAAAGACTAGTGAACAGGCTTTAGAAAGGATAAGAGAAGCTATTCAGGTCTGTTTAGAAGCAGAAAAGGAAGAATTGCCTCTGATGAAATTTATCGGCTTGCAGCAAGTCGAGATTACTGCCAATACCTAAACTTATTCTAATTTCGGGTAGACAGATGTGTAAACTAGTAGAAAAATTAGGATTTCAGAAAGTACATCAAGTAGGCAGTCATGTTCGTTATTTCCATCCAGATGGAAAAAAGACGGTTGTACCTGTTCATGGAAATGAGGATTTAGGTAAAGGTTTATTATTAGAGATCCTTAAACAAATTAAATTACCAAAAGAAGAGTATGAGCGATTAAGAAGAAAAGTCTGAGTTTAAAATGAATTGTACTTTTTGCAGTTTACCGGAAATCAAAGAAAGAATTATCATTCAAAATAAATTAGCTTTCGCCTTTCCAACTAACATTCCTATTGTTCCCGGACATGTGCTCATCTGCCCGAAGAGATGTATTTCTAGAATTGACCAACTTTCCAAAGAAGAATTCAAGGCCATATTTGATCTACTGCTTAAAATCAGAACTGGATTAATCTCTGCTTTTGCTGCGAAAGGGTTTAATTACGCCTGGAATGAAGGCGCTATTGCTGGACAAAATGTTCCGCATTTGCACCTACACCTGCTTCCCAGAAAAGAGGGAGACGCCGGGATAACCGAATATGAACCCAGAAAATTCCTGTACCGGCCAGGAAGCAGAGAAGCAACTCCGGAAGCAGAATTAAAAGATGTAGCTAAATTGATTAAAGAGAACTTTTGGCCTTCTTCGACCAAGAAAAAAGATAGTTTTATATACTAGTTCAAAAGAAATGATTATAATATCACGCAATTATTGACGAAAAGGCAATTGTTAGATCCAATCGTTTAACCTTACGCTTTTTCTTGAAGAATGCTAAATATTAATTAAAAGTACTTTTGAATAAAAAGTATAAACTAAGGTGAAAAATATGAACGTATTTGAAAATATGGGCCTAAGCCCGCAATTATTAAACGCAATTAAAGATCTGAGAATAACTCAACCTACCCAAATCCAAGAGTTAGCTCTTCCTTTGATCATGTCTGGAAGAGACGTTATCGGAGAATCGTCTACCGGTTCAGGTAAAACTCTAGCCTTCGGCTGCGGAGTAATAGATAAGACGGTTCCAGGAGAAGGTTTACAATCATTAATTTTGACTCCTACCAGAGAATTAGCAGAACAAGTTAAAGAATCATTAAAACAATTCTCAAAATATAAAAGATTAAGCATTATCCCCATTTACGGGGGGGTAGCTATCAATCCTCAAATCAGCGATCTGCGCAGGGCAGAAGTGGTAGTAGCAACTCCCGGAAGATTATTGGATCATCTCAATCGAAGAACCATCAATCTCTCGAGAATTAAGATATTAGTCTTAGATGAGGCAGACCGGATGCTGGAGATGGGATTTATCGAAGATGTGGAACAGATCATCCAGGCCTGCCCCAGAAAAAGGCAAACTTTATTTTTCTCTGCGACTATCTCTTCTGAGATTAAGAACCTGACTCAAAAGTACATGATTAATCCTCAGGAGGTATTAACAGTAAAATATGTTGATCCCAGCAAACTTAAACAAGTTTATTATGATGTACAAAAAAATCAGAAATTATCTTTATTGATACATTTATTAAAGAAGGATACTTCTGGATTAGTGATGGTTTTTTGTAATACCAGAGGCAATACTGATTTTGTGGAAAAGAATCTGAGTGTCAATGGGATTGATGCTATTGCAATTCATGGAGGATTATCCCAGAATAAACGTACCAGGACCATGGGATTGTTCAATAAAGCTAAAGTAGAGGTATTAGTCTGTACTGATGTAGCGGCTAGAGGACTACATGTGGATAATGTCTCTCATATTTACAATTATGATCTCCCTAGAGACCATAAAGATTATGTCCATCGGATCGGCAGGACTGCCCGGGCCGGAGAATCAGGAAAAGTAGTTAACCTACTCTGCGATTATGATTATGATAATTTTTCTAAGATCTTAAAAGAGTATAGAGATTTTAAGATCGAAAGGCTAGAAGCTCCTCAACTAGAAAAAGTAAAGGTAGTTCGGATGGAAAGGCCGAGAGAACAATATCAAAAGGGACGGCCATCTTTTGGAAGAGGAAGGGGAGAAGAAAGAGACCGTTTTTCCAGGTTTGCGAGAAAGAATCGGTATAACTGAATCTGACTAAAATCCGCCGAAAGTTTTATAATATATTAAATATAATAATATGGTTAATTTAATTATATAATAATGGAGGGGTATAAAAATGCCAGGTTTCGATAAAAGTTTAGATAAAGAAGTTTTTTCAGAATCCGCAGAATTTGATCGCAGTAAAATTACTGTAGCAGTATTTTCTTATAATAACGGTCAGCCGAAATTACAGATTACCCGTGAGAATAAAACCGCTGCCGGTGAATACCAGTTCACTAAATTAGGAAGAGTAGGAAAAGAAGAGCTTTCTGCGATCCTGCCTTTAGTGGAAAAGGCTAGGAAACATCTGTAAGATTAGTTTTTTATTTTAATTTTATATCTTCTTATACCCGTACTTCCCTAAAACCTCTTCAATCTCCGCATAACTCTTTCCGCAGAGCATCCCGCCGGCAGTGAATTCTTCCTGAGTAATATCCGCCAGACAGAATTTTGGCATAGTAAAAGCATTCTTGTCTTCTATTCGCTCAAATTCAAAATCTACTACAATTAAACCTTTAAACGCATCCTGAAAAATATCAATCTCCGCAATCCTGTTTTGGTAAGGATAATAATAACGAATTTTTCTTAATCTTTTCCCGGCTACACTGCGATTAAGCTCTTCGAATTCTTCTTTAGTTAAGGTAGTAGTCTCTTCTTTCATCTCGGAAGGGTCATCAAGTAAAGGCTCTTTCTTGGTAATTTCATACTTCTCCCCGTTTTTTCTTATTCTTAGAGTAGGATGGCGATGGTTAGTGGGAAGATAAATATCGATAATCTCTTTCTTTTTGCATTGCTCTAGTCCGGAAGGAAGAAATTTCGCTAGATAAGTTTTTTCTAATTCAATCATTTCAAAGATTAAGAATGATTAGAATATAAAAAGGTATTGCTGATAAGAAAAATAATGCATCTAATTATGTTTCGGATGCTCCTGCCCGACTCTTTTCCGCTCCTGGAGGTGCTTGATGTGCCGATCTTTCTCCTCTTTTAAATCCAATTTCTGATTGCGATGCTCGTTGATGATATGACTAACGTGCTCTCCGCCCAGGAAATGGGGCAGGATGACATAATCCGCAGTATTCTTATATAATTTTAAAGCATCATCAATATCATTGGCGGTAAGGAAAACTTTCGCTTTTTTGTTTACTGCCCGGACTTTTTTTAGCAATAATAAATTATCTTCATATTCCGGAACGGTGGAAATCAAAAGGGTAATATTTTCTAAGTTCATCTTCCGGATGATCTCTTCATCAGCAACATTTCCGTAAAGGCAATGATAACCATTTTTAACCATCAAAGAAATAATTTCAGGATTAAAGTCTATCACTAAAACTTTCTTTTTGATATCTCTCATCTTCTGGAGAATACTATATCCGATACGGTTATGACCACAGAGAATGATGCTGGGCTTGACTTCTGAAGGTAAATATTCTAGGCCTTCCGTAGTGAAGAGATCAAATATTTTTAACGGTTTTTCGAATAGGTTGTAAAGCCAATCATCATATTTAATTAAATAAGAAGTTAAGGTGATAGAGAAAAGTACGATGATGACCACTAAAGAAAATAATTCTGAAGAGATATGGCCTAAAGTTACTCCTGCCGAGGCTAAGATCAATGAAAATTCTCCCATCTGAGTTAAAGAGATAGCAGTTAAGAAGGAAGGCTTTTTAGTATATTTGAATAGAGAACAGACCAGCATGGTCACAAAAGGTTTGACCAGAAGAATCACGACCATAATAATTATAAGAGGCAGCCAGAGTTTAGTGATTACAGAAAGTGAAAAGGCCATGCCCAGAGAGACAAAAAACATCAAAGCGAAAAAATCTCTTAAGCTTCTGACATTACCGATAATCTCATAGTTATATTCTAAGTTACCTAAAGCTATCCCGGCAATGAAAGCGCCGATGACGATAGAAAATCCCAGATAATAAAAAGCCAGGGAAAAGACGAAACAGACCGCTAGCGAGCTGATCAATAATAATTCCTGATTCTTAGCTGCGAAACGGAAAGTAAGCGGAAAGATAAATTTACTGGCTAAGAAAGCCAGAGCGAACATAAAAAAGAACTTTAAAACTGCTATCCCCAGAAAACTAAAAGAAAACCCATTCAAAGTAGTAAGAATAGATAGGGCAAAAATAGCAATAATATCTTCCAATAATAAGATGCCCACTATTATTCTCCCATGGAGGGTGTCTAATTCACGCTTATCCGAGAGAAGTTTCATCACTACCATAGTAGAGGAGAAGCAAAGCATTAAACCGATATAGGCTGCTTCCAAACTAACGAAACCTAAAAGCAGAGAGATGATATAGCCGACGATGAAAAGCACACAGATCTGGATCGCTCCCCCTAAACTGGAGATCAAAGCTACATTTTTAAGTTTTTTAAGGTCCATCTCCAATCCTACCGTAAAGAGCAGGAAGGCTATTCCGATAGAAGACATAGCTTCGATAAAAGAGGTATTGGTAATGACCTTAAATATAGGAGTAATGAGAATACCTACTAAAACATAAGCTAAGATCTGAGGCTGTTTAATCAATCTCAGAAAGAAAGCGGCTACCGCGGCTAGAATAGTAATTATTCCTAATTGCAAGAAAACATTACCGCTTACATCTATCATCTGATAAAGTAAAGAAAGGTCTTTTATAAAGGTTTTTACGATGGGGCGGTTATAATGAGTTATGATCCTATAAATACTCAAAATTTCCATAAACTTTATAAATAAGTTAACAATAGTTAATTAAAGCTAAAATGAAATATCAAAGCGCTAATAGAGGATACAAAGTAATCGGCTATGCTCCGGATAGTGCCAGCTCTAGCGAGGGCTATTCAGTAGCTGCTTCCAGCCCCTGGGTAAAAAGTACCTGCTGCGGAGCCTTCCGCTTTGGAAGCAGATGCTCAGACTGTCCTGGCGGATACTAACAAAAATTAAAATGGTTAAATTAATCTTCCCTCAAGAGATTGAGGTCTGGTACATCCTTCCGGCAATCAGAAAGAAAATCGCCCTGAAACTGGTAGAGCGAGGCCTGGCTCAAAAAGAAGTAGCAGAATTGATGGGAGTTACTCCTGCAGCCATCTCCCAATACAAAAAACAGAAACGGGCTAAAGAAGAAATCTTTGATGTAGGGATGGAAAAAGAACTTGAAAGGTCTATAGAAAAAATAGTTCAGAATAAAAATAGTTTAGGAGAAGAAATCATTCGCTTGAATCAATTGCTGAAAGAAAAAGGAATCGTCTGCAAGATTTACAATCAGGTCTGTGCCCTGCAGAAAAGCAAGAATTGTCCTTATTGCCATCAGAAATAAAAAATTAAATCCGGGTATATTCAAGATTATAAAAAATTAAAATGACCCAAAAACAGATCTATCTGGACCATGCCGCGACAACTTATTTGGATCCAAGAGTAATGAAAGTAATGATGCCCTACTTCAAAGAGAAATATGGCAATCCGGGAAGTTTACATCAGAAAGGATTAGAAGCTAAAGAAGCGGTTACCAAAGCACGAGAAAAAGTTGCGGAATTAATCAAGGCTAAACCTGAAGAAATAATATTTACTTCCGGCGGAACTGAAAGTATTAATTTAGCTCTCCAAGAAACTGCCTATCCCAATCGAGAGAAAGGTAAACATATCATTACCAGCAAGATTGAACATCCTGCAGTTCTAGAAACTTGTAAATTTTTAGAGAAAGATGGTTTTACAGTAACATACCTGGAAGTAGACAAAGAAGGGTTGGTTAATCCAAAAGAGGTAGAGAAGGCAATCAGGAAAGATACTATTTTAATTAGCATCATGTATGCAAATAATGAAATCGGGACGATTGAGCCGATTGCAGAGATTGGTGCGATTGCGGAGAAGCATAAAATTCTGTTCCATACCGATGCTTGTCAGGCAGGGGGAGCTTTAGATCTAGATGTGAACAAATTAAAAGTAGATTTAATGACTTTAAATGGCTCAAAGATTTATGGGCCTAAAGGGGTGGCCATACTCTATAAAAGAGCAGGAGTAAAAATGTATCCTTTAATGCAGGGCGGGGGACAGGAGTTTGGTTTAAGAAGCGGTACAGAAAACGTTCCAGCCATGGTTGGTTTTGCTAAAGCTTTAGAATTGGCCCAGAAAGAAAAAGAAGCGGAGAATAAGCGATTAAGTAATTTAAGAGATTATTTTATTAAAGAAGTGCTCAGAAAAATTCCGAAAACTTTTCTGAACGGGCATTCGACCAAAAGATTAGCCAATAATGCCAATATCTCTTTTTTAGACGTAGAAGGAGAGTCAATCTTATTATATCTAGATCAAAAAGGGATCATGGTCTCTACCGGCTCTGCCTGCAGTTCTGAAATATTAGAGATCAGCCATGTTCTAGATGCGATAGGCCTGAAACATGACGCAGCCCATGGCTCAATCAGGTTTACCCTCGGAAAGAAAACTACTAAAGAAGAATTGGATTATACGGTGAAAGAATTAATTCCTATCATCAAATCTTTAAGGCAAATTTCGCCGGTGCATCTTAACGAGAAGGAGATTAGAAAATGAGCAAGAAAGAAATAAATGATAAAGACGAAGATGAAAAAGCCGAAGTTAAAGGTAAAGAGGGCCAATATTGGTTATATACCCAAACAGTAAAAGATCATTTTTTTCATCCCAGAAATCTGTTCAAAAGTGATGCGGAATTAGAGGAGTATAGGAAAAAAGCGGATGGACATGGAATGGTGGGAAGTCCTGCTTGTGTTGTTCCAGATACATCAATCATCGCTGAAAATGAAATAATTCCCATCAACGAATTGATTCAGAAACAAAGAGTACTTGGATTTGATGGAACTTACAATCAGATATTACAAACCAAAAGCAGAAATTATACTGGAGATTTGGCTATTTTGCAAACTAAGCTTGGAAAGATTGCATTAACTCCTGACCATCTAATCTTCTCTATAAAACGACCAAGAGGACATAAATATAATTATACCCTCAACAAAACTAACCTAGCCCCTGAATGGAATCAGGCCGGAGTTTTAAAGAAGAATGACTTTATAATTTATCCACGCACGAATTCAGTTCAAGATATTAATCTGGTTGATATTAAATCCGTAAAGAAGAGATATGATTTTAAAAGTAAAGCACTTCCACCAAAGATAGAGATTAACTCAGCAACTATGCGTTTATTTGGCTACTTTATCTCAGAGGGAAGCACCAGAAAGAGATTAGTAAAATCCACAGAAGTAGCTTTTTCGTTTAACATTAATGAAGAAAGTTATATTAAGGATGTGGTTCAACTCTTAGATAAATATTTTAAGTTAAAAAGTGTAATTATAAAAGATGAGAAACAACATAAGTGTAGTGTAATGGTGTATAGTGTACATTTATCTGACTTATTCAAAGAATGGTTTGGTTGTGGTGCACAGAATAAAAGAATTCCCCAATTTATGATGTTTCTGCCCCTAGAAAAGCAACGCGGACTTATTTGTGGATTGTGGAGAGGAGATGGACATATTAATACTACCCGAAAGTTTCCGCGAGCAGGATTTGCTACTATCTCTAAAGAGTTAGCTAACCAGTTAAAAATATTATTACTTCGACAAGGAATTGTCCCATCCATTTATTATGAGGGAGCTAAAATATCCAAATGGGCGCAACATCAACCAGTGTATAGAATTCATGTTGGAGACCAAGAATCTTTAAATAAAATTATTTCTATTGTAAACGAAGACAATAAGAATTACGCTTGTAGACAAAGGAACTCTTGGTTTGACTATGATTTTTTCTACACCCCAATTACTAAAGTATCTACACAGAAATATGTGGGGAATATATATAATTTAGAGACTAATGGAACACATACTTATACTACAGATGCATTTTCTATACATAATTGCGGGGACGTAATGGAAATGTTCATTAAAGTTGATCTGAAAACTCAGACGATAAAAGAATGCAAGTGGAAGACTTTCGGCTGCGCTTCGGCTATCGCCTCTACCTCCATCCTTTCCGAGATGGTCAAAGGGATGAAACTAGAAGAGGCTAAAAAGATCACTCCTGCAGATATAGTTAAAGCTCTGGGCGGATTGCCGGCACGAAAAATACATTGTTCTGTTCTTGGCGACCAGGCTTTAAGAAAAGCGATTGAGGATTATGAGAAGAAGAGAAAAGAAGGTGAATGATTAAAATGACTCCACTGCAAATGCTATCAGAAGAACATCAGATAATCTTAAAGATTATTGCCTTGGTCAGAGATAAATCCAGCCGGACCGGTGAAGAATTAGACCAAAAGTTTTGGGACAAAATTATTTTCTTCATCCAGAATTATGCTGATAAATTTCACCATGCCAAAGAAGAGAAAATACTTTTTCCGGAGATAAACCGTCAGGATGAAGACGGGAAGATGCATTGCAATCCAATCAGCCAGATGCTCTACGAGCATGAGTTGGGAAGAGGTTTTGTAAAAGGAATGAGGGAGGGGTTGGCAAAAAGAGATAAAGAGAGATTAGTCTCTAATGCTCTGAATTATTCCCAACTCCTGGAAGAGCATATCTTCAAAGAAAACCAGATTCTTTATCCTATGGCTGAAGAAGCAATAGGAAAACCTGACTGGGAAAAGATAGCCGAGAAATTTGAGAAAGTAAATGGCAAACTTAGAAGCACAGAACAAAAATGCTTAACGATTCTAAATGAGGTGGCCAGAAAATGATTTTTAAGCATAAAAACCTGAAAGCGATGATTGAATATCCTAAAGAAGGGATCAGCAGCAAGGTCCTCTCTAAAACTGAGAGAAAAGAAGTGACTTTATTCAGCATGGCTGCCGGGACAGAAATATCTGAGCATACTTCTACCAAAGAAGGGATGGTTTATGTTATCGAGGGTGAAGGCGGGTTTACCCTGCAGGGAGAGAAGATAAGAATGGAGCCGGGAAGGATAATCTTTATGGAGAAGAACGCGCCCCATTCTTTAGAAGCTGAAAAGAATTTAAGTTTTTTGCTGGTACTGGTGAATTAGAAGAAGAAAAATAAGAGCGAATAGAAGAGATTTTTCCATCTAAAACTCGGTCAATTTCTTCTCAGAAGAATAATTAATAATCGTAGCATTGCCCTCTGCACCGGAAGTTTTTTCCGTAGTGATGAACCTGCCCTCGCTAAGCTTGATGATCTTTCGGTAAAAGCTTTTGTAACTAAGCTCTCCCCCACGCAGATTATAGACTTCATAAAGGTTACCTGCTTTCTTTCCGGAATGCTCCTTGATCAGGTCCAAAATCAACAGCAAGTCAGGATCCAGGCCCTCTACCGGCTTGATGCAGAACTCATCTGCTTTCCTGATTGCTTCGGCTACGTGCAGAGAGGTAATCTTACGAGAGCTCTTTTCCTCAGCAAGATTCCCTGCCTCTTTCATCAGGTACAATCCCACCCGCACGTCTTTGCACTCAGTGCATTTCTCGGAGATTTCCTTAAACGCTTCCTCATCCCAGCAACTCTGGACGAAAGCATACTCTTTCCTCTGCTGAAGGATCTCAGCGATTTCCGTTTCGTTATAAGGGCGGAAGCTCAGGAATTCGGGATTAAGCCTGCTTCTGATGCGCTCATCTAACTCAGAATAAGAATCACGATAATTAGTCAACAAAAAAATACTCTTGCGGTAGATGTCTTCCAGGATAGTGTACAAGAAATCTGTATCTTCCAGCTTGTCGATCTCATCAAAGACAAAAACTACTGCTTTGCGGTTAAGCTTCTCTTTGATTAACGAGAATAACTCACTGGTTTTCTTGTTCTGCAGGAATTTAAATCCCAAATATTCGCAAATCTTATAAAAAATCTTGAAAGTGGTATTTTCTTTCCAGCAATTGATATAAAGAGGAACGATGTCATCAGTTTCATCTTCCAGTTCTCTTAAAACTTGCCTGCAAGCAGTAGTTTTTCCTACGCCGGGAACCCCATAAACGAATAAGTTTCTTCCGTTATGACCCTGCAAAAGCGGGCGGACAGCTACTGCAAAACGCTGCTGCTCATTTTCCCGGAATTTGACTATTTTCGGCTGGAAATCGTAATCTAAAACAACGGTATCTCGGAATAATGTCTCTCCGCTCTTGAGCATCTCTTTGAATAAGGACATAATCTGGCTGTAAAAGAACATTATTTATATTAATTATGCAAGTTGAAAGATAGGATGAGAAGCTTAGAAAAAGATAGAGAAGAATAAACCGATAGCGCCAAGGGTAAAACCTATGATCGCACCAATAGTCGGGACTTGATGAAAAATTACCCAAGCAAGGATTGGTTCAACTATTAAGATAGAAGTTATGGAAGCAACACTGACAATCCAAATATTTTTAAAAACATCAAATCCTAACATATATCCAGCGATTAAAAACCCACCAGCAAGAATGATTAACAAAAACATCTTCGAAAATATTTGCCAAAAAGGCTCTGAGGTAAAAAAATTACTTCTTGCTCCGACCATCTCAGCATAAATGGAGAGAGCTTCACCAAGAAATATTAAAATTAAAACTAAAATCTTTGAATAAGTTAAGTCCATAACCAGATAGATATAACCAATATTTATAAAGATTTAGATTAAGGTAAAGATTTAATCTTTAACCACTGTTCCCCTGAAATTCTGGGATTTAATCCAGTTAGAAAACTCCTCTTTCTTTCCGATGTACAAAGTCAATCGTTTTCTTAATCTTAATCCGATCTTTACCGCTTCCGGATCGAAAGGAGTATTTAATCCTGGAACCCATTTTGTCCCAACCAGATTCTGCAGCTCTTCCCAATTCATAGCAGTAATATTTTCGGCTTTATTCAATACTTTTTCTTTTTCTTCTTTAGATTTATTTAGAAGCGAAAGGGGTTTAATTTTCTTTACGAACGGAAAGTCTGTAATCTTAAAAACGTTTTTGGCTTGGAACGCTTCTGCCAGCATCATCATATCTTTATCGGTACTGCAGCCTGGCTTCCAGCCTCCGGCAAAGAAAATTCGGGCACTTGATTTAACTTTCTGGGTGGGATCCAAAATAATTTCCGGATATACTTGGCTTTTAAGTTGTCGCTTAAATTTATCTAAGACATAACTGGCGTTGATTTTGGTTACGGCCAGACCTAATTCATCATTAGCTAAAGAGATCTTATTCTTGTCTTTAAGCGCATTGGTTAAGAAAGGCTGGGAAGCGGATTGAATCAAACGGCATAATTTTCCTCCACCTACTACAAAAATAAACTTTTCTTTGCTGTCCTGGACTAGTTTAATAAATTCCTGAATTACTTTCGGATTATATTTTCCGTCTGGGTTAAGGATAGATCCCCCAAATTTTATGATGTTCATTAAGAAAGAGATAATTGTTTTCTCTATATTAAAGTTTCGAATGGTTCTAATAATCACAACCCTGAGGGAGAGAGAATTAAATCAGGATTAAAATATACCGGCACTAATCCATCACCGAAATTCTCTTCAAAACCAATAATTGTCAGTACTGAAGATTCTCCGGAACCATTCTGCTGATAGAGTACAAGTTGCGCCTCCTCTGACTGAAGAAGATTTAATTCACAAATATCTGTAAATAAAATATCTTGATGATCACAGACGGAAAGAAAGTATCCCTCGGTATCAACCAATTGAGTGGTTAGCCCTTCCTGACCTGCAAAATCTTTAATTAATTTTAAACGACTTAATCCAGAGAAAGTCGTTCCAAAAGAATAATGATCTTCTACAGTAGTAAAAAAGTATTGCTGTGACCTAATTTCCGGAGAATAAAGATTGAGGAAAGAATCATGGTTTTGAGCATTATTTTTAGTAGTATCTGGAAAGGCATTATTTACTGTATCTGGAAATAATTCTTCGGAACTAGTAGTGGGCAAATCAATATCTTTTCCTGAGATAATTTTTGCTTCTAATCCTTCCGGAGAAGAGCTGAGATTACTGCAAGAGCCAATTCCTAAGGCTAAACTAAGGATGAGATGGCTTAAATGGTTCATTTTAGACTAAAAATAAGCTTTATTGATAAAGATTTCTTAGCTGCTGAAGTACTTACTTTATTAGTAGTATTTACATCTCAAGACTTTAAGGCAATATTCACTTATTTTGAATATGCAATAATTGATGCAACCAGCACCAGCCCAAGAAACTTTCAATGAGTGCTATCCATCCAATTATAGGTACTAACGTGTTTACACCGGTCATCAAATTAAACCATAAAGTAAGATATGCTCCATTTAAAGAAAATTGGGGAGCCAAGGGGCTTAACCACCAGAAAGCCAATCCAAACCGAAGAATCCGATCCAAATTTCCTAAATTTTGTTTTACCATCTTTTCACCTCTTATTTTCTTTCTAGGTTTATCTCTTCTTTTTAATCTCCTTAATTCCATTCATATAAGGCCATAAAGCTTTAGGTATCTTTACGGTACCTTCTTTGGTCTGGAAATTTTCTAAAATGGCCACCATCGGACGGGTATCAGTAAGAGCAGTATTGTTTAAAATATGCAGATAAGCTTTAGTGCCGTCTTTCTTTTTGAATTTAGTGTTTAAAGTAACCGCTTGATAATCCAGGCAATTGCTGCAGGAAGTTACTTCCCGATAGCTGCCCTGCTTATTGTTCTGGCCAGGCATCCAAGCTTCGATATCATATTGTAAAGCCTGTTTATTGCCGATATCTCCGGTACAGATCTGGACCACTCGGAAAGGAATCTCTAATTCTTTGAACATATCTTCAGAATTCTTCTGCATCTCTTCAAAATAGGAATAAGAATCTTCTGGTTTACAATAAACGATCTGCTCAACCTTATTGAACTGGTGCACTCTGAAAATGCCTTTATCATCCCGTCCATGGGCGCCAAGCTCTTTTCGGAAACAAGCGCTCACTCCGCAGATCTTGTAAGGTAATTCTGACTCGTTCAATAATTCGTCTTTCTTTAAAGCGACCAAAGGATGCTCAGAAGTTCCAATCAGATAGAGATCTTCTCCCTCAATCTTATAGATGGTATCCTCAAATTCAGAGAGATTTACGCCCCCCTCTAAAGCGGCACGATTAAGCATATAGGGGGTTTGGATTAAAGTATAACCTTTCTTCAATAAACGGTCGATAGCAAATCTCTGCAAGGCCAGGCTTAATAAGACTGCCTCGTTTTTCAAATAATAGAATCTGGCACCGGAAGTTTTTGCAGCTGTATCCAAATCAATCAAATCTAAATCTAATCCTAATTCGATATGATCTTTGATTAAGAAATTGAATACGGGAATCTTGCCTACCTTTTTTAATTCTTTATTTTCAGAATCATCTTTCCCGGTTGGAACAGACTCATGAAGAACATTGCCGATCTTTTTTAAGAGCTCATTCCGTTTCAGAAGTAGCTGGTTGACCTTTGCTTCTGTTGATCGAATATCTTCAGCTACCTGCTGCATCTCTTTGATCTTCTTCTTAGCTTCAGCTTCTTTTTTAAGTTTTTTAGCAGCATTAATCTCTTCAGAAACCAGATTGCGCTTATGCTTAAGCTTCTCCATCCCGTTAAGCTCTTTTTTCCAGAGTTCATCTGTTTTAAGCACTTCATCCACTATCTTGGGATCCCTGCCTCTTCTAGTTTCAGAGGACTTAACTAATTCAGGTTTTTCCCTAAGGAAATTAATATCTAACATCTTGCAGGGAGAAAATGGAATTAGTTTTATAAAGTTATCTTTGGAATTGTGCAACCCAGCACTTTAAAAATATATTTTCGGTTCTACTAATCTATTTAAACAACATAACTCTGTCAAGGTATAATCATGAAAACTTCACCACTTTACCAACTTCAAGCTAAACTAGAAGTTGGAGATTTAATAATATTATCTCCGGGCACGAACCAATCTACAGTTGGCTATCTTAAATCTCCGATTAATGATCACTGGTTAAATCCTGGTAATCTCAAGTTTATCTTATCCCAAACTGATCCAGACTCTGAGGGGAATATTCGAGATTACCTCTCTGGAATAAGAAGCAAAATCTTAGGCAATGGATTATTGGCCCAGAGGGTGAGTAAAAACCAGGAAGTGCAGGTACTTCAATCTGGAGCAGAAAGGCCAAACCAGGACGATCGAAAAGAATTTCCTCTAACGGGTGTAGATCTGGGGGATATCGTTCTGCTCAGCGCAGAAAACCTTCAGGTTGCCGGCCAGGTTCATGAAATGGGCCAAAAACATCTTATCTTAGGCTATCGCTATCCTGACGAAGCTCCCATCTGGCTAAGAGAATATGATTTAAGCAAATTCAGGCATTATCGAAATTTAAGCTCAAAATTAAAATAAGTTGCCGGGCTCTTTCTTCGGATTTCTTCCCCTTAATTAACGATAACTATATAAATATAAAAATAATCTTACCCATAATAAAAGAGGATGATAAAGAGAGTTAAGTTAATTGGAATAGTGTTTACTTTAGTTTTACTTACCCTTATTTTAAGCCCAATCTCATTAGCAATAGACTTCGAAGGGATGTATTGTGAAGAAGATATTGACTGCCTGGAATTAGCTAGTTCTACCGGAATGGAGGTTTATTGTAACTTAGAAACAGGCTATTGCGCTTATGATGATATTGAAGGAGATGCAGATACTACGCTTGCTGATGCGGATATCACTACACCGGATACAAGCGGGATTGATACTACTACTCCCGAAACCACTAACACAGATTCTTTACAATTACTCTTGACCTCAGTTCAGAACCAGATTAATTTCTTAGAATCTACTACAAATAATCTGCAGCTGCAGTTAAATACTTTAAATTCTAACCTGCAGGCGATTAATAATAAATTAGATCAGATGAACCAAGTCAAGACGGAAGTAAACAGCGTAGCCGTAGGATTAGCGGGAGTGCAAGTTAGTTTGAATAAAACTAGCACAGAACTAGTAACTTTACAAGATGATCTGGATAAAAGATTTAGCAGGAATAAAGTTTTAGTGGCAATCTTCATTGTACTTTTAGCTATAGGAGTGGGCCTGGGAGTGATGTATTACTTGAACCGAAGTGGAGGGAAAACTGTCGGGGTTAATGGAAATTTAGGAGGAGAATCCAATCAACAGGTTAGCCCGCAGATTGCAAATTATATTACCAAACAACTAACTGCCGGGAAAAAATATCCTGAAATCAAAGCCCAATTGCTAAAAGCAGGCTGGCAGGAAAAAGATATTCAATGGGCATATAAAGAAACAGTAAGAAAGAATTATCAAGATTATCTGCAGAAAAAAACCGGGGTTAGTAAAGCTACTGCTTCTTCTCGGGCTAGCCTAACTGAGCCTAGCCAAGCTAGAAAATCTCCAGGAGCAGATAAAAATAAAATGATGGGAATAATAGTAATCAGTCTGCTTTTGATTGCAGGAATATTTTTCTTGATCAAAGGAACTACCGGCCAGGCGGTATATTTCGAGAAGCTCGTCGGCGGAAAAGTAGGGGGAGATAAAGGAGAGATCACTTATGATGTGACCTGCACGCCTCCCCATCTGCTTAACCCCAGCAAAGACGGCTGCTGCCTGGATTTAGACAATAATGGAGCATGCGACTATCTGGCTAAAGAAGGCGGTCCTAGCGTAGGAGAAGGCGCAGCCTGTACAGATAATTCCCAATGTGAACAGGGAACACTCTGTATTAATAGTAGATGTAGCATCTTATCGAACATTTATTCTACGAAAGTCTGTGATAAAAGCTGTAATTTTTATGGGGTTAAAATAAAAGTGATTTATTCTGCTCCTACAGAAAAGAAAGTGCAGAAGACCTGTGCTAAAGATAATCAATGTGATGATCATATCTCTGAAACTAGCGATACTTGTTTAGCTACCAAAACCGGCTCATTCTGTGTCTATCAGCCTTTAGTGGAAGAATATACCTTAAAACCAAAACAGGGCAGTTATTCTACAGTCGGAGCTACCGAATGGAAGATATTGGAAAGCCCGGATTATTGTCAAGGAGAACAGGCAGTAGTTCCCATAAAAATAATCTATAAAAAAGGCAGGGAAATCCTTAGCGAAGAGATTATTACTTTAAGAGAAAGAGAAATAAGTGAAGATATTACTCACCCTTTATATCAGGAAGTTTCTTTTAAGCTGAAAGTAGATAAGGTCAGCAGGCCGGTAGGATGTTAGGTAGTTATTCTGGAAAATGGTTAGTAAGGCATAAAGTTTAAGAAAAGAATTATTTCTAGTTTAAGTATGGGAACACGAGATATTACTAGGGAATATCCGCTTGAATTTGCTAACGAAAAAGGGGAAAAAATTCATCGGGCCTGGGAATTAGGAGTTCAAGGTGATATTTTAATATTGGAACGCTATGGAAGCATGTGCGGGTGGTCTGAACTGAGATTAAAGAAAGGAAGTGTAACCGTTTATAAAATTACAAAACCTTGGAGTACAGAAAGAAGAACAGAACATTTCTTTGATCAGCCAATCAGAACTTATGATGGTGATCAATTCAGTTTTGTGGAATATATCTCCGTAATCGCAGAACAAGAACGAGTTCTTTCTGCCCCAGAATATGTTCAAGCAGGATTGGATATGGAAGTAGAAAAACAATATCGAGATTATTTCCAAAGAATTATGGATACGAAAGCATAGCTGAAGATTTAGGTATAACTCTTCTTCCCTACAAAACTTTATAAATAAGCCTCGAATTATATTTCTTCGTTGGGACCTTAGCTCAACCTGGAAGAGCACATGGCTGAAGACCATGTTGTTGGGGGTTCAAAAGAAGGTTACTTTTTGTAACTATCGGGAAGTCCCCCAGGTCCCACCTTTTTTTCTTCAGGCGTTACCTTTATATACTTTTTAATCTTACTTTTGGTTTAATGACAGAAAAAAAGAGGACTGAATATAACTTCAAAGAAAGCAAAGCCTTCTGGGGAGTATTAGCTCTATTTGTGGTTCTTCCACTGATCAGTTTAATCAGCCTGGAGGAAACCAGTTTAAGCGGGAAAGCAGTCCAATCTATCTCTTATCTGAAAGCAGGAGACAAGATGTTTCTGGAAGTGAATGTAGATGGATTAAAAGATTTAACCTTAACCTTAATTAGCGATGTTAAGAACGCCAAAATAATCACGGAAGAGGTTAAAAAAGCAAGCTGGGAATTCAAAGGAACAGCTTATTCTCGATTTAAGGTCTCTTCTACCGATGCAGATAAATTTAAAGATATACAAATTACTTTAAAAATTAAGGAGACAGATTTAACCAAGAAAGGACTAACCCGAAATGAGGTAAAATTGTACCTAGAGGGTAAAGAATTAAGCACTACTTTTAGTGGAAAAGTAGGCAGCTACTTGTTCTATAAAGCTACCAGTCAGAAAATGGGTGAGTTTGTAATAGGGAAAGCTACTAAGTAAAAAGCGAAGAATTCTACTCTTTAATCAAACTATCTTTCTTACATAGTCGACAAGAATAGCAAGATTTATAAACTAAAAGTTAAAGATTAGACTCTAAAAAACTGAAATCATTTTAGACCAGAGGGGTTTTAGGTTACGAGAAAAATGGAAAAACATTTTTCTCTAGTTTAAAAACAGGGGATATTTTGTAAACTATGACAAAAATCAATCGCATTTCCATTCATGGATTCAAGAGTTTTGCCCATAAGACAGATATTCCCTTCAGCAACCAATTTAATTGCATTCTAGGACCGAACGGTAGCGGGAAAAGCAATGTTGGGGATGCGATTTGTTTCGTACTGGGAAGGCTTTCTGCGAAATCATTGCGGGCAGAGAAAGCGGCCAACTTAATCTTCAATGGCGGAAAGAAAAAAACTCCTGCACCTAAAGCCAGCGTAGAGATAGCTTTCTGCAATAAGAGTAAAGTTTTTCCAGTTCCAGAAGAAGAGATTGTGGTTAACAGAACTATTGCTAAAAATGGTAATAGTATCTATAGGATTAACGGAAAAAAGTATACTCGTACAGAAGTATTAGATATGCTAGCCAGCGCCAAAGTCAATCCCGAAGGATACAATATTATTTTACAAGGAGACATTACTCGATTTGTAGATATGTCTCATCTAGACCGGAGAAAGATCTTAGAAGAGATCAGCGATGTTTCTGCCTATGAAGATAAGAAACATAAAGCAAATCTAGAATTAGAAAAAGTTGATGAAAAACTAAATAATGCGGAAATTATTCTGAAAGAGCGGAGCACCTATCTTAAAGAGCTGAAAAAAGATCGAGATCAGGCCCTAAAATTCAAGGAATTAAAAGATAGAATTGATTCTTATAAAGCTACGAACTTACACCTGCAGATTGAAGAAAAAGAAAAGCTTCGAGGAAAAGCAGATGAAGAAGCTAATCAGTATAAAAGTAAGGTCGAAGGCGCAGAGAAAAAAGTGCTGGAATTTAACCACCAGATTAAAGAAAAGAAAAATCAAATTGGGGAGATCAACAAAGAAATCGAACAGAAAGGAGAGAAAGACCAACTAAAGATCCATCGGGAGATTGAAGATCTGAAAGTCAATCTTGCCGAAAGTAAAACCCGCATCTCTACCTTAAAAGATGAAATCAATAAAATCCAGCAAAGAAAGGATCAGTTCAGCCAGGAATTAACTGAGCTGGAAGAGAAGTCCAGCTCCTCCTCAGAAAAACAAAAAGATTTAGGATTGAGGATTAAATCCAAAGCTAAAGATCTAGAAGAGTTAGAACGGCAGATCGGAGAATTCAAGAAGAAACATAAGATTGAATCTTCACACCAGATCGAAGAAGAGATTGAAAGTAAAGATAAATCAATCGAACAGAAACAGGAAGAAGTACAAAAAATCCGTCAGGAACAACAGGAATTGCTTAGGGAAAAAGATAAATTAGAATTCCAGCTTGCTTCCATCGAAGACAAGATCAAAAAAGTTAAAGAGGTAGAAAAAGAAAGCCAGAGCCAGTTAAAAGAATTACAGAAAAAGAAGTCTGATTTCAAATCTGCTACTTTGAGATTAAACCAGTGTTTAGATTCAGACAGCAGTTTCGCCTCCCAGCTCTCTCATGCTCGAAAAAATACTACCAGTTTACAGGAGAGGCAGGCGGCTTTGCAGGCAAAAGCTTATTCCATCCAATATTCCAGTAATAAAGCAGTAGAGAGCATTAAAAAGAGCAAGATCAAAGGAGTTTATGGTACTATTTCTGAACTAGGACAGGTCAAGAAAAAATATGCCCTGGCTTTAGAGATGTCCGCTAGCAATAGAATGCAGTATTTGGTTGTTGATAATGATCAAACAGCAGCAGATTGTATTAAACACCTAAAGAACAGCCAGAGCGGTTCAGCTTCTTTTATTCCCTTAAATAAAGTTAAAAGTTCGGATTTGACTGTAGAAGATAAAAAATGTTTGGGCAAGGAAGGAGTGCATGATTTTGCCCTGAATTTAGTTTCGTTTAAACCTCAATTTCAAAAAGCGTTCTCTTATGTCTTCGGTAAGACTTTAATTGTAGAAAATATTGAGACGGCCAGAAAATTAGGGATAGGAACGATCAAGATGGCTACCCTAGACGGAAATATCGCTGAATCCAGCGGAATCATGAAAGGCGGGTTTATCAAACAGTCTGGGGCAGGATTCCAAGAAAAAGATTCTTTAGAAGAATTAGAAAAAGTTGAGGGAGAGTTAGCTGAATTGCAGGGAGTGATTTCTTCTCTAGAAACCAAACGGGCAGCTAACGAGCAGGAAATTAATTCTTTAAGAAACTTAAAAGGAGAGCTAGAAGGAGAAGTGATTAAATTAGAGAAAGTCTTGCATCTAGAAGATTCTGATTTAACCGCAACCAATGATTACAGAAAAGAAGCCGAGACCAGATTAAATGAAGTCAATTCTAAACTTAACAAGATTCAACAAAGTATAATTTTGATTAATAAAGACCTAGCAGAGTTAAAGACCAATAAACAAAATTTACGCTTACAAGTTTCTCAATTAAGAGACCCACGTTTATTAGCGCAGTTAAGCGCTTTCGAAGAATCAAAACAGAAAAATAAAGAAGAATTAATTCATCTAGAAAATGAGCTGAAAAATAGTTTAGAGCAGATCAAGCAGTTGATTGCTCCGGAACGGGAAAAAATTAATGAGATCCTGAAACAGCATAAAAAAGAGGGAGAGCAGTTCCAGACTGAAATTATTGCCCTTACTGAAAAAGTAAAAATTAAAGATAAAGAGCTAGTGGATAAAGAAAAAGAAAGCAAAGAATTCTATTCCAAATATCGGGCCTTGTTCAGCCAACGGGAAAAGTTGGGTAGCGAGGTGGGTAAAGCAGAAAATGATATTGAAAATCTCCGAGAAAAAATGCGCTCTTCTGAGCGGGAGATGAATTTAGTTTCCCTTAAGAATGCAGAGGTGAAAGCTAAATTAGCGGCCCTACAAGAAGAGTTTAATCGCTATAAAAATGCAGAAATTCTGAAGAATAAATCTCCGGAAGAATTACAATCAGAAATTCATAAGTTTGAAGTTATGTTAGGACAGATGTCGGCAGTGAACATGAAAGCTTTAGAAGTGTATGAACAGGTAGAGACAGAATTTAATGCTTTAGTGGATAAGAAAAATTGTTTAGACAAAGAGAAAATAGATGTAATGACCTTGATGAACGAGATTGAGACTAAGAAAAAAGATCATTTCATGAAAACTTTTGATCATGCCAATGAGAATTTCCAGCGCATCTTTACCTCTTTGTTCAAGAAAGGCAATGCCTATTTACAGTTAGATAATCCCAATAAGCCCTTTGATGATGGTTTAAGCGTGAAGGTAAAATTAACTGGAAACCGTTATATGGACATTAAATCTTTATCTGGCGGAGAGAAGACTTTAACTGCCCTATCTTTCATCTTTGCCATCCAGGAATACCAGCCGGCTTCATTCTATATCCTAGATGAGATTGATGCTGCACTGGATAAGCATAATTCTGAGACTCTGGCGAAATTGATCAGAAATTATTCTAATAAAGCCCAATATGTAGTGATTTCCCATAATGACTCTTTAATTGCAGAAGCAGATAATCTTTATGGAGTTTCCATGAACGAAGATGGGATTAGTAAAGTTACTAGTCTGAAAATTTAGATTTTATGGTTAGAGATTGTTTTTCTATTTGATTTAAATACCTAAACTAGACCTAAAACCTTAAAAAAGAGGGGTTCTTTCTTGGAATTAAGATGAATTTCCAAACCATTCCGCCAATAGAAACAAACAAACAATTATTAGACCTAGCCTTCGGCAAAGCCAGGTTAAGAAGCACAGAACAGAAACTTAGCGGAAATTGGCTCCAGATCATCAGAAAAAAAGAGACTTTAAAATTAGATATAATTCAAGATGCGCTTTGTTCGAGATTAAACCAGTATCTAAAATATTTTCCCCATACCAATGACCTTTCTAATTTTTATCTTAAATTGATGCATCTTACCCTAGATTATCCTCTCTATAAACAATCATTGGGAGCGATGAATTGGGCCATCCAAAAGATCAGGTTCTTCCAAAGAGAATTTGCCTCGAAAATAACTAAAGAAACGGGTAAAGATAAGATCTATGAGCTTTCCAAGCAGTTCTATGGACGAATTTCTTCAGTAATCAAACAGATTGATTCTAATTTAAAGTATTTAGAAGAATGCAGAAAAATTATGCGCACCTATCCGGATGTTAAAGATATGCCTACGGTCTGCATCTATGGGTTTCCCAATGTGGGGAAAACAACCGTACTTAATCTGCTGACGGGTACCAAAGCGAAAGTAGCTGAATATGCTTTTACCACCAAGAGCATTAATGCCGGATATGTGATTATTGAAGATAAAAAAATTCAAGTTTTAGATGTTCCGGGAACCTTAGCCAGGAAAGATAAGATGAATTTGATTGAACTACAGGCAGAATTGGTTTTGGAAGAGCTGGCAAATTTAGTCGTTTTTGTCTTTGATTTCAGCGGATCAGTAAACATCAAAGAACAAGAGGACCTCTATAAAAAAATTAAGAAATCTGAAAAGAAGGTTTTAATCTATCTAAGCAAAAAAGATCTCCTAGATGCAGAGCAATTGAAAGCAGTTAGTTATCCGTACTATTCTTTAGAAAAGTTAAAAGAGGAGATACAATTACATTTTAGTAAAATAGAGTTACAAAGTAGTAAGAATGAGACTGATTTAACCCAATAATAGCTACATAGTAGTAAGATTTATAAAACAGAACTGTTTTCTTTATACCAAACGCACTAAATTTCCATAATTTCGTCGAAGCGATTTAAGCTCAAATTGTGCGTTTGGTATTACGAGACGTTAGTACGTCGAGTATAGTTAAGTTTGGAAGTTAAAAAAGAGGAGGAGATAGTAAAGGTTATTTCTCAGCTAGCTGGTCTGCTCTCTGATCAAGCTAAAAAAGAGGTAGCCAAACAATTAAGTGGTGAGCAGGAACATGATGGAAAAGAGCATTTGCCAATATCTATCTTCAGTACAGAATTATCGGGATTGGAATCAATCGTAGTTTATCTTAAAGAGAACCAGAAATTAGCAGTTAAAGAGATCGCTGCTAAATTAAATCGGGAATTGACTACTATTTATACTACTTATGCTCAAGCCAGAGCTAAATTTAAGGCCAAACTACCCCTAAATAATCTTTCTTTGTCTGTTCCTTTAATTCTATTTTCTCAGCGCCAATTTGCAGTGCTGGAAATCTTAGTAACCTATCTCAAAGAAGAGAAAAAATTGTCGTTTAAAGAAATTGCGGAGTTGATTAAACGAAATTATAACACCATTAAAACAGTTTATAGAAGATATCATGAAGAGAAATAAGATTAAAGGGAAGCGGAAAAGTTCAGCGAAGAAAAAAGTAGTGATGACGCTGGCTTCCTTATTAGTCATAGGTTTAATTTTAGTGGGGGGTTATTTATTCTTTAATGACCTTTCTCTTAATACTTCTTTAAAAGAATATTCTAAAGATAATACACTTAGTAATTGGTTAACCGGGGCAACGGTAGGGATTGAGGAAGTGGGTATAGAAGAGATAATTTTAGAAGATCTTACCATCCAGACGGAAGCTACTTCAACTACCTGTGGTACAATTAGTGCTAACCTAACTTTAACTGCGAATATTACTAACACCACTATCTGTTTCACTATTAATGCCCATAATGTAGCTTTAGATTGTAATGGTTATGGAATAAAAGGGGACGGAGGTGCTACAGATTATGCAGTAACTAATACCGGGGGGTATGATAATATTACTATTCAGGATTGCTCTTTTGTTACTTGGGGAAATGGAATTAGATTGGCGACCAGCGCATCCATCGGAGATTATTTTTATAATAATACCTTCATTGATGCAACAAGTGGAATTTATGTGGAGGTTAATTCTCAGGCGGTAATTCTTAATAATACTTTCAAATCGAGTTCTGATACTTATGGAATCTTTTTTAACAACGGAGATAATTCTAATGTTACCAACAATACTTTTGAAGGAGATTATAGTATCAATGCCATAGTCTTAGCTAGTTCAAGCTCAAACAATAATGTCTGGCAGAACAAATTCTTTGCTGCAGACGGGATCAATGATGTG
>DATDTM010000043.1:0-3887 GCA_035290865.1 Candidatus Nanoarchaeia archaeon
AAGGGAAGTATTGAATTATTAGAGTGTCCGTTTAATTCATATAAACTAATTGATTATACATTAAAAACTATTGAAGCACGGAGAGAATTACTAAAAATGTTAGCTAATTCTCAGAACACAAATAAATAATATATTTAAACAGGTTATAGGTTTAAACCTGCATTTCCCTATCTTTCCCAGTAGTTACCCTTCCGCCCTGCCATTGGCCACGGTAAAGGCTGGCTTTTCCTTCTATTCTGACAAATAAAGCCTGGCAGAATCTTGCTCCCAATTCTATTTCCACTTCGCAGGGCCCCGCATTGTATATCGCCGGATGTAAAATCCCGCTAAAGCCCGGATCTGCTACTGTGCCCCGCATGATAATTCCCATTCGATGCAGAGTAGTTCTAGGTTTAAATAAAACAAAAACATCTTCAGGGACATTAATTTTTTCGATGGTCTCTGCAATTAAATAATCTCCCGGCTTAAGCACATAAGAAGATTTTTTATCGGGATTATAGCTGGCGATTTCCTCTGCTTCTGGAGTCTGCCTTTCTGTAATTCCTAGAAAAGCTTTTCCTTTCAGTTTAAAGAGCTTATTTAATCTTAAATCAATCACTACACTTTCAGGATTGAACTTCTCTCTGTCGCAGAGGTTTTCGATTAGATTTTTCTCTTCAATCAATTGTTTGATTTTATCTGTACCCAGAATCATAATTTAGTCAAGAACTTAGAATATTTATATTTGTTTTGGTTTTTTAGTTAAACCACTTCAACCCTTCCGCTTTCGTATGGGCATCGGCCTAGTTGGCAATGTTTTAACCCCAGCGATTGGTATTTTCCATAACCGTCTGGAAATATTGTCACTATCGTTCTAAATCTTTTCTCCAATTGTCTCGCCGCCAGAAAATTAGCTCCGGAAGATGCTCCTACGCAGAAGCCATATTCTTGCCGAATATAATTCGCTGCCTCTTTCGCTTCCGCACTGGAAATACAGATTACTTCATCAATCAGTTGATTTAACCCCCCTCTAGGTCCTTGCACTATTTTAGGAATAAACCCATCACCAATACCCTGAATTTGATGTAATCCCGGACTTCCTCCACTCATTACCGAAGATTCTGAAGGTTCAACTGCAGCAATATAAATATTCGAATAAACCTCTTTAAGCGCTTTTCCAACTCCCATCAATGTTCCTCCGGTTCCTACTCCGGCAACAAAAGCATCGATAGAATCTATTTGATCTCTTTTTATCTGTTGTAAAATTTCTTGGCCAGTAGTGCGATAATGGCATTCTACATTTAACGGATTAGAAAACTGGTCGGGATTAAAATATCTTTTTTCCATAGCCATTAAATCCCTGATTTTGGCTGCTTCTGCGAAACTTCCCTCTTCGGAACAAAGGATTAGCTCCGCGCCCAAATCGCAAATAATTCGTTTTCTTTCCTCGCTCATATTTCTGGGCATGACAATAGTTACTGGATGTCCTAACTCTCGGCCATAATAAGCCAGAGCAATGCCAGTATTCCCGCTGGTAGCTTCTACTATCGTTTTTCCTTTATGTAATAAGCCATTTCTTTCGCTTTCTTCCAGAATATATTTAGCGATCCTATCTTTGACACTTCCTGTAGGATTAACACATTCTAATTTAGCGTAGATTCCATCTACTTTAATTAAAGGCGTATTTCCAACTGGTGGTAGTGGAGTTTTCATCGTTGCTTTCAACCAGAAAAATAGTTTATTTAAAGTTTATGTTCTAACCAATAGTTATACCAAAAAGTTAAATAAAAAAACAAAAAAAAAGAAACTTATTTCTTCTTAACCAACACAGCCATTCCCAGTACAATCGCCAGGAAGACTAAGAAGACCAATACTGCTAGCAGCATGATATAAATATTGCTCTCTCGGAAACTGGTCTGTACAGTTACTGGCTCTTCTTTAGCTACCTGTGCTTTCTGGGCAGCTAATTGCTGCTGCAGCTGGGCACTTAGCTGTTTAGCTGTTTCTTCAGCCGAGAGTACTTGTTTCTGTTGAGCAGATCCTGCACTAGCACAATCTTTCACCTCTAAGGTTACTTCCTTAGTTTCAGATTCATCATCACTATCATAATTTACTTCGATGGTGATAGGATACTGCTGTTCAGCTGCATCGGCAAGGAATTCATCCAGCACGAACTTTAAAGTATCTTCAGTATCATCTTCAGTGTACTTTCCCAGTTTGGTGATGGTCTTGGTTAAGTCCAGACCCAAAGCAGTGTTAACTACTTTCACTTCCACATTTTTCTCATCTTTCTTACCCACATTTTCAATGGTAAGTTCTAAAGAGCTGTGCCTGGAGGGGCATTGGACTATGGAAGCGCTTAAATCTGCTTCTTTGATGATCAGCTTGTGATCTTTTCTTTCTACTTCTACAGTTTGGGTAAAAGTAGTTTTCTGTTCGCTATCATCATCAGCACCGGTACCTTCAGCAGTAATTTCTAGAGTATAGCTGTCTTCATCTAAGTTTTCTTCAGACAAGTCAAAAGTAACTTCAGCATAATCATCTTTGCCTTTATCTAGATCAAACTCTTCAGCTTCTTCTTCTAAATCATCTCCATCAACATCAATTAGGGTAAAAGTAACTAAGATCCCTTCAATATCTTCGGTATAATCATTCTTGATTTTAACCTTGAGGGTATTGCTCTCGTCTACAGTTAATTTTCCGGTAGCTTTATCATTAACCTTAAGCCCGTCGATTACTAAGTAGCTTTTTGGATCAAGATAGACATTAGCTGTTTTAGTGATAGTTTCTAAGCCTTTCTTTCCGCTTACGGAAATCTTTCCAATACTGTGTTTTCCGCCATCTTCATCTTTCGGAACAGTAAACTCTAATTTCGCTTTGAAAGATTCTCCCGGAGCCAGTTTGCTGTAGGCACTAGGAAGGACTGTAGCAGCATAATCGCTGGCTATTCCGCTGGTAGCTAAGATTATTTCGGTGATATCATCTAGAGAGCCAGCGTTCTTGATGGTTACATCTGCACTGACTTTGTCTCCTCGGTCAACCCCGGTAATAGATATTTCCGATATCTCTAGGTCAGTTAAAACATTTTCAATCACTTTATAGGTTGAAAAACCAGTTACAGTAAAGACAAAGCCTTTATCGGTATTGCTTACTGCTTTACAGACAGCCTCAGGACAAGCAATAAAATCTACTCCCTCAAAATCAGGGGAATACAAGATTTTATGCAGAGTATAAAGTTTCTTTAAAGTAATAGTCGCAGGTACATTGATTCCTGCAGTTTTAGGATTGTTTGTATCAATCGCTACCATTCCGTCTGCAATGGTGATCACTTCATCCAGGTCAAAGATAGCAGTTAAGTCTACTGGCTCATTAAAGACGATTTTACCATATTGGTTCTCTATAGTAAAGTCTTCGAAATATTTTAATTCCGCTTCCGTTGCCTCTTCCGGAATATTAGTCTTTAAAGTAGTAGATAAAGGAATATCGGTTACTAATAAGGTCCAGACAAACTCTTCCCCGTTAGCTTCTACGGTTAGTAAATATTCACCCTGCTCTTCGTTGGAAAAAGTATAAGTATCCTGTCCAGCAGCCATTAATGCTTTCTCCTCGCCATCTTTAGCTACATACCAATTAATGATATTCTCATAGCCTTCTTGGTTCAGATTAGCCCGAGCTTGGAATTCTTCTCCGTCAGCTAAGATCCAGGTGCTTCCAGCATTATTATCTAAGATCCATTCTCCTAGATCAAACACTTCCGTATCTTTCAGACAGCTATTTTTCAGGATGGAAACCGATTCATCATCGCTTTCGTAGCCATTACGGTAAGATATTTCAAACTTCAGGTTATTACTTCCGCTGCTTAATTTTGCAGTAGGCACTTTTACAGTATAAGTAGTCTGGGAATTTGG
>DATDTM010000044.1:0-33126 GCA_035290865.1 Candidatus Nanoarchaeia archaeon
TATTTCTTCATTTCCAATCTCTTTCAGTTTTTTGTTCTTTTGCTCTACTTTATTTTTATGTGCTTGATTAAAGCGTTTTAATTCCTGAGCACAATTCTTTTGCATTAATTCTTGAAGCTGTTTTTCGGCATCATTTAAAGCCCAAGAATCCTCACAGAAATTTACGGGGATAAAACCGTGGTTTAATAGCCATCTGTTAAGCAAAGATAATTTCTCGTTGGAAGATATTCTTTGTTGTACTTTTACTCCGATTTCAAGCAAATCTAATTGAGATTTGAAAAGAGGAGTGTGTTCGTCAGGATAGGTAATAACAGCAATAATCTCCGGAATATCTTTATCAGCTACTTCCTCTTTCTTTAGAAGTTCAGTTAGTTTAGTCAACCCTGCCCTCCCGATAATTGAAGTTAAAAAGAGCCCAGCACAAAATCGGGTATGCTTAACTATGAAATCATCCCAATTTTTTAGGCTTAATTCTAGATTCAATTGATCTAATGAAAAAAGCAGTTCATCAGAAAACTTTTGATAGCGCGATTTTAAATTCTTAATCCCTTCCAGAGTGTTAAGCGATTGAAGGATAACTTTAGAATATTCAGCAACTTGTTCTGGACGATAAAATATGCTCGAATGGGTGCCATTGGTGGTTATATTCAATGGTTGAAGATAGTAATTAATGTTGAAATCTTTGGAATGGTGAAAATGACCTAATGAGGACTGCCACATATGCCAGAAAGACATATTTCTGGTAATACCTAACTTCCAATTGCCAAAACAGGTCTGGACAGAATCTTTTGTTTCTGGTTTAGATATTTCTGTTGCACTTTTTCTCGGAGTAGTAATATGCTGAGATTGAATAATTCGAACTATACCCCTATCCGCATCCACTTCCACTAAATCCCCATCCTTAAGAAGTTGAGTAGCATTTTGAGTACCAACAATACAAGGAATATTAAACTCTCTACTAATAATAGCAGCATGTGATGTCAACCCGCCAAAATCTGTAACTATGGCTGCTGCTTTTTTCATTGCGACAATAACGTCGGGTGTAGTCTCATAGGCAACCAGAATCATACTTTTCTCAAATCCATTCATTTCTTCTTTACTTCGAACAAGTTTAACCAGGCCTTTTGCTTTCCCTTTACAAGCAACTCTCCCTCTAATCTCTTTTAAAGATAAATTTTTATTTTGAAGAAGAATATCTTCGTATTGTTCTATCTCTTCATCTGTTAAAATATAAATCTTATCATCAAATAAGAAACCAGTATTTTTCTTTCTTTTTTCCGCAATAAATTTATTTATGTTTTTAGCTTCAATTTCTTCAATTGTATGCTCCATTATTTCTTCATAGGATATCTTATGTTTCTTTGCCAGTTCAGTTAAGTGCTGGTATAAGTTGTATGAACTGATCCCACTTGCTTCCGCACAGCGAAATCTAATGAATCCCATCAAATCCAGCAATTTTACTAAATAAGAATCAACAGAAAAGTTTACTTTCTTTTTTGGGTTTTCATTATCCTCCTCTTTTATTTGTTTTTTTAGGTCATCAAAAGTAAATGTGTGTATACTAAAATGATGCGAACCTTTCCATCGATATTTTGAAAGATGATTATTGATTTTAAGTTGCATCGTTTTAGGTAAACCCTCTAACTTTTGTGGTAGAGTCTTAAGTTCCTTTTTAAGCATCCTCATCTCATCAATCTGCTGCAATGTCCATGGTTTTTCAGTGGTATTCCCGCAAGCTACTTCAAATGCTCTACTATCAATTTCATTTACATAATTTTCAACACCAATAGAAACAATATTCAGAGGCATCCAAATTCCGGTAAGCTCCCGGTACGCTTTAAGAAAATCGACTGATGAAGAGATATTTTTAGAAAGCTCAACAAGTCTATTAGATACGGATGTAATAGTTCTGGTCAGGTTTTCAAAAAATACTTTGTTATGATTTTTAGCTGCATCATAACTGTCTCTTTTTATTATTTCAAAATCGTGTTTGGACAGAAAGAAATTGCCATTAATATATAAAATCTTGCCATCAAGCTTTTCTTTAAAGAATTGCTGCGCATATTCTCCATAGGTAAGCCATACCTCTGCTGCTAGAGCCGGTTCAATCCATTTTCCCAGATGGTACCATTTGGTTTCATTAGAACTTTCTTTTGCCTCTTTTAGTATTGGTTTGATAATTCTTATTATCCCTTTATCCGCGTCAACTTCTACCAAATCGCCGTCTTTTAATACCTGAGTAGCTATCTTAGTGCCGATGAGGCAGGGAATGCCTAATTCTCTGCTGACAATAGCGGCATGACAAGCTATACCCCCCTCATCAGTAATTATAGCTAAGGCTTTTTTCATTAAAGGAACAAATTCTATACGAGTCATGGAAGTTACCAATATATCCCCTTGCTGAAATGGTTCTAAAACTGGGTCTTTGATGATCTTTACTTTGCCTTTAACCTTTTGATTATTTTTCTCCCGACAGGCGACTATACCTGAAAAGTCGTTTAAACTGGGAGGAAGACCACTGATAATTTCAATCTGATGATCTGCTTCCTGACCCAAGAAAGCAAAAACATGCTGACCTTTCTCATAAATATGCAGTTTGGGGGTTTGTGAATTGGACCTAGTTAGTTTACTCCCTAAAATAATCTTACGAATGTCTTTAACTCCCAGAGCCACAATCTGTTCGTAGGGAATAGCCAGCTGTTCAGAAAGGTGATGAAAGAATGAATAAAAATAGTATAACTGAGTCATCATCCCATATTTTCGTTCGTCCATCCAGCGGACAAATTTGCAGGCTAAATTAAGCAGATTTTTCTCATCTGGAGTAAGTTTAAGTTCCAGCGCAATCGCCTTTTTCTTTTTAATAATTTTATTAATAGGGTTGATTATTTCAGAGAGATCTTTTTTTATGTCCTCTAATCCTTTCTGAGAGCAAGTCTCTTTTATCTCTTTAAGTACAGCAAGTTTAGTTAATGTCTTTCGGTCATAGAAATCAGTATCTCTAAAGAAATAAGTCTGAACATATTGTATGATTTTCTGATCAAAAACTGTATTTCTCAATACTTCAGTGTATTCTTGTTTTTCTAGTAAAGAATTTATTTTTTTGTTCTGGCAAGCTTCTAAACAGAGGTGATAGAATTCTAAACGCTCCCGAGTGAAAACGGAAATTTCATCTGAGTGTAAGAATAAGCTGACTGCCTCTCGGGCTTGACTTTCACTTAGATTTTTGTTCTTAGCAATAGCTGCAACAACTTTTTGGGATATAATTTCACCTTTGTTTTCTCCATAAAGAGCATATTCCCACCATTGAGTAGACTTAGCGGTAAGGGAATCATAGAAATTTAAGACAGATTGCTGGTCTTTTTTATTTTCAGATTCGTACTTTTTCCATAAGCGATCTATCCCTAAACGTATCTTCTTATGTTCATCGAAAAATGAATCCATCTTTTTTTGGTTACAAAAATATTTTTGAGAGAAACTCTCAGTGAGTTTAGTCAAAGTTTCTTGAGGGATCAGTTGGATGAAATCTCTACCTTTGAAATAAGTTAAGATTGGGCTAGGGTTAAAACCTAAGAAGCGTTCAGCACCGGAATAAGCACCATAAACTAAGTCTGCTCCAAAGAAGGAGGCAATAGCTTTTTGAATATCAAACTGGTGATGTTGAATATATTCTTTAAATTTGGTCTGGGTTAAAGCATCAAAGTCTCTGCTTTTATCTGCGCGATTAAGAATCTTTACTATCCCTTTATCCGCGTCAACTTCTACCAAATCGCCGTCTTTTAGGACTTGGGTTGCGATCTTGGTGCCGATGATGCAGGGCTTCTTAAATTCGCGGGAGATAATCGCAGCATGACATAACATGCCCCCTTCATCAGTAACAATCGCTGAAAATTCTCTACTAACTGCAATCAAATCCGGAGTAGTCATAGAGGTTACCAAAATCTCTCCTTTCTCAATCTTTTTCATATCCTCTATCTCAAAAACTACCCTAACTTTACCGATAACTTTTCCGCGATAAGCGGAATTACCTTTGATTTCGTTTTTATCTGAAAGATTTATTTTAGAGTCCATAATCTCCAGATTATGTTTCTTAGCAAATTCTTCTTCAGTTATAGCTGGATACACTTTACCTTGATAATAGATATATCCCTCTTTCCTTTGCCTTAAAGTCTGAATAGAAGGGAGTTTTCCTATAATCTCAGTGTAAGTTAAAAAATACAAAAATTGTTGGTACTCTTTGGGCAGCAATCTAATCGCATTTTTAAGCAGCAGGTCAATGGATTTAAAGACAAAATCTTCAGTTGCGGTTCTGGTTTGGTTACTTATTTTCACAATCTCTGCTCTTTCTTCTGAATGATTCCCAATGACCACCATAGCGGTGAGAACCGGATGCATTTCTAAAGTAAATGAAAATATTTCTTTCAATTTTTTCATTGAAAAGTCTGTTTTATTTTTAGATAACTTGATTAATTGTTGATAATTTTTTAAATGTTCTTCCGTAAGTGATTTTAGGCGATGAGCATGCTTAATAAAATATTCCACCAGTAAAGCTGGGTTTTGGATATTATCAGTAAAATTGTAGAGAACATCTGTTCCCTTATTTTTTTGATAAATGAATAAAGGATCAAAAAACATGCTATCTTTAGAAATATTGGGTAATCCAAACCGTTCCCCTTTATACCAACCTTCAAAATAGATCAGAGGAAAAGAACGATTCATTAATTTGTGATATTGAGAGGGTGTAACTTTTTCTCTTTCTTCTGTTGGTTTTTTTTCAGCAAGAGTCGTTATCGGTCTGCTCTGCACAATATAAAATTTCTTTTTCTCCAAGGCCCATTCCACATCTACGGGAAAACCATAATGCTGTTCAATTTTTACCACCAATTTAGATAATTCTATCATCTGAGCGTCGGATAGTTTCTGTTCACTTCCGGAAATCTCTTTCCATTCATTACCGCCATTTTTGCTTCTGTAAAGCGCTTTGGTTTGAGTAGCAATATTCTGATCAATTATTTCCCAGGCTTTCTTCTCTACCACATAACTATCCGGCGTAATCTGTCCTGAAACGATAGCTTCACCCAATCCATAGCCTGCTTCAATAATTAACTGATTGTAATCCTGAGTTACCGGATGGACAGAAAAAGCAATTCCCGAAACTTCTGATTCAACCATTTTCTGGACAACTACTGCCACAGAAATATGTTGCTGATGCAGATTCTGTTCATAACGATAAAATATGGCTCTCGGGGTAAATAACGAAGCCCAACACTTTTTTACATTTTCTAACAGATTTTCTCTAGTAGTATTAAGATAACTTTCTAATTGCCCAGCCCAAGCCGCAGTAGAGCTATCTTCAGCAGTGGCAGAAGAACGAACTGCTACAAAGCGAGCATCCATTTTTTTAAAAGCAGTAAGAATTTCTTGGGCAATCTCTGGGGGCATTTGAGCACCCAAAATAATTGCTTTAATTTCTTCTGATGCTTGCTCAACCGTATGCATTGCTTTATGATCAACTTTATGCAGGATAGCATCAATCTCAGTATGGATTTCAGCTTGGTGAAGAAAACTATCAAAGGCATCTGCCAAAATTACGAAACCAGGCGGAACAGTAATTCCTGCCTGGGTCATCTCGCCCAGAGAAGCGCCTTTTCCTCCAGCGCTGGCAGCGTCGTTTTTATTGATCTCTTTGAATTCTTTAATGAAATTATTCTGCTTCATGAGTTTATCCCTCTTACTTCTTTTTCTTGGTAGTCTTTACCTCTCGAGATGATCCAGACAACTCTTTCTCCAATTCAGCGATAGTCGGTAAGCTCGTCTTTAATTTTTCTGGGATTGCGCGAACAATTTTATATTCAGAAACCCCCATAGGCTTACTCATATCTTTGAGAGCATACTCTGCAATAATCTTATCTTTGCTTTTACACAAAATTATCCCAATTGATGGTTTATCGTTGTCCTGTTTCAATATTTTGTCCAGAGCAGAAAGATAAAAATTTAACTTTCCTGCATACTCCGGTTTAAACTCCCCTGCTTTTAGTTCAATGATAACAAAAGACCGCAATTGGAGATGGTAAAAAAGCAGGTCAATATAATAATCCTGTCCAGAAACTTCAATATGATATTGGCTCCCAACAAATGAAAATCCTGCACCTAATTCCAACAAAAATTTAGTAATATGCTTGGTCAGTTCCTTTTCTATTTCTCTTTCCTGCACCTCCGCACCCAAAGAGAGAAAGTCAAAGATGTAGGGATCTTTTAAAGTTTGTCTAGCTAAATCTGACTGTGGCGCAGGGAGTGTAGCCATAAAATTATGAATTATTTTGCCTTGTCGCTGATGTAAACCCAATTCAATTTGATGCATCATTACATTCCGCGACCATCCATCTTTTATCGCTTGTTGAGCGTACCACATTCGTTCAGAAAGAGAAGCAATTTTCTCTATTAGGGTAATATTATGATACCAGGTTAATTGTGCAAGAACCTCTTGCACTATTTCTTTCTGTGGATATTCATCAGCAAACTTACGCATATATTTAAGATTCCGGGGAGAGAATCCTTTCATTTCCGGGAAACTTCTCATTAAGTCTTGGGAAAGCTTGTCGATAACCTTTGTGCCCCAGCCTTCTCTAGTTTGCCTCTCTAAAATATTTCTTCCAATATCCCAGTAAAGGAAAATTAACTCTTTATTTACTGAAACAACTGCTTTAATCTGGGCAGAATTTACTCTTGCTTTGATCGTATTTAATAAATCAAGATATTCTTTATTTTTAGTTAAAAACATGTTCTGCACCTTCTTTTTTTACTAATACAGTTAGGACTTAAAAAGATTACTCTTAAATGGCCCTAAGAGATTACTTTTAGCTAAAATAATACAAAAAAAATGAAAAAAACAATAAATCAATAATTCACCAAGACTTCCACATCCCGACCGAAAATCTTCTTTAGATCTTCAAAGATAGCCTCTTTGATGAAAGCCCGCGGAGGCATCTTTAGGCTAGCCAGCTCTTTCTCGAACTCTTCCAAAGTGCTCTCTTCCAGAGGGCCAAGGCTTCCATCCGACAGGATCTCGGCTTTCTCAATCCGCTTCTCTTTAGCATCAAGGTCATGGATGATAAAAGCCATTTTGTCCAAAAGAATAACTTCTCCATACTTCTCTCCATGCTTGATCTTAATCTTAGCCCGTTCTAATTCCCGACCACGTTTTCTCTGCAGGTACTCTACCAAGAACCTAATCAATCCAGAGCTGCCTTTTCTGGCCTTTTCCAGATCAGATTTGGTTAATTTTCCGGCATCCTGCTTGCGCTTGGAATCGATAATCTCATTTAAATCTCTCAGATAGCGGGCAGGTATCTTTCCGGTACTGATCAACTCATCTTCAAATAATTTGACGATCTCTTCATCCTGGGCCTTGTCTATACCCTCTATCTTAAGCACGTCCCTGATAATGGTCATGATCTCATCGTAAAGCATTAAAACATTATTCTGGTCATGCTTTTCTTCAATGGTCTTAAACAATTCTTTGATGCGTTTGAGGAACTTTTCTGCATCTTTGATCAGCTGGTCTAGTTCTCCCCCAGACAGTTCTTTCTTTTCTCCATGCTCAATCTCTTTACGGATCTGGACATTCCTTCTCAGAATATTAACATATTCTTGTTCAAGCATCTTTTCTTTCTTGACAAAGATCTCTTCTAAGACGTCAGGAGTCTCTTTTGGTGTTGGCGGCGGAAGCCCGTAGAGCATTAAAGCTGCCTGGGATGGAGTTAAGATAGCATAATAGGTATCTTCCATGCCCATATCCTTCAATCTTAACTTTACCCGGCTGATGCTTTGTTCTCCTGTACTCATAAACAGATCTATCGCTTCCCGGCTAGGTTTAATCCGGCCCATTCTTAACAACTGTTTCCAGGGCATGAAAATTCCCCGATCATAAAAGGGAACTCCATCTCTTAACAAGGTAAAGATAATAGGATTAGCATCTTTCAGAGATTCCCAGAAATCAGTCAAGATATAGACCTGGATGTTTAATTTGTTTTTGATTCCGGTCATCTCACCGGCTTCGATGCCCATGCCGATGATGATCGCCCTTAACTTATCTTTAAGTTCTAATCTGGTCATTTTCTTGACGTCAGTATCATCAATGACGATCCAGACATCAATATCAGAAGTAGGTGTAGCTCGGCCTTGGACCAAAGATCCAGCCAGCACATAACTTAGGATGTACTTATCGAATTTCTTCAGCACCATGGTCTTATGAATCTCGGCAATCTTAATGGCAGCAAGCATCCCAGTATCATGGATGGGGGCGCCCATGGAAATTAATTTGTTTAATTCATATTTAGCATCATAACAATTTAACCATAGATCAGTCAGTAGTATGCTCTGAGGAATGATGTTCTTATCAGTCTCCTCTGCAAATTTACGGATGATGGTAGAAAATTTTTGATGTAATTCATCTTTAGTCAGCTGTTTAGAAGTAGTATCATCTACAACCACTAAAACATCAATCTTCTGTTCTGTTTCTTTTGACTGCTCTTTAGGCAATTCTTTTGCTTGAGCCTCAGCCTGCTCTTCAGACTTGGGTTCTTCATGCTTAGGATGGGGTTTTTCCGGAGGCAATAAGGTCATACCTACGATATAATCGCCGAATTTGTCTAATACTTTAGCTTTGAATTGGTCTAATTTTTCTTTGAGAGCTTTAAGCTTCTTTTCTAATTCTGGGGGAAGTTTTGGTGCTCCCTGCGGAAGAAGTGATTCGGATTTCTGGTGGGGATCTACAGGTTTAGGACTATTATCTCCTACGGCTTTAAGGGTTTTAGGTTTAATTGATTTTTTGCTCATGTTTAAGTTCACCTTCATTTGGGATATTTGTTTCTGATTATAAGATAGTGAGACTAATTTATAATCTTATTAAAAATATGTTTTATATAAATATAATGGTTTCTGCGGATAGTGGGACCTTTTGGTCAACCAGTGTTTAACTAGGTTCAACAACACTAAAAAATATTTAAATTGGTAGTAACTTTTAAATAGCAACCTCTTTTTAGAAGTAAAATGGAACAAACTAAGCTGGAACATCTAGTTAGGGATCATGAATGCCGGGGTAAAGATAGTGATTACAGACCGGTCTTTGATAAAGAGTTTAAAGTAACGATCCTAATTGATCCAAATAAAGGAACTGCCTACCCTTTATGTCCTTATATTGTTAGAGGACCTGCTCAAATTTGCCATGCCGCAGCAGTGCCGGAGAAACGTAATTGCAATTATAGCTTTCCAGCCTGCACTTTAGGGAAAGATTAAGTGAAAACTGCTTTTAGTTGAATAAGATGATTGGGTTTCTTTCTGGTCAATTTAATCTGCTGAACAGAAATATTTAAATACGGTTTTGATTTACTTAGGGATATGGGTAAAGATAAGCCAAAAAAGCCGAAAAGTATAGATGATCTGTTTAAAGATATGCAAGATACCCATTCTAAAGATTTAGATGCAGCTTTCAAAGCCCATGATGCTTTCACCAAAGATGAGAATATGAACCATTGGTATAATAATGTTTTTTCTCCTGCTCAGCAAGGGATGTATGATGCAATCAAGACAGAATTAGATAAAGCTTTCCAGAACGATGATGATTCTAAAACTGAAAAGAAAAAAGATGAAATTAAAAAAGCAGTAACTGCCGGACTTAAAAAATACTTTGAAAAAGCCCATCCCGGAATATTAGGTAAGATGAAAGACTTAGGGCTAGACGAAAAAGATCAATATGATTTCTTAACTGGAATGTATGACGAGCAGGTTGGTGCTGGAAAGATTAAAGGGGTAGATAGCATCAAGGCGATAGAAGAATTAGCCAAAGGCAAGAAGACAACCGTGGGGCATCTAAAAAAGCATGTTGATGAGTCTAGAGGAAAGTATATTAACGGTGCCTTAACCGTTCTGAACAGCAGATATGTACAACATCATTTTAATAAATTTCATCCCACAGAAATAGCTGCTTATCTTAAACCCAATCTAGACAAAGCTGGATTTGAAGTTGAAGATAAACTTGGCTATGCCACTGCAGACTTAAGTGATTTACTCCAATTAAGAAAATCGTTGGTCTCAGGAGAAGGGCACCCTTATCTCAAGAAGAAAGAAGCGAAAGAAAAGAAATAATTCTGTTAATATTTAAATCAGTTGTGATTTAATGTTTTTGATGTAAGATTTAATCCTAAACAGAAATATTTATAAACATATGTTCATTTTATTAAACATATGTTTAAAGATTTAAAGCTATTAAAAGTATTTTTTGAATCCTCCTTAAGAGAATTTAATGTCCGGGAGATAGCCAAAGAGGTAAAGATTACTCCGGCTACTGCCAGCAAAGCACTGAAAGATTTAGTGAAAAAGAAAATTCTAAAGGTAAGATTCGAGCGGGTCTATCATCTGTATAAAGCAAATCTAGAGGAAGACTCTTACCGAGATCTTAAATTATGGTACAACCTGCGTAAGATTAAAGAGTCCGGATTATTAGAAGAGATAAATAAATTCTATCTTAAACCTACGGTGGTATTCTTCGGTTCTGGTGCAGATGGTTCAGACACAGAGGATAGTGATTTAGACTTGTTAATTATTTCAGAAAGAAAGATGGACTTCCCAAACCAAAAGATCTGGGAAAAGAAATTAAATCGGAAATTACAATTAGTTATAGTTACTGAAATTAAAGAACTAGGAAATAAACATTTAATCAATAATATATTAAATGGCCTGGTCATCCAGGGAGAGGTAAAATGGATCTAGATGAATGCTATCGAAAGGGATTTATCCGAAAGACCAAGGTAGATAAAGAATTAATCTTTTCTTTAATAGAAATGGCCGGGATCAAAGAAATCGCTGTAAATACTGCCAAAATCAACGAGATTAATATCTCAGCTTATGTTTCTTTAGCCTATGATTCTTTGCGTGAGATTCTAGAAGCTCTTTGTATCTCCAAAGGATATAAAGTAACCTCTCATTTTTGCACTGGAGAATTATTAAGAACGCTAGTAAAAGATTTTGAATATAATGATTTTGACCGATTCCGCTATATCCGCAATAACATCAATTATTATGGAACAAAGATAAATTTTGAACAGGGAAAAGAACTGATTCAGAAAACATTTTCTCTTAAGAATAGATTAATCCAAGATCAACTAAAGGAGCACGCTCTCATAAAAAGATGAAAAACCTAGAGATAGTCAAAATCCTGAACAATATCGCAGATATCCTGGAATTGCAGGGAATAGAATTCAAACCCTATGCCTATCGCAAGGCAGCCAAGGGAGTGGAAGTCCTAACGGAAGATATTGCCGAAGTCTATCGAAAGGGAGAGCTGAAAGAGATTTCCGGTGTAGGCAAAAGCATCGCCGAGAAAATCGAGGAAATCCTAAAAACCGGCAAATTAAAATATTATGAGAAGCTAAAAAAAGAAATCAAGATTGATCAGGAAGAGCTGAACCAGATACCTGGCTTAGGGCCTAAAAAAATATTAATCCTCTACCAAAAATTAAAGATTAGAACTGTTGCAGACCTAGAGAAAGCATTAAAGCAGCATAAAATCAGAGAATTAACCGGTTTTGCGGAGGAGACTGAACAAAACTTGCTCCGAGGGATACAATTTCTTAAGACCAAACCCAAACGATTTTTATATTCTCAAGCTCTGCCCATAGTTAATGAAATAAAAAATTATTTTCAGAAATTTAATTTTGTAGAGAGAATAGAAGTTGCCGGCTCTTTTCGCAGGGGAAAAGAGACGGTGGGAGATTTAGATTTTTTAGTCATCTCTAATCAAGCAGAAAAGGTAATGAAATTATTTACCTCCCTACCAGATATTCAGGAAATTATCGCTAAAGGAAGCACCAAAAGCTCGATGAGGTTAAGAAATGGGCTGCAGATGGACTTGCGGGTGGTTTCAGAAAAAGAGTTTGGGTCTGCCTTGCTTTATTTTATCGGCAATAAGGAGCATAATATCGAACTAAGAAAATTAGCTTTATCAAAAGGATATACTTTAAACGAATATGGTTTATTTAAAGTTAAAGATAAAAAATGGGTAGCGGGCAGAACTGAAGAGGAAATATATTCTAAATTAGGATTAAAATATATGGAGCCGGAACTGCGGGAGAATACTGGAGAGATAAAAGCAGCTCTAGAAAACAAATTGCCGCAGTTGATTTCAAACCAGGCGATCAAAGGAGTTTTTCATAATCATACTAGATGGAGCGATGGTGGAAATAGTTTGTTAGAGATGGCCCAGAAAGCTGAAGAGCTGGGATTTAAGTTCATCTCTTTCAATGACCATTACGGACAGATGGGTATAACCAATCCGCTCAACGAGAAAAGATTAAGCGCTTATCTGAAAGAAATTGAGAAAGTACGCCAGAAAGTAGGGATTAAAGTTTTTTCTGGGGTGGAGATTGATATTCTCAAAGACGGAACTTTGCCTCTTTCCAAACAAAAACTGAAAGAGTTAGATGTAGTGATCGGAGCAGTGCATTTATCCCTAAAAATGCCCGAAAAAGAGATGACCCAGCGAGTTTGTTCTGCTTTAGAAAATTATCCAATCAATATTTTAGCTCATCCTACAGATATTTTATTGAATACCCGAGAAGCTTTAGCCATAAATTTAGAGAAAGTCTTTGAGACTGCCAAAAAGAATAATGTTTTCCTGGAAGTGAATTCCTTGCCGGAGAGGCTGGATTTAGATGGAATAAAGGTTAAAGCTGCAATCGAGGCAGGATGCAAGATTGCGATCGGTACTGATGCTCATGATACTTTACATCTGGAGAATTATCCGCTAGGAGTGCTGACGGCCAGGCGAGGCTGGGCAGAAAAGAAAGAGGTTTTAAACTGCTGGGAATTGCCTAAGATTGAGAAAGCACTAAGAAAATAAAGAACTAAAAAAACTTATTCTTCTTCTCCGGCAGCGAAAGTTTCTTTGAATTCATCGGCACAGGCCTTGGAACAGAAGGTGTATTCTTCACCTTCAATGGAAGCTATTACTTTCTTGGCTTCTCTTACTGCAGAACCGCATTCTGCACATTCCTGGACCTCTTCTTCTTTAGTATAACCGTCCATGAAACTGTCTTCGGTCTCCTCTTCTTCTGCAGGAGTATCTTTAATACTTACCTCATCGTCAAATTCTTCTTTGGCCATATTCTGAATCCCCCTTAGTTTCTAAGCAAAGTTTTAGGATGGTTTTTAAATCTTTCGCATATGATATATATGGATATATGTTTAAAAGAAAAACTGTCCCAAAGACAAATTCACTCATCCAATATTCTTCTGATCTTATTAATCGATCTTTCCCAAGAGAAAGAATAAGCTACAGTTTTACGAGCATTTTGGCCCAACTGCTCTCTTAATTTCGGCTCTTTCAATAATTTTTCTATTTTTATAGCCAATAAGGTAGAGCTATTTCGGGGAAAGAAAAGGCCGTTCTGATCTTTAGTCAGATAATGCTCGATAAAACCGACCTTAGTGGCGATTACCGGCAATCCGCAGGACATCGCTTCCAAAGTAGCTAGAGAGGTAGTTTCAGTTAAACTGGGCATGACGAAAACATCCATAGCCTTAAGATAATCTTCCACATTTTCTACGAAACCAGTAACCTGACAATTTTTGGCTTTTTTGAATTTATTGACCAACTCTTCAGAACCGTCACCAACCAACAATAAAGTAAAACGCTGAGGATAACGTATTTTCTTAAATGCTTCTAATAAATTTTCAATATTTTTCTCTTTAGAAATTCTTCCGACATAGCCTACTACTAATTTCTTTTCATCCAGACTAACTTTCTTTTTACTGGCGATCTTATTTTTAGAGGGAGAAAATCTCTCGATATCAATTCCTAGACGAGCTACAGACAGATTAGTCTTCAGGCCGAAATCTCTCAATTGGTTTCCCAAGTCATGGTAAGGTACAAGAATTTTATTACAACGATTAAAGATGAAGATACTTCCTCTTCTAACCCAATAGGCCCAAAATTTACCCCAGTGGCTGCGGGTAGATTGTTCTAATAATTCCCAGGGTAAGACATGGGTATAAAAATAAACTGGTTTTTGATAGAGATAAGCGAACAATACTGCGATATAACTAGCGAAAGCTGGCCCTTGGGCAAAGACTATTTCTGATTCTTTGACGGCATCTTTGATTTTTAGGAGATTAAAGAGGGAAATCTTTATTGCCGGATAAGTGGGCAGAGGATGGATAATTTTAGAGACCTCTAATAAAACGGTTTTAATCCCCTTGACGGAGAGAGGCTGCTCAAACTGAGGTATTAACAAAGAGAGATCAAAATGATCTCTGGCGCGTTTGATGAATTCCTCGATGAAACGGACAGTCCCATCTACTTTAGGAAGGAAAGTATCTGAGACTAGGAGCAGTTTAGTTTTTTTCATGGTTTAATATCTTATTTTATCCTATAAAACTTTTCTGCGAATAAAGTTCTGATCTTGAAACCGTCTTTAATCGCTCTGAAGAGCAGGAGGAAAACTGGGTAAGCTACATGCACTCTCTGGCTGCGGAAAACTTTCAACGCCTTTAATTTCAATCCGAAAGTTTTGGTGATATTAACATAAAAAGCCGGCCAGCTGGTTTTGAAAGAAACTGGATTCCAAACTGAATAAACATAGAGCTCAGGCTTAGGCTGGAAATCAAGTTTTTCCCATAAATCTAAAGTGATTTGATTAATAGCCTTATGATCAGGATGAGGATCTTCTAGGCTATGGGTAAATATTTTTACGGGTTTAATCCGCTGGATCAGAGCTAAGAGTTTAGGTTCCAACTCTTTTTTGGTGTAATCTTCCAAGAAATGCATCTCTTTTAGATCATAAATAGAAGTCTTACAGCCAAGCAATTTGCTGGCTTCCTGAGCTTCTTTAGCTCTAACTTTCTGGACGAATTTCTCTTTCAGCCAGGGATGAGATTTTTCCCCATAAGAAAAGACTACTGAATAAACTTTATTTTTTTTAGCGTAATTAGCAATAGCTCCACCTGCGCCAATGACAAAATCATCTGAATGTGAGCCGAAGACCAGGATCTGCTCTTTTTTTCTCTTTTTAAGGGCCATAGAGTGGAAGAAAAGCTTTGGTTTTAATTAACTTTTTGTTTTGGGATAAGTTTTATAAATAAACAACCGATTTAATTGTGGTATGCACCGGTGGTCCAACGGTTACGCAAAAGATGCTGTAACTTTTGTGCCGCAGAAGACAACGGCCTTCCAAGCCGTTTATCCGGGTTCGAATCCCGGCCGGTGCATTCATTTCTTTCCGAACATCTCTTCCACTTCTTTACTGGTTGTAGCCTGCTCAGCTTTCTTATCCTCCCGAAAACGGATAAAGCGAGGAAACCTTAAAGCTAATCCCAAAGCGCAGGTATGAAAAGGACTTTTAGTGATCTCCGCACCAAAAACTTCTAGTACCAATTTCGGCTCGAACCAGACTTCTGGTTCCATCTCTTTCTTTACTTTAACCCGAACTGGTTTTCGTTCAACTTTATACTTAGCTAACTTCTTGGGCAGCTCTTCCAACAATTGATCAGTTAATCCCGTACCCAATTTACATAAAGTTTCGAATCGGTCTTCTTTGTGATTATATGCAGCACATAATAAAGCTCCATAAGTTCCGGAACGTTTACCTTTACCATGATCAGCGCCAAGAACTACCAAATCGAAAGTGTCTACCATTTCGGTAACGTATTCTTTTTTCCACTTGATCCAATTCCAGCCTCGGGATCCGGCCTGATATTCAGAATCTTCTGCTCGAGATTTTACGATAACGCCTTCATATCCCTCCTTGAGCATCTTCTGGAAGAAATCTTCCAATTGATCAATATTTTCAGTAATAATCTTTTCAGTTGGAACTATAAACTCATTCTTTTTCAGGAGTTTTTCTAATTGGGCTGAACGTTGAGGGTACGGTTTATGTAAAAATGATCTTCCATCTAGGTACAATAAGTCAAATACTTTCAACTGCACTGGAACTTTTGTTACATATTTTTCTATCTCGGTTTTTCTCTTGCGCTGCATCAAAGTCTGAAAAGGAAGCGGATGACCTTTTTTATCTACGGCAATTACCTCTCCTTCAATCACAAATTCATCGGCATGAAAGTATTGGTCCAGCCATTGTACCAAATCAGGAAATTGTAAGGTTATGTTTTCCAATCTTCGAGAAAAAAGGGTTATTTTCCCTTTCTTATTCTTATGCGCCTGGATTCTTTCCCCATCATATTTTGCCTCTACCGTAAACTCACCGGGAATTTTATCTGAAATTTCGTGCAATTCATCTACTCTTTGGGCCAGCATCATCTTTATGGGGGTGCCCACATGAATATCAATCTTCTCAATAGCTTTAATTCCGCTTTTAGCCAAAGTTTCAGCGATAATTCCCAGGTCCGGGCAAATATTATAGGCTTTTTCCAGGATTTCTTTGCTTTCTTTATTTCCGGTAAAAGCAAGGGATAAAGCATCTAAAACTGTCATATCTCCGACACCCATACGCAAAGTACCCACAGCTATTCTGATAATATACTTAGCTCCAGAGGGAGAAGATTTTTGGAGCATAGTAGCCAGTAGGTTTTGTTTAGTATCTTGTGAACCAGTACCAATAGAACCAGCTATTTTATGCAAGGTTTCAAATAATTCTTTAACGGTTAATTTTCCTAAGGGAACTAAGGTTTGAGGTTTCTTCTGCAATACATTCTCTGCCACTAATCCAGCATCGCCTAATTCTTGCATTAATTTATTTACTTTGGATTGGTCTACTGCTCCAGCAATCGCTACTGCTTTTAATACGGACTTTTCGGCCATGCCCAGGACTTCTCCTTCATAATCGGAAGCGATCTGGCCCAAGGTTAGGTAAGAAACTCGGGCTAATTCTTCTGACGGAACTTTCTTAAGAAATTCAGCTAAAATTTCGCGCATTTGGTTGCCAGAAGAGGTCTTTTCTAATTGTTCATATACTTCTACCAGCTTTTGGAAATCCATATTCCGGAAGATTATATATAAATATTTAAAGGTTGTTACGGAAAGACCAATAACAAAAAAAATATATTACTAACAAAAAAAGAAAAATTAAAGAAAACAAACCTATTCTTCAATCTTAACTTCTTTGACCAGCGGTAAAATAGCCGCAGGGGTTAAAGTAACATTGATAAAAGAGTCCAAACTTCGAGAGCCAATCATTGCCTTGTAAGAAATTTTTTGAGTAATCATCCATCACCCCTTTTTCCTAAACATCTATCTGGAATTTTATAAAAACAAACTTACTTATAAAGAATACTGAAGTGGAAAATATATACTCTAACCCGATACCACTAGCGAAAAAAAATTTGAGTTTACTACTAGCGATGATTATGTCGCATTACTACTTTGATAGAGAAAGGGGAATATAGGTAAGATAATGAAATAATAATTAAAAGGTTTAGTCAAACTAATAATTTTGTTCTAACAAATTCTAATTCTTTTGCACCAAATCAATTTCCTGATGGTCTTCTTCTTTTCCAGTAAGGGCATTGATCTTGAGATTGACGAACTTGAGCTGTTTGGTGATGAATGTAAAATTCCAGAGAATCTTTCCATTGATAGTTTGTAAAATCACAAAGCCATCTCCCAAAACTACTTTAGGAAAATAAACTAATTGGCTATCCTGAAATTTCTTTAAAGCCTCTTCGTAAGATAAAACAACCAACTTTAGATTGAGCGATTCTAGTTTAGCGGATTTCTGCTTGAAGATCTCATCAGCAGGCTTGATCTCAAAGCCTTTGTCAATCGGAAACCGCCCCGAGTGGCAACGAGGTTGGCTCGGAGCGGTTTCCTCAGACCCTGAATTTTCTACCGGTGTTCCACTGGTGGAAAATTCAGATTTCAAAGGCAGAAAAACAGTAATCTTATCCTCAGCGAAAAAGCCGATTTCCCAGTTGCTTTTGAACTTAAAATCAGAATCTAAAGCCGCAAAAAAATGAGAAAGAAAATTTTTAGGGTGCTCTTTCTGCCATTGGTTAAATAAGCTGTCTTTAGATAAGCTTTGGACTAATTCCTGCGGACTGGATAAAGCTTGAGGACTAAGCATATTCTCTCCAAGTATAATTGCATTTAGTACACCTGAAAAATCTGGTTTCAGGCTCATCTGCTCCCCTGGTCTGCTGGGTCCAATAATAAGCAACTGTATTTGCACACTTTTCGCATTTAGTCTTGATTTTCGGATGGACTTCTACTTTTTCGATGATTTCTATTTTTCTACCAGTATTAACTATCTCTTTCAATTCCGTAGAAGTTTCTTCTTGATCAGGGCTTTTAGTAAAGCCGCAGCTGCAAAAAAGTATTTTCTTAGTGCCTTTCATCTTCGGGCGCAGGATGGACCCGCATTTTGGACAAAACATTTTGGAATACCCCCTTTTGGAGTTAGAATAAAGCGGAGATTTATATAATTTTGGTCTGGGGAGAGTATAGGTTTAAGAATGGGGATGGAAGTAAAAGAAGTTAAACCCTACAGAATTAAACCCTAAACCTTTTTAAAGCGCTTTGCTTTCCTTTTTCAATAAGATGAATTATAATAAATTAGGATTGAAATGGGGTATAGAAATTCACCAACAGCAAGCAAACCTATATAAGTTAGGCCTAAAGAATTAATATAAAATATGGATAAAAAAATATCAAACGCAGCGTACCAAGAATTTCTTTCAGAAATAGTGAATATGGTGCAAAATCATCGTGCGCTTGCTGTGCAGACCGTTCAAACTGTTTCAAATAGGTTGTATTGGAATATTGGTGAATTGATCATAAAAAAGCAACAACAGTACGGTTGGGGAAAATCAATTGTCGAACAATTAAGCAAAGATTTGAATAGGAATATTGGTGAGGGTATAAGCTGGTCGCCGCGTAGTCTTTGGTTTATGAGACAATTGGTAGAAGAATACTCAAATCTGAAACAGCCTGTTTCAGAATTGGGAAATATGAAGCAGCTTGTTTCAGAAGTTCCGTGGGGACACAATATTTTGATACTTCAAAAAGTGAAAGATATAAACGCCCGTATCTTTTATTTAGAAACTACTATTAAAAATAGGTACAGCCGTTCGGTTTTGTTACACCAGATAGAAGCTGATGCTTATACTAATTATCTGCTGCATCCTTCTCAGCACAATTTCGCAACTGCCTTGCCTGAGAATATGCTTGAGCAAACGCAAGAAAGTATTAAGAGTGTCTACTCACTAGATTTTTTAGACATTAACAAGCCGATTGCCGAAAAACAACTTGAAAATACCATGGTTGAAAAAGTAAAACGCTTGATGATGGAATTGGGGTACGGATTCTGTTTTATCGGAAATCAATATCCTATCACTTTAGGTGATAAAGATTATTTTATTGATTTACTTTTCTACCATCGAATATTAAAATGCCTGATTGCAGTAGAATTAAAAGTAACCGAGTTTGAACCAGAATTTATAGGCAAACTTGATTTTTATTTACAACTTATAGATAAACAATTGAAACATCCTGATGATCATCCAAGCATAGGGATTTTGTTAGTGCCGCATAAAGATCGGTTGGAAGTAGAATATGCTTTAAGAACAGTCTCAAAACCCATCGGTGTAGCAAAATATACCCTCAGCAAACAGCTGCCAAATAATTTATACGGCAAATTGCCCTCGGCTAAAGATTTTCAGCAAATACTGCCCCCCCAAAAAAAGAGAATGGTTATGAAAAATGGTGAGAAGTAAAAGAATGATCCTTATTGATTAAGTAAAATGGAACAAACTAATCTCAAATGCGGAATTGAAATTCACCAACAATTAGAAGGTAGAAAACTATTCTGTAATTGTCCAACTTTACTTCGGGATGACCTGCCTGATTTTGAGGTTAGAAGAAAGTTAAGAGCCTCTGCAGGAGAATCCGGGGAGATTGATATCGCTGCCCAAGAAGAACAGCTCAAGAGTAAAACTTTTATTTATCAAGGTTATAAAGATACAACCTGTCTAGTGGAAACTGATTCTGAACCACCCCATCAATTAAACCCAGAAGCTTTGTACACCACTTTACAATTCTGTAAGATGGTAGAAGCAAAAGTTTCTTCCATTGTTCAGGTGATGCGGAAAACAGTAGTTGATGGATCCAACACTTCTGGATTCCAGAGAACGGCTTTGGTTGCCCGGGGAGGAGAGATTGAGACCAGTGCAGGAAAAGTCAGGATTGAAAATATTTCATTAGAAGAAGATGCCTGTAAAAATATTTCAGAAACTTCTGCTGAACGAATCTGGAGAATGGATCGCCTAGGAATCCCCCTGATTGAGATCGGCACTGCCCCAGACATTCATACTCCTGAACAAGGTCTTGAAACTGCTAAAAAGATCGGGATGCTACTGCGATCTTTACCTGGAGTTAAAAGAGGTTTAGGAACGATCAGGCAGGACGTAAATGTTTCCATCGCTGGCGGAAACAGGGTCGAGATCAAGGGCGCTCAGGATTTAAAGATGCTGCCTACCCTGATAGAATTAGAAATTAAAAGGCAATTAGAATTAAGTAAAATCAAAGAAGAGCTGGAATTGAAAAAAATAAAATTGGAGAAATTAGAAATTTTTGATTTAACTTTACTGATCAAAAGTTCAGAATCAAAAGTAATCCAAGCTGCAATAAAAAATAAAGGAAAAATTTTAGGGATAAAGTTGAAGAACTTTGCAGGATTAGTGGGAAGAGAACTTCAGCCTGGCTATCGAGTAGGTACAGAATTTTCTGGTCGGGCCAAGATTAAAGCCGGAGTTAGAGGGATATTTCATTCTGATGAACTGCCCAATTATGGGATTACTGAAAGTGAAGTAAAAATAATCAAGAAAGAGCTAGCTTGTAATGAAAAAGATGCTTTTATCCTAGTGGCAGAAAAAGAAGAACCAGCAAAAATCGCTTTAGAAGCGGTCTATGAACGGGCTCAAGAATTATTTATAGGGATACCCAAAGAAGTGCGCAAGGCAGAAGCGGAAGGAACCACTTCTTTTTTAAGGCCTATGCCTGGGGCAGCTAGAATGTATCCGGAAACTGATGTTCTATTAATCAAGCCGGATTTACGGGGGATAGAAATACCTGAATCGCTGGAAGAGAAAATGCTCCGCTATCAACGTAAATTTGGATTAAGCGGGGATTTAGCGGAATTTATAGCTAAGTCTGGTCAGATGCTTTTGTTTGAAGAATTAGTAAAGACTTATCCGAAAATCAAAGCAGCATTTATTGCTGAAACTTTAACTTCTACTTTATTGGAAATCAAACGGAAATATGAGCTAGATCCGGAAAAATTAACTGCAGATCATTTTAGAGATCTATTCAAATACTTAAATGAAGAGAAAATCCATAAAGATATTGTGCTAGATGTTTTGATAGATATGATCAAAGGCAAATTTAAGCTGAAAAATTATGAAAGTTTAGGTACGGAAGAGATCCATCGCATCATCAAGGAAGTAATTGAAGCGAATAAAGGCGCTCCCTTCGGAGCATTGATGGGATTCTGCGTGCAGAAACTAGCCGGGAAAGCCTCGGGTAAGGTTATTTCTGAAGAGCTGAAGAAGAGTTTGAGTTCAGCTAGATAAGTGTAACTTGAGAGTAGTAAATTAAACGAAAGGTTTATAAATAGGGATGCTCTCTGAATGGGGATGAATCTGGCTACTCCCTTTAGAAAAAGAATTGTACCCCTAGCTTTAATTTTAGCTAGCGGATGTGCTCCCAGCCCGGGTAATTCTGAGATTGTAAATGAACCTAGCGAATCAAGTATACCTGCAGAGAGATCAGTAGTTACTGCAGCCTTAGAAGAGACGGTTATTGAGTACCAATCTCTACCTACAATCGATCAGATGATTGCGGGAGGTATAGAAAAAGCGGCCCAAACTTTAAGAGAGACTTACCATCAAGAAGTCATTCCAGAAGATCTGATTTATCTTAGCAGGTTATTATTTTACGAAGCAGGCGCAGAACCAGTAGAAGGAATTAAAGGGGTAATGGAAGTTATTTTAAACCGCTGGAAATTCGATAATCAGCTTTTTGCTTCTAAACTCACTCCCAATATCACTGGAGAAAAAAGATTTGGTGACGGCACCCTCATGAGTGTGATTAAAGATAATACCTTAGAATTTAATGCTATCGGCGCTAATCCAAAAGATTTCCAAACTAAAAGTTTTAAAGATAAAAAAGGAGAATATAAATTAAGCCCAAATTCCGATGCACAAGTACAGGCAAAATTAGAAGTCTGTTATCAAGTAGTTTTAGAAGTATTAACGGGCAAGGCTAGCGATCCCACCGAAGGAGCTTTGTTTTATCATAATCCGAACACCTCTACCAGCGAACGTTTAGGTGCAGGTAAGCATATGACCACCCAGGTGCAAGAAATTAATGAAGAGGGTTGGAGAATCCGTAAGGAGTATCATTATCGGGTTATTCCTGGGGAAAGAATTGGAAAACATCTGTTTTATAATGCAGAAGCAGAAGCGAGAGTAACCAGATGGAATGACCAGCAAGGAATTACAGAATTTTATCTTAACGGAGAGTTAATGAGAGAATGTGTTCGAGGTAAATGCAATTCCTATTGAGATGGGAAAAAGATTAAATGAGGAAGAAAAATATGCTAGATAAAGATTCGGGTTGGACTGGGAAACTATGCAATTATTCTATACTATTAACTGCTCTCCAAACCGGATGCTTAGCTAGTTATTCTCCCCCGGCAGGGGATCACCAAGAATTTAATAGTTTAAGACACATTGTGGAAACATGGACTGATATTAAACAACATCCTTTTCCTGGCGACTTGGAAGAAACTATTCTCACCCAGGCCAAACAAAACCAAGTAATTATTTTTGGAGAGGATCATCTTGTGGAAATGGATAATTATTTTGTAGGAGACTTATTGGAAAGACTTCAGCAACAGGGATACCAGCATTTAATGGTAGAATTGCCGGAAAAGTATCAGAATACTGTCGAACAGTTCATGGAGGGGCGGATTGAAGGAGAAGAACTATTAGAAACAATAAATTTGAGAATTTATCCGGATTTTCTGTATCTGCTTACCCAAGCAAAAGATGCAGGAATGAAAGTACATTGCATGGATGTAAATGACCCAAGTAATCGTAACATATCTGAGGATAAAAATAGAGATAAAGAAATGGCTAAAAACATAGAAAGACTAATGGATAAAGAACCACAAGCCAAAATAGTAATATTCGTGGGCGCAGCACATGCTTGGGAAGATTCGTACTTAACTCCCCCTTCAAAAGGTGATAATCTTTTTGGTGACGACTGTCCATTGGGATGTCAATTATCAGAAATAACTCGAGGGAAAAGTTATTCTGTTATTTTGGACAGAAGATATGCTGTAGATGTAGACCAGATTAGAGGATTTCCTCTTCGAGAAGGAAGAGACGTTGACTTAATTGCTAATCCTCCGAAACGGTATCTCTGCCCTACTGTACCAGAATATTGTAAATGAGGAAAGATGAGGTCACATTATTATGGATCGAATTGGGCTGGAAAAATAGGCTGGGGAATTAGCTTAGTGGTAATGGTATTAGCTACGACTACTTTCTATCATCGCCACAAGCATGAAGAATTAGGTATCGGTTATCAGCAAGGAGAGATACTTTCTCCAAAAGGCTATGTTGGATTTTGTAGAGAAGCTGTCGAGGATGAACAAAGAAGATTTACTGAACTTGTAGAAAAGATGAACGAGCCAGATTATGAAGCCAAAAGCGGAGAGATAGAAGAGATATTAAAAGATAGGGATAGCAACTTAAACAGTGCTGGCTGCAAGCCGGGATGCGAAAGCTGGCTTTATTTCTGGAATGATGAAAGCGGAAAATTGGACACCCAGTTCAGAAATGAGCATACCTGCGGAGAGAATCCTAATAATTTCCAGCTTCTGCTGCAGGGATTTAATCCTGACACTCTCCCTTAGAAATAAAAGATAAATTTATAATTAAATGGTAAATAATGGGTTTTGAGGTTAAAAATATGACAAAAAAACAAAAGATGGAAACGATTAAAAAAGAAGAAATGATCAAAAACGGCGACAAAATCAAAGTTGAATATACAGGTACTTTTTCTGACGGAAAAGTATTTGATTCTTCCAAAGGAAGAGAACCGCTTTGCTTTGAAGTGGGTGCAAAACAGGTCATTCCTGGCTTTGAACAGGCAGTAATAGGAATGAAAAAAGATGAAAATAAAACGTTCCTGATCAAATCCGAAGAGGCTTACGGTGCGGTAAGAGCAGAATTGATCATGGTTGTACCTAGAGATAAACTGCCGGAAAAACCTGAACCGCAACCAGGGATGATGTTAGTGATGCAGGGACCTACGGGACAAAAACTTCCAGCCCGAATAACTAAAGTTGGAGAAGGAAAAGTCACTATTGATTTGAACCATCCCCTTGCAGGTAAAGATCTTAACTTTGAGATTAAGGTTATGGGAATTAATGAACCTGAGAATCTGAAAGAAAAGAAAGAAGATGGCTGCGGAGAGCACTGTTCACACTGCTCTGACTGCGAATAAGTTTTTATAGTTCATTTATTTTCTTAATTTTTATGGTTAAAAGCAGAAGCAAGAAAATTATTCTTACTATATTTAGCTTTTTTTGCTTTTTGTTTTTAATACTCTTTTCTTATCAATTGGTTCTGTTATTAGTTAACCAAACGGAAAATCAAGCACAAACGATTAATTATGTATCCAATCGGGGAGAATTAAATTTAAATTATACTGCTCTGGAAATATCCCATCTGGATGATGTAAAGAAAGTAATCCAGGAAGCAGATTACTTATTTTATCTAAGTTTAGTAATAGTAGCAGGAATGATTCTTTATTATCTAAAAGATAGATTTAAACTGAAAAAATTGCTCTTATGGGGAGGAATTACTACCACTGCGGTAATGGGGATCATCTTATTGTGGGGAATAATTAGTTTTAATTCCTCTTTTACGATTTTCCATCAAATCTTCTTCCCCCAGGGAAATTGGCAGTTTCCTACTGATTCTTTGCTAATTCAAACCTTTCCATTAGAATTCTTTATCGAAATTAGCTTATTTATCTTTATCTTAACCCTAATAGAAGGAATAGTTTTTATACTACTGGGGATTTACCTAAAAGATGGTCCTGTTGAGAGGAGTTAAAGCCTGGATGGTGGGATTGATCGTTCTGCTATTGATAATCTTGTTCTTATTATTCCTGTTTAATCTTTTAATCATCCTTCTTCCGATAATCTTAATAATTGTCCTATTGGGCTACCTCTTTAGGATACTCAACAAGCTTAAAAAAGAGAAAAAGAAAGATTTTATCAATGTTAAGTATAAGATTAAGAAATAATAAGATTAAGTAAAATTTACTGATTCAGATGAAACCGCTAATCCTAATCAATTTTAAAACTTATTCTGAATCTGCGGGGATTAAAGCTTTAAAATTAGCCCAGGAAATAGCTAAGGTTAAATCCAAGAAATATCAGATTGGAATTGCTCCTTCGCTACTCTCTATTAAAGAAGTAGCTAAGAAAGTTAAGATACAAGTTTTCTCCCAGCACGCAGACCCGGTATTTTTAGGAGCGCATACTGGAAGCGTCTCTGTAGAAGAACTAAAGAAAATTAAAGTCATAGGAACAATCTTAAACCATTCGGAGAGGAAATTAAAGTTTCGTTATCTGAAAGAGATAGTTAAAGACTGTAAAAAAGAGAAACTGAAAACCATAGTTTGCGCTTCTTCCATCTGGGAAGTTAAAAAAGTGGCCCAGCTCCAGCCGGATTATCTTGCTTACGAACCTCGTAAATTAATCGGAGGAAAGATTTCGGTTACGGAAGCCAAACCTAAGATTATAATCCGAGCAGTGGAAGCAGTGAAATATTTAAGCCCGAAAACAAAATTACTTTGCGGGGCAGGAATTCATTCCCGGCAGGATTTAGGACAAGCTCTTTTATCGGGTGCAGAGGGAGTATTGATTGCCCATGCAGTGGTTAAAGCTAGAAATCCGAAGAAGTTTTTGGAAGGATTGTTGGATTAAGAGGTGAGATTATTATTTCATTTAAAATAGGTTTTTGCTGCTTCTATAAGTTGATCTGGAGTGAAAGGTTTTTCAATAAAAGCCTGGGCTCCTAAATCTAGATAATCTTGCGGAACTAATGTTTTTCCGGAGGCATCTTTATTTCCCGGAGAACAAACCACTACAATTGGGATTTTAGATCTATCGCCTTCCAATCTGCGAATGGCAGGAATTAAATCTAAGCCCCTCATATTGGGCATCATGTCATCAGTAAAGATTCCGTCGATTGAACCATAATCAGCTAGAACCCGTAAAGCTTCTTTACCATCTTCGGCGGTTAGGATTCCATAACCATAACGAGTAAGAAAACGAGAATAGACCATTCGAATGATAGGTTCATCATCAACACAGAGTATTTTTGTCATTACTACTTGGAAGTGGGGGTGAGTTATAAAGGTTGCGGTGGGAAATGGTTAAGGTGGTTGGGAGAGGGTTTAGACGAATATCTATTAATCTCTTTTTCCAGGCAAATGAGAGAAAATTCTGCCACAATCTTTATAAAGTACTACTTTGTAGTAATTATTAAGCATGAAGATCTCATTTGTAGTTAATCCTTGTCCTGCTTTGCTAGATGAAGAAAGGAAACCATATGGACCAATCAGAACTAATACCTTCCCTCAAGCACAAGTAACTTTAGCGAGTACTTTGGATAGAGGAAATTATGAATTAGAATTTCTTGATGCGCGAACCCTTGATGATCCATTATCCTGGAAGGAACATTTTTCTGAGGAATATGCAACACCAATTAAGTATGGAAACATTAGATTAGAAAGAAGATTGATTGGCAATCTTAAAGAAAGAATTGGAAATTCCTCAAGAGACGTTGAAGTTTATGTTTTGTCCGCTAATTTTACTTACGAAGCAAACTCAATAAAAGAAACAATCAAAAGTCTTAAGGAACATAATCCTCAAGCAGTTGTAATTGTGGGGGGTAACGATGCTAGTCCTCCAAAGCGTCATGAGTTTTATTTTAGAGCCGGAGCAGATTATATTGGCTTAGGAGATGCGGATAGAAGCTTGCCGGAATTTTTGGATGATCTTAAAAACGGTTTAGCAGAACAAAAATATTGGGATAGACTTATCCCGTCAGCAGGAAGAATTCAGGTTATAAACCTAAGTTATCTACAAGATTTAGTAGATTTTAAGAAATTCTCAGAAAGCGGAGGCGGGCCTATTTTAGAATCAGTGTTAAGAAAAGGCTTCGCAGCTTATATGGAAATGCAAAGGGGTTGTAACAGACGTTGTGACTTTTGTTATGCTTCTCAAACACCTTTTGATAGATTAAATATTGAAGAGATTGAGCATCAAATAGATAATCTCTTAAAATCTGGTGCTGGATTAATAATGTTTACTGATGATAATACTTTGTTAAGGAGCGGCGCTGAATTAGAGAGAGTATTTGGCTATCTTAGAGAGAAAAGTGTTTCTTGGGAATTCCCAAATGGATTAGAAATAGGGCTGCTCGGATCTAATAATCTAGGAAAGTGGCAGCCTAGAAAAAGTCTTCTGGATGCTCTCTTTTGGAATAACGGAAATCGTAATGATTATTCTGGAGCTCATAGAGTACTTCTTCCCGTTGAAGATTCTTTATTAAGAGAAAGTTCACTCTTTAAACTGCGAAGTGGAGGACAAGTACAATTATTAGAAGAATTAGTTGATAAAAGAGTTCCATACATCAATCTGGGAATTATGATTGGTGATAGTCATGAAACACAAAATGAAAGAAATAATCTACAAAGGAATCTACAAAGATTAGTGGAAGTAGGGCAAGGTTCTGATTCTAAAATTAATTTTAGTCTTTTTTGTACTATGCCTCTGGAAGGGACAGACTTTGGAAGAAGGATGCAAGCAGAGGGGAGGGTTAGATATAGTATTGATGAATTTCCTGAATTATGGAATGTATTCGTTTCTGTAGTTGACGGGGATAATTTTAGAGCAGAGGAAGTTACTCAATATCGAAATGAGGTATTGGCCAAACAGGGGATGGTACAGGAACTGGGAAAAGTTGGAAGAAGAGAAACTGAGGATAATTTAGCTGGAAAAGTATTATCGCTAATACCAAAGTTAAGAATCGGTAGAAAAGCTGTAACTGCTATTACCGCTGCAGCAGCTTCAGTTTTACTAGCACTTGGAGTTGGTTCATACATCAAGCATGATGCACAAAGAATAAAACAAGAACATATTACTGGTATTCCACCATTTATCTTTTCGGGGGCATTAGATTCTCCATATGATTCAGACTTTTTTGTTAAAAGAGCATTAGAAAGAGCTAATAATGATATAGAAGAAAAATATGGTTTAACCAACTTTTTTGATACTTCTAATTCTTGATTTGGTCTAAAGTAGACTAACTGGCGGATTAAATATAATTAGGGTGAATTAATCTAACTTCACTTCACATTAACATAGAACTTCTGGGTGTTGCCGTATTGGTTGCCGGAAGAATCCCTAATTATTACATTAAAGATATATTGACCTTTCTCTGCGGTTTTAGGAACGCTGACCATAATCCCTTCCTTAACATGCTTGTTTTCTTTAATAGTAAGGGGATTGATAGGATATAAAAGCCAGGAAGCAGTTTGAGCTTGATCTTCTAAGATAGAATTTCCTTGCAAATCTGCTGCTGCAGACAAAGAAACCTCAATGGTAAAATCATTAACTGGATTAATATTCAGAATCCCAATCCCGAAGATATGATCTTCTCCAGGATTGAGATAAGCTACATGTAAAGGCAAAGCTACTATCTGGCCCTGATCTACTAAAAGACGTTCTAATTCCTGAGCAGTTTTATCATCTAAATCTGCTTTGATTCTTACCGCTTCATCCATGAACTTGTACAATAAAGTCACTCCCAGGCCTAAAATAACCAAAGAAATAATAATAACCACCATTAGATTGAGGGGTAAACTTACTGCTGCTTTTTTGTTCATCTTGAAAAGAAAGCTTTTGGGGTTTATAAAGTTCTCTTTTTATTTGAGAGTTAAAAAGAAAAGTTGGCAGTGGAAAATTATTTATTTTTGATCCGAAATTATCTTCTTTTTCTTTTCCGGATTTAAATACAAATAATTTTCTCTTGAAACGATAGGTTTACCAATCTCTAATTCCAGCTCTTTTCTGGTATTGTCTGCGATTTGTCCACCTCTCTTTGCAGATTGTTTGCATTGGTCAAACCCTTGGGCATCTTTAGTGATGGTAATGTCGGTTGTTGCTTTTTCTCCAACCATAGTTAAAATCAATTCCCAATCAGTCATATGATCTCTGAGATTTTGATTTGGTTTCTTCAATCCTTTAAATTGTTTGTATTCTCCTACGGTCTTCCCAAATGTCGCTTTCGATATTTCGTTGGTGAGAATAGCAAAATCTCTCTCTTCCTGAACACCCCTAAATTTCCATTCGTCAGTTAATTCCTGCCTAATCGCAATACCTCTTAATCTTTTGTCTATCCAATCATGGGGATAGCCTTTCAGCTCATAGTATTCTTTTACTCTATCTTGAGCTAATTCTGGGTTTTCAATTTCTTCAATCCTTTCCTTACCAACCTGAGCTAACCACATCTTAAACGGCTCTGCTTTCTTTGAGGGAATTGATTGAATCAACCTAAAAGCGTTTTTGGTATTAACGCAATCTGTATAGCGTAGCTTATCATCTTCAGCAGGCATTTTCAACTGTACCCAAATTGGGGACAGTTCAAGAGCAATAAATTCCCTCTCTTTAACTTTACCCCAATACTGCCTAGGTGTAGGGCTATCTGTTAAAATTTTAACAATATCCACTACAGAATAAAACCATTCCTGATTATACCACAATCTTCTAATTTTCCGGTCTTGAAAGACAATTAATCCTTTGTGAGATTCAGTATCTACCATCTTTTACTCTTAAAATAATCCCTAATTTAAATAATCTTTTAATAATTTAAAAAAAGTGGGGATTAAAATCATTCCACTTCCACTAATAAACTCTCTCGGGCATATTCCTGCGCAACCTGGCTGTTCTGGTTAAGAATGATGATCTGGACCAAATATTTTCCTGGTTCTTTGGCTTTGACCTTAACCAGATTCATTCCGGCTTGGGCAGTTTCCAGAAAGAAAGGCCCAGGATGATAAGTAAACAAGAGATGTTTACTAAAGTCCGAGGTAGCTTCTTCTTTCTGCAAGGTTTTAATTTCTATCCCATAGACTAATCCTTCAGAGAAATTATTGTAGATGCCTAAAATCAAATCTTTACTCTCACTTTGATTTAGTTTAATATTCCTCTGGGAAAGAATTAAACTTTCTGTACCAGATTTTAATTGGTTCTGAAGCGATTCTTTGATTTCTGAAGGGATCTCTACTGCCGAACCGGCCAAAGAAGTTTCAGATCGGTTAAACAGATAGAAAACTAAAGCAAAGACAAAAAAGACGGCCACGCTGATCAAGATAACTTTCAGGTCTGCAAAGGCTTTTTTAGTCATAATCAAGAAGAAAAAGAAAAGAGAATAAAAACTTTACCTATTTACTGGCCACTAAAAAGTCGCCTTGGCCTGTGCCCTCGCCTTTTTCTGGATGTAAAATTTAAAGAAAAAGTAACGAAAACTTGCCTGCTCGTGCCTAGGGTCACTAACGTTCTCAAGTTCTCTGACGAGAACTATCCACGGGCTAAAGCCCATGGCTTTACGGCACTCGCTTACATTGGCAAGTCCCTGAAAAATTGAAAATTTTTGGGGCACAGAAAATCTTTGATTTTCTTGTGTTTCGGAACAGAAATTTAGCGCCCTAAAGGGCGGGGCTTTATACCCAGCTAAATTTCTGTAACTAAATTACATCTAACGAGGAAGCCTAGCTCAGGCACAATCTTGGCCTAGGCGGCGACTTTTTTTATTTCCAGATTTCGTACTCTTTGACAATGAGGATGACGAAGAGAATCAAAATCACTGCTCCAGCAATCATGTACCATAACCCGGGCAATATTGCTGTATCTTTGATGGAAGTATACATTCCCCAGCCCATGACAATAAAGCCCAGCCAGAGAAATTTGTCTAAAACTAACTTCATAACTTCAAATTCCTGATCTTCAGTCATACGCTTTTTTGATGATTTATTTGCCATTTTATACACCTCTTTTTTTAAAATAATGCCTCTTTTAGATTTTCTAATTGGGATAATATTAATACTGCAAAATAAATTAAGTTCAAAAAAAGTTCGATATCGTCAAACCCTTTGCTTAACCCATACAAAACCATTAAAATAGTAAAAAGAAAAGCAATCAGATTAAGAATATCTCTGCTTTTCATTTTTAGAGCAAACCTAATATTTTTAGAATTACCAGAATAATTCCAATAATCCCTAAAACAACCCCTAAGTAAGCTATGATCTCCCAAATTTTACCGGAGGCAGATGATCTTTTTTTAACCATTTTGTTAAGATTATTTTAATCCCTCCCTATGATGTTACAGTTAAAAAGAACTGTTTAGTTTCGTAACTCTTAATTGCGCAATCTCCGTTATCACAAATAGCCAAAGTACAGATATAAGTTCCAGGAGCTAATCCTTTCTCAGTAAGAATCACGCTGAAACCGAGGGCAGTATTCGCAGGGACATCCTGAGAGATAGAAGCCATCTCTGGTTTTTCGATAACGCTTTCCTTAGCTTTATCTAAACAGCTGGTAATAGTAAAAGTTGCCGCTTTGGCCGAATTAGTATCTTTATTATAAAAGCCAACATCCATGGTTTTTTCACTACTTCTTCCGATTTCAATAGTCTGGGAAATGGTGATGGGATTTTCAGCAGTAGGAGTTGCCTCTAACTGAGTCACTGCAAAGGCTTCGGGAAGTTTTTGCTCCGCACCCTTGAAAATAGTTCTAGTCAAGGTTAATCCTAACCCTAGAACTACAAAAGCAACTACAATAATTACTATAGCTTCAATAGATAAATTTAAAGAACCTTTTTTGCTTATTTTACTCATTCTATACACCTCTTTTTGATATTAATAATTATTTAATATAGAGTATTTTTTAAAGGTATAAAAAGGTTTCTAAAGCTTTAGATTGATTTTAAATGGAAATCAGGCTAAAAATCCTAAAAACCAGCTAAATAAGCTCCTTCCAAAAACTAAAGCGAGATAAGCAAAAAGAAAACTGGGAATGAAAGGCACTCCTTCCTTAATCAAGACCTCTTTGATTTTGCCGTGGCTGGCCTGGAATCTTAATTCCCAGAGATCATCTTTTTCCAGAGTTTTTGGTTCGAGCAGTATTTTCTTTCCTATCCTAACTCTCTCTGCCAGCCAATCACCCTCAGTCAATCGCTCTGGGATGATCTTGCGGAAAAAGCAGGCTTTCTCGACCACGTCCACAAAAGTGAAGAGATATAATAATCCTAAAGGCAGTAAAGCTATGGGCCAGAAAGAGGTTTGGAAGATGGTTAAAATTAATAGTAAAATAGAAATGATCAATAGAGTTAAATGCAATTTTTTATTGCATTTTAAAGATTTCAGGTAGGCTTTAATGAAGATTTTTCTTTTGCGGATAGCCTGATAACCCATAAAAATCAATCCATAGATCGCACCTAAGATTAAAAGAGCAGTAAAGTACAAGAATAAATCCCAGCTGGAATTATTGAGAGGAAGAGAAACTCCGATAGATGCGCCGATACCCATTAATAATTTACTATCTCCCCCGCCCCATTGGCTAGTATAATAAAAGATTAAGGCTAAGGCAAAACAAAGCAATAGTCCTAAAATTCCGCTGAATAAGATAAACCAGCCGAATTGGATGGAGAAAATTATCCTGATTCCTAGAGCCATAAAAATAAAACCATAGCTGATCCAATCGGGAACCTCTTTGGTTCTAAGATCGGTGTAAGAAGCGATGAATAGTATTATTAAAGTAAGGACAATAAGGGTGGTTTCTAGGAGCATAAGAAGTAGAGATGAATTAAAAGTATATTAAATTGTTGGTTTAAAAAGCTCTGTAGAAAGTCTCGAAAAAGTCGCCTTGGCCTGTGCCTTCGCCTTTTTCTCGCTGTAGTATAAACCGAAAAAGTAGCTTAATCTTATCTTACGAAAAGCTTAGCTCAGGCACAATCTTGGCCTAGGCGGCGACTTTT
>DATDTM010000045.1:0-11893 GCA_035290865.1 Candidatus Nanoarchaeia archaeon
GACAATTTATTCCAGAACCTAAACAGTTTAACCAAGTTGGGAATCAACCTGGAAAAAACCAACCAGCGAATAAACCTTTTATTGACCCCAAGAATAATCCGATGAAAGTTGGGTCTAAATCTAAAGAAGGAAAAGAATCTCCAGGTCAGGAAGGAGAATTTAATGGAGAGTTTCAAGGTGAATTTCAAGAACCTCAAGTAGGAGAAGATATTAATAATGAGGTAGAAGATAAAGAAGGGAAGAAAGAAGATCAAGGCTTTAAACCAAAATTCCCTCAGTTCATCAATGATTTTTTCAATAAATGGAAAAAACAACCTTTTGAGCCAGGAGCAGCAGAGCCGCAAGGCCAGTTTGAGCAGCCAGGAGCAATGCCTCCAGGTCAGCCAGGTCAATTCGGTGAACAAGGTCAGTCTAATGATCAGAATGGCCAGCCAGGTCAGATGCCTCCAAGAATGCTTGAAGATAAATCTGAGGGGTGCTGGGTAGGAGAGGAGCTAGTACCTTGCCCGGGCGAGGATCAAGTTCCACCAGAATTAATCGAAAGGCATAGAAAATTCAATCAGCAATTCCTACAAGCTAAAGAGAATTATAATGAAGCTAAAGGAAAATTGGTTGAGCGGAGAAGAGAATTAGTTCAGCTGAAAGAAAAAGCTAGCGCCTGTACTGAAGAAAGTGAAGATTGTCAGGAAGCCAAAGAGCAAATGCTGGTGGGCACCCAAAACCATCTGGTTAAGACTGGAGAGGTGATGGAAGGATCTTTGGATAAGCTGGTGAATAGAGTGGAAGATTCCAATGTTTTAACTGACGCAGAGAAAGAGGAAGCTAAGGCTAAAATTTCAGCTTTAGATGAAAAGATTAAAGCTAAACTGGAAGAGATTGAAGCCTTAGCTAACGGAGAGATCAATGTTGCTGAGTTAAGATTGAAGATCAAAGAGTTAAAAGACCTTTGGCAGGAAGTAAGCAAAGCTCAAAGATGGACCGTAACTCAGATGATCAACAACAAGATGGAAAATGTAGTAGATAAACATCTGGAATATGTTAATGGCATGGAAATGCGGGTAGCTGATCTGGAGAAAAAGGGCGCTGCTCCAGAAAGAATCGAAACTTTGAAAGCTAAAGTTGAAGAATTTAAAGATGAAGTAGCAGTCTTAGCTAAATATCAGGAAGATGCAGACAAAGCCTGGGAAGCATCTAAAGGAGATGTTACCAAAGGCACTTTTACTGAAGCTAAAGATAAACAGCAGGATGTTCGGGAACAACTGAAAGTAACTAAAGGAATGCTTCGTGAGTTCATTGTAATCTACAAAGAAGTGTATAAAGCGACGGTAAAAACTAGTCAACCACTTCCACCTGTAGCTGAAGGCACTGCATCTGTATCTGGAGAAACTCCTGAATCTGAGGCTGTTGAAGGAACAACTGAAGAAGTAGGAGAAGAAACTGCTGAAGAAGCTGGTGAAGCAGCAAGCGAAACTGCTGAAAGTACAATTAATTCAGGTCTAGCTACTTTAGAATAAGCAAAGTTTTTTATACTTCTTTTTTTTCTTTATCTTTATAATTTAAATTGTAGGTGGAGCAAAATGAAAAGATGGATGAATTTATTGTTTTTTGGAATAGTTTTGGTATTCTTAATAGGATGCCAATTTCAGGTAGAGGAAGTGGTTTTAACCCAAGATGATACAGCCGCTTCAAGCGAGCAGCCTTTAAGCCAGGAAGAGGCAGATGTTGCTGATAGTATTGATGATCTGGATGAGCTGGAGCAGATGGACAAAGAGCTGGATGAAGATTTAGGTTTTGATGAATTAGAGAAATTGGATTCGGAATAGGTTTATTCTTTTATTATCTTTTTTGAAATAAACAATTAACTTTTTAAATAAAGATAAACTAACTTCTTAAATCATGATCTATACTGAATATAAGCCCCAGGAACTGGAGCCAGCAGTACAGGAATTCTGGAAAACAAACAAAATTCTGGAAAAGCTCAGAAAGACTAATCTTCAGGGCAAAAAATTCAACTTCTTACAGGGACCGCCCTACACTTCCGGGAAGGTACATCTAGGTACTGCTTGGAATACGGTCTTAAAGGATGTTGCTTTAAGATATAAGCGCAGCCAGGGATTTAAAGTTTGGGACAGGAACGGCTATGATGTGCATGGCCTGCCCACTGAACATAAGGTCATGGCCAAATTTAACCTGAAAACAAAAGAAGATATTGATCAGTTCGGAATAGGAAAATTCGTTGAGGAATGTATTAAATTTTCTCAGGAAATGGGCGAGCAGATGACTAAAGATTTCCTGCGTTTAGGAGTTACTTTAGATTATTCTGATTCTTACATGGCTTTGAAAGAGGATTATATGGAAGGAGAATGGTGGTTAGTTAAACAGGCCTGGAAAAATAAACGTTTATACTTAGGAGAGAAAGTAATGACCTGGTGCGCCAACTGTGAGACAGCAGTAGCTAAACATGAATGCGAATATAAAAATATCGCAGAAGAATCTATCTTCCTTAAGTTTCCGATAAAAGACAAGAAAAAAGAGTTCTTGATCATCTGGACTACTACTCCCTGGACTATCCCATTTAATTTAGGAATCATGGTCAATCCTGAATTAGACTATGTTCGGGCAAAGGTTGGAAACGAAGTCTGGATTGTAGGTAAAAGTTTAGTGGGGCCTTTAGTCCAATCAGTAATAGGAAAAGCGTTTACTATCATAGAAGAATTTAAAGGAGAAGAATTAGAGGGAACTGAATATATCCATCCTTGGCATAAAGAAATTGACAAATATGATGAACTAAAAAAGAAACATAAAAAAGTGCATACGGTACTTTTATCCGATAAATATGTAGACTTTTCTGCGGGTTCTGGGTTGGTACATTGCGCCCCTGGCTGCGGCCCTGAAGATCAGGAAGTGGGTGCAGAATATCATATACCTCCATTTAACAGTCTGAACGAGAAAGGTGAATTTAATCAAGAGACGGGAAAATTATTTTTAGGTTTAGTAGCAAAAAAAGATGATCAAAAATTCATTGAGGCTCTGGATAAATCCGGAGCGCTTTTGGCTACTACTAAAGTCGAACATGAATATCCTACCTGTTGGAGATGTCATCAGCCAGTTATCTTCAGAAAAACTAAACAATGGTTCTTTAAGATTGAAGACCTGCGGGAGGCGATGATCAAAGAGAACGCTAAAGTCAATTGGGTTCCGCCCACCCAAGCTTTTAATTCTTGGACTGCTAATCTAAAAGATAATTCCATTACCCGCCAGAGATATTGGGGTACGCCCGTACCTTTATGGAAATGTTCTAATCCGAAATGCGAAAATATAGAAGTTATCGGCTCGATTGCAGAATTGAAAAAAGCAGCGAAAACTATTCCGGAAAATTTGCATCGGCCTTGGATCGATGCAGTAGAATGGAAATGCAAGAAGTGCAAATCTGGGATGATGAAAAGAAACGAAGATATCTTAGATGTCTGGATTGATGCGGGTACAGCTTCCTGGAATTGTTTGTATTATCCGCAAAGAAAAGATTATTTTAAAGAGATGTTCCCGGCAGATTTGATTTTAGAGGCTACGGAACAGGTCAGATTATGGTTCAGTATGTTATCTATCTGCTCGCAATTAGCCTTAGGCAAGAATTGCTATAAGAATGTTTACATGCATGGGATGATCAGAGATGTTGAGGGGGTGAAGATGAGTAAATCTTTAGGAAATATTATTACCCCTGACGAGATGGTAGAGAAGCATGGAGCAGACGTATTAAGATATTATTTGTGCCAGACTAATGCCGGTCAGGATATCCGTTTCAGCTGGGATGAAGCAACTTTGAAAGGAAGACAATTGCATATTCTCTGGAACGTGCATAAATTCTTGATTAATTTATGCAAAGAGAACGGAATTAATCCTTTGGAGATCAAAGCTAATCTTACTGAAAATATTCTTGGCCCGGAAGAAAAGTATATCCTCTCTAAACTGAATTCTACCATTAAAACCGTAACTGAACTATTCGAACAGTATCGTTTTGATGAGACTATCGCTCCTCTGGAAGAATTATTTTTGGAATTAAGCAGAGGCTATATCCAGATGGTCCGGGATAAAAGCTCTTTCGGCGAACCAGAAGATAAAGAAGTAGTAATCTATACTATCTTTAAAGTATTAATGGAAGAGATAAAAATGTTCAGTATCATCTGTCCGTTCATCTCTGAAGCGATTTACCAGAATTTCCGGGAAGAGTTTAAGCTAAAGAAAGAAAGCATTACTCATTACAGTTTCCCTAAAGCCGAGGAGAAAAGAATAGATCTAAAATTAGAGAAAGAGATGGGTTTAGCTGAACAGATAGTTCAAGCGGCGCTTAATGCCAGAGAGAAAGCGGGGTTGGGATTGCGCTGGCCAGTAAAAGAGTTAGTCATCGTAACTAAAAACGAAGAAGTGCATTCTGCAGTAGAAAATCTTAGAGAGCTGGTCCAGAAACAGACTAATACTAAATCTTTGAGTTTGATGTTAACTTTAGCTGGGATCAGCACTAAAATAAGTTCTGATGCGGGGAGAATCGGAAAAGCTTATGGGCGTTTATCTCCTCAGATCGTAACTAAATTAGCTATCGACAGCCCGGAAACTATTTTAGGGCATTTAGAAAAAGAAAGTGTTTATGCCTTTACTTTAGATACTGGTGAGGAAGTTAAAGTCACTCGGGACATGATTAAAATCGAGAGAACCATCCCAAAATTATATGCAGAGGGGGAATTCAAGTCTGGGCAAGTTTATATCAATACCGAGCGTACTGAGATTTTAGAGACAGAGGGCTATGTACGGGAGATCAGCAGGAATGTACAACAGCTAAGAAAAAAATCTGGTTTAGAAAAAACTGATTTTATTCTTTTATTTTTAAAAACTAGCGAGGAGATGCGCAAACGGCTGGAAAAATTTAAATCGGAATTAGAGGAGAAAGTGGGGGCGAAGAAGCTGGAGATCAGTTTTATTGAGCCGGTGAAGAAGCACCAGTTTTCGGAAGAATTCAAAGTGAAAACTGAATCGTTTAAGGTCTGGATGGATAAGGTTTAGTTAGTAAGAAAAATTAGTTTATTAAATTTTTCATTTTAATACCCTAGGCTTTAGCCTAGGTTGTAGTCGGCAGAGGATTCTTATATTCTAAAAATATAAAATGCGTGGCGAACGGAAAATTTCGCGCCACGCACTAACGACCAAGTTAGCGTGAGCTTTCCGCGCTGGAGATAAAAAATGGAAACCACAAATTTTTCGCACGGCGTAGGGCAAAATAGTTATCATTTAGTTTGGAAACCTAAATACAGTTGGGATTGCTTCAAATTTGAATGGGTAAAAAAAGATTGCGAAGCAATCTTGAACGAAGCAGTGCTTCGTTATGGGATGACAGTTTATGAAATGGAAGTCATGCCAGACCACATTCATATTTTTGTGGAGATTCCCCCAACAATGAGTATTTCCAAAGCTCTTAATCTATTAAAAGGCTATAGTTCTTTTAAACTTTTCCAGAGGCAACCATGGCTGAGGAAATATTTCCGAAAAGGACATCTTTGGAGTCTCGGAAAGTTTTTTCGGAGCGTTGGAAATGTGACTGCTGAAGCAATAAAGAATTATATCGCTCAATCGAACAGATTAAGCAAATCTCAACAATTACTCACAGGATACTCCGCCCTTTAGGGCGGAGAGGTTCATTTTTCTCAGGGCTTGAAATTAATCGCCAATAAATATAAAGCGACTAATACAATAATTAATACAATTAAGATCAAAAATTCTTTCTGCCCTTTTTTGGAAGAGGGAATTAATCGCAGTAATCTAAACATATTTGGGTATTAACACTTAAGAGTATTTTAACTTTTTGTTTTAATTAATCGGTTAGCAATAATAACTCCTACCACAAAAAAAAGCGCATGTCCCAGCCACCAGGCTAAAGCAAAGAGTATACTTTCTCTGGAAAGGCTAAGAATATCTGGAGCTCTTGAGCCAAAAGGAACTCCAGCCTCGCCTAATTCCCAGGCACGATAATAGACACTCATTAGAGTACTGAAGATTAGTCCGGTTAAAAGAAGGATAAAATTATTTTGGTTAAAGATTTTAGAAGATGATCTACTCTTTTTCCATAGAGGGTAAAAACTGAACAATCCTGCGGCTACAAAGAAAGATAATAAAAATTTGATCACGAAATAAGTTAATGATTCCAGGGGATTGGTAAGAAAATAATGGAATAAGAAATCTAGGAGGAAGGTGATAACCGCAACAATAAGTGATCTCTTAAAGATGGTCCAACTCATTTTTGTATCCTTTTTGATAACTTTCACTTAATCTTATTTTACTAGTACTGTTCCAGTCATGGAGGGATGAATCCCACAATAATAGTTATACTCCCCAGGATTGGTGAAAGTAAAACTGAAACTTTCGCCTTTATTTAGCACTTCGCTCTCAAATAATCCTGAAGAGACAATAGTATGGACTACATTGTGATTATTTTCCCAGGTTATTTCTGTTCCGGTTTTGACTATCAATTCCTGCGGCTCGAAAACGAAATTATTAATGAGAATAATATTTTCTGCGCTGGGAAGTGGAGTATCTTCTGGGTTTGCGCTTTCTGCGGGAAGAGTTTTTTCTTCTGGAGCCGATAGCGGTTCGTTTATCTGCGGAGAGCAAGCACTAATAATTAATAATGCTATAACCAAAATCAGAATAATTAAAAATTTATTTTTCATGAATATTTCATCTCTTTAAGAAAAAGTAAATAGTTTAGGTTTAAATAAGTTGCGTAATTCATCTTAATAATCGATAATTTTATAACTCTCCAGAAAATACTTGTTCTGGTGTCCCTAATCCCGGATTATAACAATAGTATTGTTAATTTAATGAGCTCTATCTCTAGCGGTTTAGGAAGAAAATCCAAATATTCCGAATTAAGCTCTTTATCTTCTAAAGAAATTAAAAAATATAAAAATGTGGTTTTGTTAGTCATTGATGGTTTAGGGTATGAATACATTCGAAAAAAAGATTCTTTTTTGACCAAGAATATTCGGACAAAAATTACTTCTGTTTTTCCCCCCACTACAGCTTCAGCGATCACTACTTTTATGACCGGAACTGCTCCTCAAGAGCATGCTTATACCGGCTGGTACATGCACCTGAAAGAGTTGGGAACTGTAGCTACCATTTTACCTTTCTGTCCTAGGCTTGGGGGACCTACCTTCACCAATTCAAAGATTAAAGTTAAGGATATTTTAGAGGTAAAATGTTTTACCGAACAAATCAAAGTAAGTTCTTATGTCATCCAGCCCCAAAAGATTGTTAATTCTGCTTTTTCTAAGGCTAATTCTAAAAAAGCAAAGAGGATTTCATATACTACTTTCAATGGCTTATCCAGACAAATAAAAAAAGTGATTAAATCCCATCATCAAAAGAAGTATATTTATGCTTATTGGCCGGGATTAGATTCTATCGGTCATCATTATGGTTTAAGCAGCAGGAAAGCGGAAAGACATTTTAAAGGATTGAACCAAAGGCTTATCCCGCTGGTTAAAAGTTTGGAAAATACTGGAACGATTCTTATAATTACCGGAGATCATGGACAGGTGGAAACTCCAGAAGAAAAGTCAATTAACTTAGATGATCATCCTAAACTAAAAGAATGTTTAACTCTACCCTTTTGCGGGGATGCCCGAACTATTTATGGTTATGTTCATCCGGCCAAGGCTAAACAATTCGAAGATTATGTTAAACATAAATTAAGTAAATTCTGCTGGCTCTATCGTAGTGAGGATTTAATTAAAAAGAATTATTTTGGTAAGTTTGACCTAAATCCTAAACTTTTTGATCGGATTGGGGATTATACCCTCATCCTGAAAGAGAATTATGTTTTTAAAGATGCCCTGCTTAAACATAAGAGAGAATTTCATATTGGCAATCATGGGGGTTTAAGTAAAGAAGAATTGTTTGTTCCTTTGATTGTGTTCGGTTCTGAAAAGTAAAGTTATTTTGGGGAGATTATTATCTTTACCGCCAAATATATAAACTACCTTTCCTTTCTTATTAAAAAAAGAGGTAGGCGTAAATGGACTTGATGGTATTACAAAGTTTTTTAATTGCCCTGGCTTTAGGTGCACTGATCGGTCTAGAGAGGGAATATGCCCGTTATAAAAAAAGGGGGCATGATTATGCCGGGATTAGAACCTTCCCTTTAATTTCCCTCTTTGGGGCGCTTTCTGCTTATATGGGAATACTAATCTCTCCCTGGATTTTAATCGTGGGTATTATTCTTATGGGGGCATTGATTGTGATTGCTTATTTCTCAGTAGCAGGACATACCCGAGTTTATACCGGAGCTACTTCAGAAGTGGCTGGTTTTCTGGCTTTTTTCCTAGGAGTATTAGTTTATTATGGAGAGATCAGTTTAGCAGTGATTTTGACAGTAGTCATTACTGTAATTCTTTACGCCAGATCCTTGCTGCACCATTTTGCTAAGAGAATTAAGAAAGAAGAAATGGCAGATACACTAAAATTCATAGTCATTGCCTTTGTGATCTTGCCATTATTGCCCAACCAAAGTTATGGGCCTTTGGAATTATTTAATCCTTACATCTTTTGGCTGATGGTAGTGTTCATCTCCGGAATTGGATTTGTGGGCTATGTCCTAATGAAATGGTTTGGAGAGAAAGGAATAGTTTTATCCGGAATTTTTGGGGGTTTGGTGAGCAGTACGGCAGTAACCTCTAGTTTTGCGGAAAGAAGTCTAAAAGAAAAAAAGATCTATCGTACTCTAGTTTTAGGAGTGATTTTAGCCAATACGATCATGTTTATTAGAATTTTGATTGAAGTTTCGGTAATCAATTCAGCTCTGCTTATGAAATTAATCCTGCCTTTAGGAATATTAATCTTAATCTGTGTAGTCTTTTCATATTTCTTATGGAAGAGATCCAGCCCTATTAAAGGAGGAGAGATGAAATTAAAATCGCCTTTTACTTTAGGCCCGGCCCTGAAGTTTGGAGTTATTTTTGCTGCAATCTTAGCTTTGGTTAAAGTAGCGGAGGTTTATCTGGCTTCCAGCGGAGTTTATTTGGTCAGTTTCATTTCCGGACTAGCGGATGTGGATGCGATTACGGTTTCGCTATCTCAATTAACCAGAACTACCCTAGATCTAGAAACTGCGAAAATTGGAATAGTTTTAGCAGCTTTAACTAATGTAGGGGTTAAAGGAGGGATTGCTTACTTTTTTGGAGAAAGAAAGAATTTTGGCAGGATTATTTTAGGGTTCTATATAGCTTTGATTGTTTTGGGAATTGCTACGATTTGGGTGATCTAAACCGGGATCTTAATGTTTTAAATGTTGAGGGTTAATTCAATGCTTTCTTCAAAATATCTTTAATAAATTTCTCTTTATGTTTTCTGTATTTTTCGCCATCGCCAAGGGCTTTTTTCACTCCCTCTTTTTTAATTTTAACATACTGTTCAACAGCACGAGGGTGTTTTAATAAATAATTGCGAAAACCCAATATTTCAGTCCATTCTTGACCGTTGAATCTGATGAGATGAATATGAACTCTTCTTTTTCTGTTTTTGTGCAGATAATCAACTCTGAAAAACAGTCTTTTAGGGCAGCTTGCTTTCTCACGAAATTGATAACCAGCTTTCTCTAATTTCTTTTTGGTTTCCTCCATCTTTGAATTTGAAACTCCTACAACAAGATCAAGAATACCTTTACCACCAAGACCAAGAATAGCTGTTGAGCCAACATGCTCAATTTTTGCTGCTAGACCAATAGCTTTAGCTATTTTTTTCTTTTCTGAGATGAAAAAATTTTGATATTTTGGATCGTATTTTCTAAAAACGTACTTTTGCATAGTCCAAGAATATATTTAGACTAAATAAAGTTTCCGAAAGAAAATCAATTCAGCAATTTTATTGAACTTAAACCCAGATCGTTCTAACTTCTTCAAAAAAACTCTATCCTTGGCGCATCTTCTTTTCTTATCTCTTCTTTCTTTTCCACCAGATTTAAGAACTTGCTGAAATCAGGAGGAGTGTCTGCTACTTCTTTACTTCCATCACCGCTTCCAGATCCAGAATCGAACATATTCATTAAATTGCTGGTGTCTGTACTATTATTAGAAGCGGTATTATTGCTCAAACCGTTCCAAGAAGAATTCTTTTTTTCAATGATATTGGTTAAGATAGATAAAACCTTGCGGATATCTTCATAAGTATCGTGCTGGGTGTCGATAGTTATTCTCATGGGAAGAAAGGTAAAAGAAAGAAGTATTTAACCTTTACGATAAACTATCTTCTTAACATTATATTCGACAAGGGTTCGGTCCGATGAATTTAGATGGTTCTGATGGTGGTAATTTATTGGTTCTCACTCTGAGGAACAGATGAGAATGTTCCCCTTTGGCATAACAATCCTCTAAAGTTCCGAGATAATTATAGCCACATTCTTGGTAAATTGCTCTTAAAAGCTGGTCTTTATCCCAATTATAAGCGACAATGGCCAGACCTAATTGATTAGCTTTACCAACCATTCCAAGATTTAAGAATGCGGCAGACATTCCCATTCTTTCTCCAGGGTTGTCATCGCTTCTATCTACTGCAGAAGAAAGTATGACTAAATCTGTAGGTTGAGGATATTCAATTCCTTTGGCTTTAATTGCAGAAGATTCCCAAAGAGATTTATTTTCTTCCCAGGATCCAGCAGGTTTTCCATCCTGATCATACCAAGTTCTTAGATTTCTAATTCGAGTATAAAGAATAAAACCTCTTAGTTTTCCTGGATGAGAAGAATGATCCTGGACAAATCCTTGTGTATCTTGAATTTTAAAACAATCTGAGATAGAAGACACAGGCGCTCCGAGATGATGATAATAATCTGTGTCTATTCTTTCTGCTTCTTTGGCATCGGTTTCCGGGATGAAGGGGCGGATACCCACATGTTCTGAGACTAATTGAAAAAATCTTCCGTCAATACTTCTAATACTGTCATCTTGACTGGTTAGATTTATCATTTTAATCTGATTAATGATAGTTAGTATATTAAGTTTATTGAACTGGGGTTGCGGGGAATGGTATCAATATGTCTGGGAAAGATAATTATTTAAACCCATTGTTTTTTTAATGGTACTGATGGGCCTGTAGCGTAATCCGGCAGCGCATTCCCATGGCATGGGAGGAGTTCGGGTTCAAATGGCAAGCAAACCTATGCAAGTTACTGAAATAGAGTATTCGTTTCACTCAATCCCAGGACATAAGCAAAATAGGTCACATTGATTGAAAGTCCCGACAGGTCCATTTCTTATTCTTTCGGCTTATTCTCGGTGAATTCCCGGAAATGGAACAATTTTCTATAACAAAGAAACATTTATAAAGGAGAAGATTTTACTTCTTTCATCAAATTAAAGTTTTAATAAAAAAGAGGTTGATGGAAGATGAATGATAAAAGAGGATTATCTATATTATTGATGCTAGTTTTGGCTGGAGTTTTGGGTTATTTGGTTTTGGCTGATATTGTTTCTGAAGGATATACACCTATAAATGGTACTCCTAATTTAGTATTATTAGATGTCTCTCCAATCAGTGGTGCAAACATCAGTGGAAATATAAACCTCTCTGCAGTTGTTAATGATACTGCGAGCATACTCAATGTCTCTTTTATGTGGCAGTTAGTTTCTAGTAATCTTTTTGTGAGGAATATAACTTATAGCAATATTACTGAAGTGAAAGGTTATGCTAATCAAACTAGGTTTGGTAACGCGAGTGGAGGACCTTATAATTTTAATACTAGTGTTCTTAACACAACTACTGGTTTAGCTGACGGAATTTATAATCTGACTATCTTTTTATGCAATGGCTCTATTTCAGATGATGCTATAGTGGGTACTACCTGTTGGAC
>DATDTM010000046.1:0-11255 GCA_035290865.1 Candidatus Nanoarchaeia archaeon
TCATCTGTGCGCAGGTGAAATCGTCGTTTCACCTTGCGCTCCGCGGTATTACGCTCATTTTCTCGCTTCGCGACCGGAATTTTCTAATTTCAAAGTTGGTCGCAGCAAGCTGCGGGGTATTACACCCAACTTTGAAATAAACTAGGGAACTATTTCTGAACGATAATATTGGTCATACCCCTTCTTTTCCGTTCAATTAATCCTTTGCCTTCTAATTTGTCCAGAATTCTGGTAATCTTGACCTTGCTGAGCTGGGTTTCTTTAACCAGATCGCTTTGGTAGGCTGCCCCCTGATTTAAGAAAATAAAGTTCATTACCTTTTGCTCTTCTTCAGCTAACCCTTCCAATTTAGCTTTCTTTTCTTCTTCACTAAGAGGTTTATCTTTTTGCTCTTTAATGATTATTTGTTCATCTTTGATGAAGAAAATAACAAACAGAGAGATTAAAACCAGCAGGCCAATTAAACTGTAGCTGATTATTTCTTGGGTTTTGAGAGTGGCATTCATCGGACAGGCTGTACCATGAGTGCAGCTGGTAGTTACTATTTTATTTAAGGCAAAATTAAAAGACATAACTGTAATAAAGAAGATTATAGTTATACCTAAGATTAGAAGTCCTACTTGTTTGTTATTCATAGAACTATCGAGATTTAGCTCTATTTATATATATTTTGGAGAAAATAGGTTTTATCAATAAAATCCTAATAATTGCATACGATAGAGAGTAAAACCCAGCCAAAACAGTAGAATAAGATAGAATAAACCGAAGAATTTGTTTAGAGGAAACCATTCGGTGAGCCAATGGCTATTCTGCTGATGAATCTTGTTTTCAGTCCAGACCATAAGATTATATATAATACAATCTAATAAGAAGAGGTACCAAAGTAAGCCTTCTAGGTAGAGCATTAAACTATTGATAATTGTTCTAATTTAAAAAATTATCGGAAATAGCTTTAATTTTTGGTAATAGCAGTTATTTCCTAATTTCAAATCACAGACTACCACACTAAGGTGATTTGATATAATTTAAGAAAAAGCAATTGATTTAATCATTATCCACCCGGGGAGCAAGAATAAAGCTTAACAATAACCGATCCACTAATTTATATTCCAGTTTCAAGGGATAATCAGTATTAAAGTGCAAGGTAGCTTTGTCGCTTAGTTTTCCCCCAGCAATCATTTTTTTGAGATATTCTAAAGAGAATTTAGCCTTGAATTTATTATCGGAATCGGTGCGAATGATAGTTTGTTCATCAGGTTTTATCTCAATGAAAGCTTTAGATAAATCTCCTTCGGCTTTGACAGATAATTGAGATTTCTCTCCCAGGAAAGTAACTGATTCTGCGACTACACTAACATCTTCGATAGATTCACTTAATAAGCTAGAGGCCAGTTCTACACTAAAGGGGAAGGTTAATTCCGGAACTTTCTGTTCTTTATCTTCAAAATCTAGGGTAGGAATGGAAAATGAACGGGTAGTATTACTTTTCATGATAATTTTTAACTTATTATCTTCAGTAGTTTCTAAGGTTAGAATATCTTCTCCTTTAGTTCGTCTTAGAATTTGTTTTAAATTGTTTAAATTAATAGCAATTTCTTCGGCATCTTTAACTTCATACTTACTAAAACAGCTGCTGAGCATCTTAAATACGACCATGGCGACATTAGCTGGGTCCATAGCTACTAATTCCAGCCCATTTTGGTTAACCTTAAATTTAGCTTCAGTAACTAGTTCAGAGATGATGGAAATGCTATCTTTAAAGTATCTTGGTTCTGATAAGACTAATTTCATTAACTTGCCACCCCGCTAATTTCTGGGTTGAATCTATTTATAAAAATTGTTGTGTTGGAGTAGTATTATGTAGGAATATTTAAAAATGGAGCTTAAGGTTAGGCTCAAAATGGAAAGAAAACTGAAAAAGAGAAAATCCAGTGCTGATTCCGATGATCTTACAGAAAAAGAGATAGACGGTTTAGAACAACAACTAGGATTATCGGAAAGTCAAGCGGTAAGCAAGGAGACAGAAATCCAGAGGAGAAGGGAACGATTTTACACTACTTTTGAAAGCAGATATCGGGTAAGAATAGAACCAATAGAGATGGGCAAGCCGGGGGCAGAAATAACCCAAAACTTAGTTTATTATCGATTAGCAGATTTATCAACACTAATTTCTGAAAGCGGGGCTCAACCTAGCGGGAGGTTATGGAAAGAATTACGTGATCGAGATATTGGTAACGGCGAGATCAATCGGGAAAGAGCAGTTTCAGCTTTAGAAACCAGAGGTTTAGCAGAACATAAAGATTATGTAGGAAGAGTTATCGCTTATGCTACTAAAACATCTAGCTCAAAGTAATTCTTTTTCCATCTTCCATCAGATGGAGGTTCTTTTTCCGTTGGTAGCCCATCTCTTCAGCCAAATCTGCAAGATGGTTGGCTAATTCCTGCCCTCCATGAGAGGGAATGATATGTTTAGGCTTGACCAGATCAATCAAATCACGATGATCTTCCCTGGCGGCATGACCGGAAACATGGATATCTCTAAATAATCTTGCTCCTTTGTCTTTCAGCTGTTTTTCCAGGGTTTCCCGATTTCCCCGGTTCAATTCTACGGGAATCACTGAACAGCTGAAGATGACCACATCTCCAGTGCTAAAACGGAAGGGCAGTTCGCCCCGGGCCATTCTGGAAAGGATGGCTTTAGGCTCGCCCTGATGTCCGGTAGCTACAATTAGATATTTCTCTTTTCCCTCTTTCTGGATCTTTCTAAGAATATCCTCGACTTTATCTCTTTGTTTTACCTGTTGGACATCCTTATGGAAATCAATGATCTTAATCTTTTCTCCTGCACCAACATATTTAGATAAGGATCGGCCTAAGAAAACAATTTTACGATTCAGCTGTTTTCCTAATTCGACGATGCTTTTTAATCTGGCCAGATGGGAAGAGAAAGTAGTGACGATAATCGCTTTTTCTTCAGCGTTTACGCCCAGCATCACATCAGTTAACATCTGTTTAGCTACCGATTCTGAGGGCATTTTCTTGTGTTCATGGGCATATAATGACTCAACAATCAGAAGAAAAGCGCCTTCTTTACCAATTTCTTCTAATCTTTCTAGGTTAGGCTTTTTTCCTAAAGTTGGTTGGCGATCGAATTTGTAATCGTTAGCATAAACTATTTTACCATAAGGAGTATGTAATACAATCATAGAAGCTTGGGGAATGGAGTGGGTCATATTGACCAATTCCACAGAAATATGCTTAGACAGTTTATGTTTAGAATTAAGGTTAAGGCTAATCAACTTATTGGGAACTTTAATCTCTTCGTCGCGAATGATGCTTTTCAAGACTTCTGCACTATAAGGAGTGCAGATAATCGGTGCTTGAGGGAAAATTCCGGCAGCAAAAGGAACTGCACCTAAATGGTCTAGATGGCCATGGCTGGGAATGATTCCGATGACTTTCTCAGCCCAATCTTTGATTAAGCTATAATTAGGGACGGCATTAACTTCTAATAATTCTTCATAACTTAAAGCGCTGATATCTTCATCTTCAGTATAGCGGATATAATTCTCCATATGCAAGCCCATATCTAAAATGACCACTTCGTCGTCGATCTTAAGAGCAGTAGAATTCTTTCCGGTTTCCGAATAACCACCAATGGTGCAGACTTCAATAGGCATGGAAAAAGAATTCTTTTCGGGTTTAAAAAGGTTTTCTATATTTTATGAATTTAAAGAAAAATCATTTTTTTGAAAAAGTTTCAATCTAATAGTAAATTGCGTAAATAATGTACCTTAAACCATGCAATTTACTATATTCTCTTTTTTTAAATTTAAACTGATTTTAATAAAAATTATTTTTTATTCTTTCTGAAATCATCGCATAAAAAACAAAAGATTTAAATAAAAAAAAATCTTCCTCATCTAAAAATGAAGGTGATAGTGTTACATAATGCAGATTTAAGTGGATTAAAGCCACGGCCTTATCCTCAAGATAAAGCCATCATCCAGACTTTACGCCAGGCCGGGCATGAGATCCAGGACAATTTTTATGTTCCAGAAATCTTAGAACAGATGGATCATGCGGAATTAGTCTTTAATCTCTGTGATAGCTTTAACGACGGTAAAGATGAATATCTATTGGTCAAGAAGCTGGAGGAGAAAAAAGTTGCCTTTACTGGGTGCACTTCTGAAACTATTTTTAATTGCTTGAATAAGTACAGATTAAAACTACTTTTAGAGAAAAATGGGATTAAAGTTCCTCGGGCGCAGCTTTTGGTAAGTTCAGAAGAGCAGCTGAAATTAGATTTCCCTTTAATCGTCAAACCAGCCCAATCCAATGGCAGCCTAGGAATAGAAGAAGATTCAGTGGTTTCGGATCTAGAATCATTCCAGAAAAAATTGTCGACGATGTTAAAAGAATATGGTGAGGTGATGGCGGAAGAGTATATCGGGGGCAGAGAATTCTGCGTAACCATGATCGGAAACGAGCCCAGCCTATTTCCAATCTTAGAGATTGATTATAATGATGGATATTTCTTGGATAAACCCAAGGTCTTATCCTATAAAGCGAAGTGGAGCAAGAACAGTAATGTCTTTAAGCATACTTATTCTCTATTAGCAGCAGGGTTAACTGCAGAAGAAACTAAAAATATTCAAGAAACTGCTCTGAAAGCGTTTAAAGCCCTGAAATGCTGCGGCTATGCTTCAGTAGATTTGAGAATGAACGAGCAAGGGGAAGTTTATGTTTTAGAAGTTAATCCTAATGCTTATCTTGCTCCGGAGTCAGATTTGGCTAAATCGGCTTGGATTACAGGAATGAGTTATGAACAATTATTAGGCCAATTGATGGAATTTGCTCTAGAACGGATAGGAAAGCTTGCGGTGAAGGTGGTTTTGCCGGCATAAGTCAAATTTTTTGAGAAATTATTCTTTGTTTGGAAGCGTTCTCAAGTATTCTAATACTGCTTCTACAATAGGAATAGCTATTTGTTCTACTTTGGTTGGATTAATCTCTAATGCATCTAGAGGGCCATCAGCAAGATAATCTTTAGGAACATCAATAGCTACGCCGGGATAGCGTTGAAGATACTTAGTGGTCATCACTTCCGGGGCGGTAGGATAAGGGTGATTGAAACGATATAGTGTGCCAGCTTTATGTAATTCTGCTCCCTGCATTGCAGAAAATTTAATATCTCCTACGGTAGTCCCATCATTTAATTTAGTAATTATATCTAAGTAACGTCGTTCTCCCCGGCGTAGGGGATTCAGCCAGGCATCCAAGTATTCTTCCATTTTGCCTAATTCTAATTTTACTGCCTGCACAGATGATTCTGTATTTGCTTGTGGAGTGAAAGGAGCCATACTATGAATATCAAGTAATAGCGATGGCCGAGCTTGACTGAGCATTGATTCGATAGAACTAATAGTAGTCCGGTGAAGTGAACGCAGTTCTTCAGCCAAAGCTGGACTGCTTTCAGGATCAAAAACATTTTGAATACTTTTTTCTGTAATTCTGTTTGGGTCAATAATGCCTCGGGGAAACTGCACTATTACCATTCCTACGGCATAACCCTCTTCGGAAATCCATCCCGCTAGGCAATGGGATAGATATCCGGTCCCCAGATCTCGTTCTACCGCAACATATTTTTCTAGTAAAGATTTATCAATCTGACAAGTTGTAGAAAAGTCGAGAAATCTTGCAAAAAACTTTCTTCCATTGTCGTCATGCTGGCATAAGAGCAGGCAATCTGGCTCCCGATTCCTGTTACCATAATGAATATATTGAATTGGTGGATTCATTTTGTAAAGTTAAACGCGAAATATAGATAACTGCGTAAGGTACATCACATTTGAAGAAGGCAATAAGCTTTCTAATGTTGCTAGCGCAACATGAACGCAGTTATCTAATAGTAAACTGCACCGATTGATCTGCTATATCCTGCGCAGTTTACTATATAAATAAATGTGGGCGGCAGGGTTTGATTGCAGACCGGAAAATAAATTCCCGATTACCTGCGTAGGCACTAAGCCAATAGATGACTTACTGGGTTTATTCATAGCACTCAAATGAGCACTCATATCTCCCATGCCTTGAGTCTATCCCGTCTAGTCTGGTTTTAAACCAATTGACCACTCCGGCACGCCCACTTAATCATTGATTTTTCTTTATATTTTTATAAACTTAACTAAAGAAATGATTAAAATAAAAAATAATCATTTGAAAACACTAAATCCCTTGCAATTGGCTCTCAATATCTTTTAGCTGCGATTCTAACTCATCTAATTCAGATCCAGTCTTTTTGATGGCTGGCCGGGGAGCAGAATAAGCTCGTTTAGGTTCTGATTCGGTAGAAACTTCTTCTTTCTCTTCTTTTTCTGTGGAAATTAATTTTAATTTACCTTTAGGAAAATAATTTCTTAATTTATTCTCAATCAGAGAATTAATGGCTTTAACATCGTTTTCTAGTTGAGCGAAAGTAACTACTTTCTCTTCCTGGATCTGTTTGAACTTTTCATAACTTTGCATGAAGATGATTACCTCTCTTAAACCTTCCAGAATATTTTTCTTGGCGGTTTTAGGGTCGCCAATCTGGATCATATAAGAAGGTTCTTTCTCTATCTTATGATAGCCATGATCTACAGGTTTGGCCTTACTAATCTTTTTCATGCTTTTTCCCATCTTTAGAATTGTTCTGGTTCGTTTAAAGAATGATCTATAAATTCGATCTTTTTCTCGATTTCTGCTAGAGAGTTCTGCCACATTTCTAGCTGATGATCTTCTTCATTTTTAAGATCATGAATCTTTAACAAAGTTTCTTTAGCTTCGTCTACTTTCTTACGAATTAATTTCACTAAATTAAGCACATTATCATATTCATCTATTTTTACGAAAACAGGCATGCGATCCATTTTAATCACCTTTAGAGATTATTTTGTCTATCTGCAACAATTTATCATGAGCCACTTTAGTGGCGTTCCTTAACCGAATAAAATTATGCTCTTCATTATACTCAGAACTGTGCAATCTTTTGTTAGCTTCTCTCATCTGGACTAAAGTTTTTCTCATCTCAGAGATCTCTTCCAGAATCTGTTGGTAAGTCCCTACTTTAACATAAGTAGGCTCGCTTTTTTGTTCCCCAAAAGGCTGCTTGAAGGGGAAAGGAGATTCTTCTCTTTCTTCTGGTAGAGGGGGAAATTCACTTTTTTCTTCTCTGGGAAGCGGAGGTAGGTTTAAACCTAGGGCGGCGTGCACCTCATCGGGTTCAATAATTTTACCATAAAGTTCTCTTTTTGGGAAACGTAGAGCTTTTTCGTCAAAAGCTTTTCCTGCTGGAAAGGGAACTCGAGGTACAAGTTTCTTTTTACCAAATAACCACATTTTATTCTCTCTAAGTAATAAGCGTTTAAAAAGTTTGTTTAGTATTATATAATGGTAAATAGAAATACTTTTAATCTCGAGAGCTTATTTTAGGTTGATTTTAAAGATGGGAAATAAAAAGCGGTTGGGGATAGGCTTGTTTCTACTAGCTTTTTCTTTTTTTGGGGGATTATTGGCTAGCGGAGAATTATTGATTACGGAACTAATGTATGACCCATCTACGGAAATGGGTTCAGATTATGATCTAGAATGGATCGAGGTGTATAATAATGGCACTGAATTGGTCAATCTTTCTGGTTTTACTATTAATAATAAAAAAGTTTATGGGGGATTATTTTTCCCAAACACGTACCTAATTATCGCCAAAAAATTATTTTCTGAAAAGAATCAAGTGAACAATGAACCAAAAAGCAGCAGTTTTGAAGCTTTTTATGGCAATAATGATGGGACTTGGAATGCTCTTGATGGAAATTATTTGGCGGTGGATGCGGAAGCCTTCAGTTTGGGCAATGCTAAAGGGGAAGTAGTTTTAAGTAATGGTCTGATTTCAGCTAAAGCAAACTATTCTAAGAGTATGGGCGGGGATGGCAAGGGTCATTCCTTGGAATTAGTGGATGGGGAATGGCTGGAAAGCAAAGAATTGTATGGAACTCCGGGACGGAAAAATACTGCCGAGAATACTGCTAATCTTTTTCTGGAGAAAAGCAGCGATTTAAGATTAACTGTTTATCTGGATGAAAAGTTGTATGCTCATCAGAATTATGATAATCTATTTAAGATTGAATTACTGGAGAAGAAAAATTGTTCCATTAAAGATGAAGTTAAAGTGAAGTATAGTTTGAACGACGAGGAGAATAAAACTATTTCAGAAGATCAATTTTTTAGGGAGGAAATCGGTTGCTCTACTTATTCTAATACCGGGAAATTGGATCTGGAAACGGAGGGGACTTATACGCTTTGCGGCGAGATTATTAGCGCTTCAGTACCCGATTATAATGTCGATAATAATAAAATCTGTCAGGAGATTAAAGTAATAGATACCAGTAAAATTCCCTGCGATTTAAGTTTAGTGATTGATACTATCGGAATCTTTTATGCCTATCCGGAAAGTATCGGTTTTGATTTTATCTTAAGTTCAGAAGAGTATCCTTACTTTATCACTTATTGGATTGAAGACCTGTTTGGAAATAAGTTGAAAGAGAAATATACTACTACTAATACCAATAAAAAATCTTTTACTCCTAATATTGATGAAGAGGACAGAGTGGTCTTTCTGAAAGCGGAAATGGAAACGGTTTGCAACGATACTAATTTAAGCAATAATTTTGCGGAGAAGGTGTTGATTTTAACTAGACTTGGTGTTAGTAAAGAAATTGTAGCTGGCGGAATTTCTGCTCAGAATCAATCTGATCAATCTGAGATAGAAATCGTTAAAGTCAGCGCAGATGCTTCGGGCTTGGTCAAAGCGGAACTGGATCTGTATCGAGGGGATACAGCCAAATATTCAGTTTCCGTGTATTTGGAGCAGAAAGGAAAAAAGGTAAGCGAAATTTTTAAGATTAACCTGAAAAATAAGTTTACTAATTATCATTTAATTGTTCCTCTTAGTTTGAAATCAAATGCGAAATTAAAAACTGAGGAATTAACTTTAGTGGTAGAAGGATTAGGGCTGAGCGAAGATAAAGATTTTGAACTGAAGAATATCCATTCTTCAGAGACTGAAGTTGATTCTACTACTTCTACAAAGGATGGAGAAGATACAGAGAAAACTAACCAAAAACTGGCTTATGAAATAATTGAAAAGCCAGCGGCAATTAATCCTGACGAGGAATTTGCGGTGGGTTTAGGTTTTAATGGTGATGAAAAAGAACATTCCCTTTCAGTTTATGGCTATTTGTATCGGGGTAGTAAATGTTATTCCTGCTGTGATAGTTGTGATGAAGTTTTGGAGAGAGAGGCAAACAAGCTGGAGGTTCAGCTGGATGCTGGAGAAGAGAAAGAGATAGAATTACCCTTCAAAGCAGATGAAAAGCTAGAAGCAGGAGAATACAAGTTAAAGGTTAAGATTAGAGTGGATGAACAGATAACTGAGAAAGAGCTAACTGAAACGATTTCAGTTAAAGATATAATTAAGGAAAAGACAGCTTGTCTTCCGGTGTATTCTGCGGGAATTAGTGGGAATAAACCGTCTCTGTCCTCAACGGAGAAAAAGATTGCTACGGAGAGTTCGGGAGTAGTAGTTTATGAATCCAGCTCAGAGAAGGCCAAAGACCTGACTGCTTATATATTGATTATAGTTTTGGGATTGGTTTGTGCGGTGCTGGGATGGAGGAAATGATGATGGGAGTGCAGTCCGCATCTTTCTTTCAAAACACTTAAAAATAAGCCTACTTTAATTGGGATTATGAGCAAGAAGATTGTCTTCAGAGCAGTGATCGAAGTATTGGGCAAACCCCCAGAACATGTAGATCAGTCCCTAAAAGAGTATGTTGAGAATATCAAGAAAAACAAGGATTATGAAGTCAGTAAAGAGAAATATGCCCCGATTCAGAAACAGGAAAAACAAGAATTATGGTCTAATTTTGCGGAATTGGAGATAAAAACCGGAAAAGTTGAACATTTAACCTCTTTCTGTTTCGAATACATGCCTTCCATGATTGAGGTATTGGAGCCAGAAGAAATAAGCTGGACGGAACAGGAATTTTCTGTTTTCTTAAATGATTTACAGTCAAGATTACATCAAATTGACCTGATTGCTAAACAAGTAAAAGCAGAAAATGATCAATTGAAAAGAAATCAGGCTAGTTTATTGAGGAATTATATAGTGGTTTTATTATCTCATAATAATCTTACTTCTGAGCAGCTGAGCCAGTTAATGGGAGTGAACAAAGATAAATTAGAAGATTATTTAGATTTACTGATAGATGAGGGTAAAATAGGTTTAAAAGAGAAAATCTATTTCATTAAAAAAGAGGGGGCTAGAAACAGTTAGCGTTTCTGGACCATTTTTTAATCGTGGTTGAAAAAGAGGTGTTAAAATGAATAAAAAAAAGGTAGAAGCAGTCCTATTTACAGTCGGTAAAGAAATTACTACTGAACGTTTGGCCAGTTTATCTTCTTTAGAGATTAAAGAGGTAGAAAATATCATGGCGGAATTAGTTTCTGAGTATGCCCAACGTGACCAGGCCCTGAAAATTGAGGCTAGAGATAAAGCCTGGAAATTGACGGTAAAAGATGAATTTATCCCTTTAGTCAGTGGGATAGTTACCTCTACGGAAATGGAGAAGCCCCTAATGGACACTTTAGCAGTAATCGCCTGGAAATATCCTATTGTTCAATCTGATATCATTAAATTACGGGGAAGCGGAGCCTATGAGCATATGCGGGAATTAACTGAAAGAGGTTTTATTGTTAAAGAAAAAGAGGGCCGGACTTTTAAAGTCAAATTGACCCCTAAATTCTTTGAATATTTTGATCTTCCCAGCGCAGAGGCTAAAGAGGCTTTTTTGAAGCTGGTGCCTCAAGAGATCTTAAATCAGGGCCAGGCGGTGGAAAGAGAAGCGGATATGGTGGAACGTCTGATTGAGCTGGAACAGAAAGAAAAAGAAGGTAGAGGAGAGATAGCCAAAGCTACCGAACAACTCAAACAAGCCCAAAATTAGCCTATTTTCGGGCTTATTTGGGGGTTAGACTTTTTTATTTTTAAACGGTTAGATTTGGGGGTATTTTTTTAGTTGTCTGAGTCCATAGGATTTGTCACCACCTCTGTTTATCTTGTGGTTCTGTCACTTTTAATCTTTGTTGTAAATCAAAATATACTTCTGCTGGCGTTTTCATAAACAAGCTTCTGTGAGGGCGGATATGATTGTATCGAT
>DATDTM010000047.1:0-81403 GCA_035290865.1 Candidatus Nanoarchaeia archaeon
AAAAAAAGAAAAAAAACAAAAGATAGGAGGAAGTTCGAAAAAACTTAGTAATAAGTTTTCTCTTCCTCGTCTTCGTCTTTCTTCAGTCTACTGAAGCCTACGATTAAGCCGATTATTACTAGTAAAACTACTAGGATAATCAAAGCTACTTCTAGGCCGTTTCTTAGGCTGAATTCTTGAGCAACAGGTGCGCTTGCTGCTACGACGTTAGCTTTTAAGTTCAAAGTCTCTAGCACGTTGTCATTAGACTTAACTACTACACTAGCTGCATGTTCTCCTACAGGAGCATTGCTAGCTACAGTTACATCTACATAAACAACTTTGTTTTTGCCAGCTTCAAGAACTACTAAACTTTCGCTTAAAGCAACTTTAGCCCAGTCTCCAGCTACAGCTTCTAGCATGTAAGCTTTGGAACTAGCGCCAGCATTGGTTAAAGCGATAGCATAGGTAGCTTTGCTTCCAGCAGCCACAGTTTGGCTTTCAGGACCATAAGCTAAAACTAACTTGTCCGAAGTTTGGAACATTTCGTTCGCAACTACGCTAACTTTCATGGTCTGGGTTACAGTTTCCATTAAATTATCGTATTTAGCGGTAACTACTAAGTCATATTCTCCACCCTGTGCATTAGCAGGTAAAGGTAAGAACATTTCCGGAACGTCTTCATATTCCACATTATTATTATCGGTTTCGATTACGTCTACAAACTCAGTAGCGCTTACTCCTAGAGCAGGAATAGCTACCGTCACTTTGACGTCTTTCTCAGTTTTATCCCCGAAATTCTCTAACAATACGGTTGCTAGGAATGATTTACCAGCTTTTTGGCTGTTTCCAGGGGAAAGTACCACATCAGCAATATCTAGGCCATGTCGGCTAGGTTCAACTGCTAATTTGATATCTTTTTGGATTACTGCACCGGTTTTGCCCATGATTCTCAATCTTAGCCAGTACTCGCTTTTTTCAAGCTTGGTAGGCAAGGCAACTTCTAAGTTTACATACTTAGTGGTGCTAGCAGCAATATCAAATAGATTGGTGCTGTCTTCTAGATTCTCATAGTCGCTATATTCATAGCCACTAATCTCTGCTTCAACTTCGATGTTTTCTGCACCGGCATTAGCTTTTAGGCCAACTTCGATGTCTAGGGTCTGTCCTTCTTCAACAGAAAGAACTTCACCGTTTACGAAATCTATTTGGTTGTCATTAATTTCAATGCTATCCACAGCTAGGTCAGTAGTTTCATCTAAAGCACTAACCAAAGAAAGCATGCTTACAACCAACACTGCAATTAAACTCAACAGTTTTCTCATTTTATTCTTCCTCCTATAATTTGTTTTTTAAAAACTTTGTTTTTAAACGTAATTTTGTTAACCTTACTTTATCTTATATCTCCAAAACCTTGCTTATATTTAAACCTTTCGTTTTATTTAGCATTATTGAGTAACTACATAAGATAGCTACTCTAAAATGGTTTTGGGTTTAATCTCTCTCCTCCCCTCGTCAATTTATGAGACGGATACCAGACGGTAGACCGAATCATGGAACTGATTGTTGCTCACTGTAACTTTGACTAAGTAATCTCCTGCTTCCACATAGTAAGGAACGGGCAGGTTCAGGTTTATATTCTTACCCTGGCCGGGATTTAAGTCGAACTCTCCGCTGGATTTCTTGCTGTTCCAGTCATAGACCATCGCGGTTACTTTCAGGTCCTTCATTTTCTTATTGCCATTATTACCGGTATTAATCTGCATAGATAGATAATCTCCCATAGAGAGAGAATCAGAGACTAGCTGAACTGAAGTAAGCTGGACGTTTTTGTACAGCTCTCCTACACTAATAGTAAATTTTTGGGTTACTACAAATTTACCGTCACTTACGGCAATCGCTACCTGAGCTTTACCTTTCTTCCCTGGAGTCCATTGCACTAAGCCCTTCTCATCTAAAGTCATACCCACTGGTCCTTCCAGAGCATAAACTAATTCATCTCCATCTGGATCAACTGCGGAAAATTGATAGCTATAGAGACTTTTTTCTAAGGTCATAGTAATAGGCATAGAGAGTATTTTTGGCGCATGATTTACGGGAGGTAAATCTTCATCGAAACAGCCATCTGTATCTTCTACTCCGTCAAGATCCTCAGCAGCTAGCGGACAAGCATCTACTTCATCGCAAATTCCATCTATATCTCCATCTGCACAGGGTTCTTCCTCAGGACAGCCGTCAACATCTTCATTTCCATCTAAATCTTCAGCCTCTGAAGGACATTGATCTTCAGCATCTGGAATTCCATCTCCATCCGTATCTAATCCTGGTTCAGGAACGAAAGGTAAGATGGTTATTCCCACTCCTTCAGTCTTGGAACAGGCTTTTTGGTCATCGCAGACTCTGAAGCCGATTTTATAATTACCTGCATCTCCGACTTTGGTAGTCCAGGAAAATTGGTACACGGAATTAGGAATTAATTCTACAACTTTTGCTTCTGCAGAAGGTAATTTATCATAAGATAAAATCACCTTGTCTCCCTCTAAGTCAAGTACATTAATATTAAACACTAATTGATCTCCCTCTACTCCAGTTTGGTCTGGGATAGAAGCAGTGAATGATGGAGCAGTATTCTGTCCTTGTTCGTCCTCAGGACAACCGTCAGCATCTGCATTTCCGTCTAGATCCGCAGCTACAAGTAAGCACTGATCTTCGTCATCGCAGACAGAGTCTACATCTTGATCAATACAATGATCATTATAATCGCAAATTCCATCTTGATCTAAATCTTCATTGCTTCCTGTAGGGCAGACATCCACATCGTCGCAAATACTATCTTTATCTGCATCCGCACAACCTGCATCTTCAGGACAGCCGTCACTATCTGCATCCCCGTCGATATCTTCAGGGACAAGTAAGCAGGCATCTTCTGCATCGCAGACTAGATCTTTATCTTGGTCAACACAACTATCTTCATAGTCGCAGGTGCCATCGTTATCTAAATCAGTGTTTACTCCATTAGGACAAGTATCTACTTCATCGCAGATACCATCTTGATCCTCATCATCGCAAGGCGGAGGAACAAAGCATTTATAGGCAACATTTACAGGAATTAATTTTCCAGTTTCGTCAATTCCATCACTTACTTTGACGGTAATCTTGTAATTGTCGGCTTGGCTGCAGCCAGGAGTTCCGCTTAAAGTCAATTGCTTTCCATCAACAGATTCATCCAACCATTTCGGCAATTTGTTGAGAATAGTATAATCTAATTCATCTTCAGTATCTGCATCACTAGCTGTAAGCACAATAGAAGCTTCTTTCTCAGTTTCAAAAGGTTCATTGGTAACCACATTTAGTTGCGGTAATTGATTAATATCTCTTACAGTTAAGATAAAATCCTGACTAGTAGAAAATTCTCCATCATTAGCCGTGAAAGTAAAAGTAATCTCTTTATCTTTAGCTGGATGTTTTACAAACTTATAACTGGGAGTCCAGCTGAATTTAGCCTCTTTCTTTCCGATAGATTTTAGTTCTGCACCAGCAGGAACTTCATGGTAAGTACAGATGAACAAGAAACAGCTTTTCACTTTAGCTTCTAATTTTATTGTACCTAATAAACTCTCATCGTTTACAGTTAAAATTAAACTTGCTTTTTCATTTTCATTTATGATAGAATCTCCCTCTACAATCAATCCTGGAGCTTGGTTGATAGTCTGAGTCTCCGGACAGCCGTCTGTATCTTGGAATTCGTCAAAATCCTCTTTATGAGCAAGACATTGGTCATGATTATCGCAGATAGTATCTTGATCCATATCTACGCAACTATCTTCATAATCGCAAATTCCGTCGTTATCTGCATCTGTATTCAGGCCTTTAGGGCAGATGTCTACTGCATCGCAGATATTATCATTATCGTGGTCTGGACAAGGCACGGGAACTTCACAAGCCTCGACTACATTAATATGAATTATTTTGCTTACTGGCATGATTCCATCAGTTGCAGTTAATTCAAACAGATGTTCTTTTCCCGCTTGGTCGCATCCAGGAGAGCCGCTCACTAAAGTATAATAATCCTGAGTAAATAGATAGTAATTCCCGGCATACACTTTTAAATTAGCCCAGGCAGGAGCACTCATCTTGGTAAATGTAATTTGGTCCTCTTTATCTTTATCGTCAATTCCCACTAGTAAATTAAATTCCTCGTTCTCTGGCACTGGCTTGTTCTCAAAAACGGTAATCACCGGAAGTTGGTTCACATCTTTTACAGTTACAATCACTTCTTTTTCTGTCTTTAATGCTCCATCATCAGCAGTAAAAGTCAGAGTAAAATCTTTAATGGTATTAGGATGAACCACTACAGTATAATCTGGAGTCCAGCTGAAAGCATATTTGTTCTTACCCATTTGATTGAGTTCGTATCCAAGCATCTTTTTATCTGTTTTCAGAATTAAAGTATTGGTCTGTTCATCTTGAATGGAAATACCAAAAGATAAGGTCCCCATTTCTTGGACTAAATAATTATTTTTAACTGAAACGATCTTTGGCGCTTGATTGATTACATCTCCAGGACAGCCGCTATTCTCTTTCGAGCCTGCTTCTTGTGGACAAGCATCAAACTCATCGATTATTCCATCATTATCATCATCAGTATCGCAGGCATTTCCCCAGCCGTCCCCATCAATATTAAGTTGGTTAGGGTTAGGAGTAGCTGCACAATTGTCTTCATCATTACAGACTCCATCTTTATCTGTATCTTGACAGGGAACCGGCTCAACTGGTTTAGGTTCTACGGTTAATTTTAAGGTGATAGATTCAGATTTACCTGCAACATCAGTAACTTTAGTCACTATATTATAATCTCCTGCGGCATATTTTGGATTAGTAGTATCTATAGTAAACTCTTCATTGATTTGTTTTTCCCAATTATTATAATTAATCCAAGTAGTTAATACTTGGTTAGATCCGCTTTTATACATTAGGGTAGAGACAGCTACTGGTTCAGTCATAGCCACAAAAACATTGAATTTAGCGCTTTCTCCTTTGATCACCTTTTCAGAAGTGCTGCCATTATTCCAAAAGCTTAGCAAAGAAAAATCATTCTTAGCCAGAGTTGCTGGAAATATAGATAATAATAGTACTAAGATTAAAAAGACTGAAGTTAATTTAGATTTCATTTTCGTTCATCTCCTCCAAAAAGATAAATTAGATTAATTGTACCATCCCCTTGCCAATTATCATTACTATAACTTTTTCCAAAAGGATGATGATAAGAAGCATTTACTCCTACGCCCACTGCCAAAGGTCCCTTGGCTGGCAGCCAGACATTAATTCCTACGCTTGGTTCAACCCCATATCTGGTTTCACTAGAGCTAGCAGTTTCTGCTGGTCCAGTTGGTCCAGGAATTCCCTCTTGGAATACAGTTCCTGCCTGGGTCTGAGCCCAATAGGTAGTAGTTTCTAAAGTTTTTGAATCTACAGCTTGTCTGGTCAAGCCAACTCTAGCCTGAGCATTAACACTAGCTGTTCCCTCATATAATGAATATAACAATTCCGGACCAACCGAAGCTCTTATTCCTCTCTCGGTCAGAGTTTCTAGATCAGATTGAGAGCCGATTAAATTATCTCCACTTTCAGTTGCAATATATTGTGGACCTTCACTTCTCTCATTACTGGAACTAGCTTCACGCCAGAACCAGTTATCTCCTCTTGCTCCTACAAATCCTCCCAGATAAACTCCCGCCCCCACCTCAACATCTACCGCTCCAGCAAGTGTTCCCGTTCTTCCGTCAGCTTTAGAATAACCTTGAGCTGTTTCAATTCTGACTAAAATAGTTGATGCATGCGGATGAGGACATTCATAAGAAACATCTACTAAAGTTCCGTCTTCACAGCGATATTTTATTTTTGGTTCAGGCGCTTTAACTTCGGGGCATTTGCTGGAATCATCCACAAGCATATTATCATCATTATCATCGGGAGTATTATCCGGGCAGACATAGGTAAGTATTGATTCTCTTTGCTCTGAGCTTTCCAGAACTGGACAGGCTGCTTTATGTTCTCTCCAACTTCCGTCTTGACATTGGTAACTCGGTTGAGCCTCCGAAGCAGCCGGCTTAGAAATCTCTGTACAAACTTTCCTGCCGGAACAAGCCTCTGCGGGATTAGTAGCATATTCAGTCCAGGGATGTTCAGTAACAGTTAATCCTATTGCTTGCAAGCCTTGAATATCCTCTGTATCTAAACAGAAAGCGTAAGTTGTATCCGTTTTATATTTATTATCGCATTTAGGGTTGGTTCCGAAAATTTTTCCTTTCTTTTTTTGTTCCTCGCGCACCATCGTACATAAATCTAATTGTTCTTCTCTGGGAAGATTTTGAAATTGCGGCTTGAGATCCACTCTACTGGGATCTTTCTTTCCTTTAGCCTCTCCTTCGGCTGCTCCTAATAGAGATACAAGCATTGCTAATCCGGTGATTCTCGAATATGACATTTTATTTTCCTCCGCGACTTGATGCTTTTGCTGTTGGCTGTAAAATTAAAGTTCCTGGATCCTGTTTTCTGGTTGGAGTGTAGAGATGTATTTTCCCACTATCAATTAAATCTCTAACCGTTTTACTGACATCGTCATAACTTTGTTGGTAAACTGAACCTTCATAACTTTCTCTCGGTCCAAGCATTAATTCCACTACTGATCTTCCGTCTTTAATCACATAATCAAAAGTTATTCCTGCACGGAAATCATCAATAATCGTTTGTATCTTCTCTTCACTAGCGCCATTTTCTACCATTACTAATCTCCCAAAATACTCTCGCTGTAAATTTCGAGGACATCCGCATCCATCCTCCGGAATCAGGGTTTCACCTTCAACAGCAGGAGCAACATAACCCAATCTTTTTCCTTTTTTAGGAGCATCTGCTTTTGCCGCTTCTCCTTTAGTAATATCACTTTCTGGCAATGAGCCATAAACTGCATCTGCAACCACATCGCCTAAATCTTCTCCTGAATAATCGTTAGCAGAAAGATAAATCTCTCCTGCTGTAAAAGCGATTAAATTAGCTGCTAAAAATATTGTTATTTGCCGGTTTAATTTTCGCTTCTCGAAACCAGATTGACGTTCTCCTAATTTAGCTTCAAATAAAGTAGGTCTGTAAAAATGACCGCTTAAACCAGTAACTTCTAATGCTTTAAGCCCAAATGGAATATTTTGGTCTGGACCAGTATATCTCTTTAAACCAAAAGATTGGACTAACTCTGCAGCTACGTTTAATCTTCTAACAGTATTACCCGAGGCTAGCTCTGTCTCGAAATCAGAAATTTCTGTCTGCGCCGCTCTTAAGATCAGATCCAAAGAATAAATCGGGACTTGTTCAATGCCCTGATCAGCTCCGCCAAACTCTCTTTCTCCTAATAAATAAGGGATAGCCTCAAAAAAATAAGCCGCAACAGTAGTACAATAATCTTTTCCGATACTATATATCTGATCCAAACGCATAATCTCTCCTAAGACCCCAATCACTGAATTTTTCTGTGAAGCTAGTTGAGCGGTATGATTCTCAAAATATTTTCTTGCTTCTCCAAATCTATCTGCCCGACGTTCAATTTCAGTAGGGTTAGGAGGAATATCATCTCCTGTTAAACGATGCTCCAGTTGAAGAGTAGTTGAAACAATATCCTCTAAATCTCCTCGTGTTGCTATTCTAAAATCTAAAGCAGAACATCCTTGAACGAAATCATTCCATCTTTGCTGGGGTGTAGGTTTTGCCATGTTAGGTAATAAATAGTCTCCATGCACCTAAACACCTCTAGAATACTACTTCAAAGTAGCACCCTATATTTAAACTTTTTGGAAAATAGAGCTTAGAAAGCAATCATTCCTCAATCACGGTTAGAGGAACACAATAAGGTGTCTTTGCATCCATCCCCTGATAAAATTCAGTAGTACCTTTAACAAAAAATTCTAAAGTATAAGTATCATCTCTTCCTTCCGGAGCAATCTGTTCGTAGAGTGACTCTGCTTTATCTCTATTACTTTTTCCGCAGACCGTAATTGAACCGCCCTGTTCTTCGACATAAGCTAAGGCAATCTCTTCAGCTCGACCAGGATTAGCCCTCAATTGGCCATAATAACTTACCTCTCGGAGAGGAAGATCCAATTCAACCACTTTAGGAACATAATCTTCTGCTGGCTTTTGTTCGACAATTGGATTAATTTCCGCCACTATTGGAAGGGAAGAGATTTTGGAAATTATATTTTTGTAATCAGATCTGAACTGTTCTTCAGTGATACAGTTAAATCCTGTAGCAATTAGAGACTTTCCGTCTTCTAAGCGAGTGGTAGTTTGGGAAGCGAGGTCTGCATAACAAACCGCCGGTAACCCATCTACAGTTCCAGTACTAAGATTTCCTTGATGCCACCCACTATTCTCTTCAAGGCATAAATCAAGACTGCTCTGGATTCTGGTTTGTTCAGCGAGAGCATCTCTACGCTCGTCATGACAAGTTTCTAATTCTGATCTATTCTTATCGCTCTGTGTCTTTAACTGATCCCACTCGTCTGCACAGCGACTATATTCCTGCGCAGTCCGATCTTTTATCATTAAATATCCCTGACTTTTCTTTTTCTCTTCTCCTAGCTGTTCCTCAACCTGCGTTAATTGATCCTGCGCTTTCTTCCTCTCCTCTCCGAAACTGCTGACTAAAAAATCATACTCTCTATTTTTATCTTCTAGCAATCCGCTCACTCGGGATAATTCTACCTGAATTCTTTCCTTTCCACTTCTGCACTCAGCTAAATCAACCCCGCTTTTATCCTCTTTCTGATCGTAAGTACTCTCCTCTACAATCTTTAATTGTTCTTGCATTCGAGCTAACTGTCCCTGCAATTGCACTAGCTCTGTCTGCTTTCTATCTATTTCCTGTTTTGAGGAAGATTCAAAAGCAGAATAATCACCAGATTTTTTTTCTAAGCTTTCTTTAGCGAGGATTAATTTCTGTTCTACTCCTAAGATTTCTGTTTGGGAACCAGCATATTTCTGCCTCCATCCATCTTTTTCATCAACGCAAATATTAAGCTGCTCCTCTTTATCTTTTTCTCTTTGTTCACAAGCTTCCGCTTGATCAAAGACCGCCTGAGCTTCCGCTAAATGTTCTCCTAATCTCAAAACAGTTTCATCTCTTTCTGCTAAAGCTGCTAAACCATTATCGACATAAGTTAAAGCAACACTTTGTTCATTTTCCCAACTGCTGATAAAAGAACTTCTTTCGCGAGCATATTCTTGATCTCTTGCTTTTGCGGCAGAAGTTTCTTTACCTTGCTCTTCAAGAACAGACCCAAGATCAGCTATTTTCGCAATTAAACCTGCCTGTTCTGCTTCTCCCTCTGCTAACCAGTCGCTGCTCTGCCTTTCTGCGTACAAGCAAACCTGATTTGCTTGTGCCAAAGCTGATTCTGCATCTGCTAATTGTGTTTCAACTTTCTCTTTTTCACTATAAACAGAATTAACTTCTAGACTGCAGTCGGGCTTGATTTGTTTCTCTTTTTCCCAGGAGATTTCACAAATCTTTCCAGCCTCTAAAGAGTCAACATAACGACTTTCCGCATCTAGCCAAAGAGTTACCGCTGCAGAAAAACCACTATACCAAGATGTGGATTGATTGACTAAGAAATCGGTTTTAGCCCTGCTTTCCATTGAAAATTCTTCTAAACGTCTCTCCAATCCGGCATAATCCTCTCTGCCTTGTTTAGCAGCAAAATTACATTGTTCCAGGGCAGAATTACTTTCTGCTAAAACTAATCCTTGGTCCGCCGTACTTAACATAATCTCAATATAATCATTTTCTGCGTTAACTTTTCTTTCTGCTAGATATTTATTGTTTGCCTCAGCCTGTTTAACCTTAGTTTTAATTTTATCTAGTTTATCAGCTAAAGTTTTATTTTTTTCAGTAAGCTTATCTGCTTCCGGACAGTCTTTAACTTCCGCAGCAGGACAAACAATTTCTGTTTTCGGTTCATTTCTAGCATAGAAATCTCGAACAAAATAACCTACCGCTGCTCCTAATCCCATTACTGCTGCTATTGCTACTCCCACTCCCAAACTTTTGAACAACACGGTATATCGATTTATTTTTTGTACTTCTGCTTCTTCAGCTGCAGCACCAACATCCGCAGGAAGTTCATCTGCTGGTCCAGGCCCTGGTTTGATTATTTCAGGTAAAGAAGTTGCAGCTTCTATCGGAGGCGAATCAGTAATCTTATCTGCAGTAGGTATCGCTACTCTTTCTTCAATTGTATCACTAACAGAAATAATTGTATCTAAACTTTCTGCTTTTTCCGTTGCTGGTTGAGCTACAATCACTAAAGGAACAATCTCTTCTTTTTTAGATGGATTCTTTTCCGTCTCAGTCTCTCCAGAAATGACCTTTTCCGGAATGACCCCGTATAATATTCTTAAATTATCTTCGACTTCACCCCAAGAGATCCAACGTTCTTCCCCATCATCTGCTCTTAGATAGCCCCAATAATGCCCCCCATCTTCTTTTAAAGTGATATTTAATTCTCTCAAACCTTCTTCAATCTGATCTGGTTTAAATTCTCTAGCCGCCCTGCCTTCAGTAAGATTACGGACTAAGTAATCAATTACTCTTTCTCTTCCATTTCCATTCTTAGCCATAGTTAAACCTAATCTTAATATATAATACTACCTAAAAGTAAGAACCATTTATAAAATTTTGTGAAATTAAACCTAAAGATTATTTTTTCCAATCCCTAACACTTTACCTCAAAAGATAAAATAATACACCATTCCCAGCCCGAACATGATCATCAACAGAGTTCCAAGAAAATAATGTTTCCCCATCGAATATTCCGGATTTCTATCTCCCAGCAATTTCGCTTTCCAATACATTAAGATGATTAAAATACCATCCAACCCTCCAGCAATAGTTCCGGTAATACCTAAAACTGTAATAAATGAAGTAAAATTAAATAAGGCCACCACTAACGGTACTGAAAGTGTAAAAAACAAAGACCAATTTTTAGAAAAGCCATAATCATATTCAAAAATTTCTTTCAAAGCGATTCCAATGGTCAAAAAAGAGGTAAACATAGAGAGCATCGCCAGCAGATTAGCAAATATTCCTAAGAGTTGGTGAGAATAGATGCTTAAGGCAATAGTAGCAATCTTCTCATTTGGTTTCAATAATTCGAAATTGTCTAATCCTACTAAACCAATAATCACTAAAGTAAAAAGCACATACAAAATTATCGGGATGGTTGAGCCAATAATAATTGCTTTTTTCATTTTCCATCTTTCCTTGCCTAATACTTCCTGCAATTCTGGGATAGAAGGCAGACCGACATAAGCAAAAACAATTACCCCGTAGGGGATAAAAATATTAGCGAGATTAAAATGAGCCAGATAAGACCAATTGATATTCTTAAACGAAAAGATCCCGATTAAACTAACCACTAAAAATAAAAGTATCACCAAAATAAGTTCAACTTTACCTGTAGCTCTCATTCCTAGATAAATAACTGAAGAAGTAATCAAGAAAAAAATAATGGTAAAAAGCAGAGGAGAACCAAAACCAAACAGCGCGTATAAAGTTGCTCCTTCTCCAATCAAGTAAGCAATTAAAGCCCCATACAATCCAATCAGCATGGAAACTGTAGTTATGCGCTTGCCCCATTTGCCCAGATACTTTTCCGCATAGCCTGGGAATTGATGCTGTTTTTTTGTCCTTAAGACTACTTCTCCCATAAATAAGTTTAGAAACAAAAAAGCCGATCCCAATATAACCATAATAATAAAGCCGTAAACAAATCCGGTTTTAGCTACCACATAAGGAATCCCTAAAATGCCAGCACCTATAATCGTGCCCATTAAGGTAGCGATAGCCATAGCTAGCTTATTCCTGCCAAAGAAACCTAGATCTTCTTTATCACCTTTCTTTTTGAACATAGTCAATAGAAAGAGAATATTGGTTTATATAGTTGTCGATAGAATAAAAGTGGGGACGCCGCGATTTGAACGCGGATCTAAGGCTGACTTCGGGGAAAGTTATTCTCATCGCTTTTCAGCTCAACTCTCCAATTCTGGAGGCCCCAATTCTACCAGGCTGTACGGAATTAAACTTCCTTTATACTACGTCCCCAATAAAGAAACTGAACAGAATGAGTATTTATTAAGCTTTTTGGTAGAAATTAATAAAAAGGAGTATAATAACCTTTCTTCTCAGGATGATTATCTTAGACGGTTCCCATTTGGAAGGCGGCGGAGCTTTAGTTAGAGTAGCCCTCGCTCTCTCTGCACTTACAGGAAAAGAATTCAAAGTAATCAATATTAGGGCAGGTAGAGAAAAAGGAGGATTGAAAGCCCAGCATCTCCAGGCAATTAATGCCCTCAAACAAATCTGCGCAGCTGAAACCAACGAAATAGAATTAGGTTCAACCGAACTTTATTTCAAGCCAGGAAAAGTAAAGAAAGGGATTTACGAGATTGACATTGGCACTGCCGGAAGCATCACTCTTCTTTTGCAGGCTTTGCTCCTCCCCTGCTTATTCGCTCCTGGAAAAATTACTCTTAAGATTAAAGGCGGAACTTGCGGCCTAGGCCAAGCCTCCGTAGATTACCTCCAGAACATACTACTCCCCCAGCTCCAACGCTTTGTAGAAAAAATTGAATTAAAGATCATTCGTAGAGGATATTATCCTCAAGGCGGAGGAGAGGTCCTCTTCTCTATCAGTCCTAAATTTAAGTTAAGAGAATATGAGAATCTTAACCAGCTCTTAGAAGATTTAAATTTCCGCACTGCTAAAATTAAATTAATCGAGCAAGGCCAGCTGGAACAGATTCGCGGAATTATCAATGTTTCCCAAGAGCTGGCCGAAAAAGAGGTTGCTGAAAGGATCAAGAAATCTGCTGAGAATAGCCTTAAAGAATTAAATGCTCCCCTTACTATTCGTACAGAATATTCTCAAACTCTGAGCATTGGAGGAGAGATTGTACTCTGGGCCATCTTCAGCCATAAAGGCAAAGTTGATTTTGATAATCCTGTTATTTTAGGTGCGGACACGTTAGTAGATAAAACCAAAAGCTCTGAACAGATCGGAAAAGAAGCTGCCCAAGAATTAAAGACTGAGATCCGTTCTGAAACTGCCGTAGATAAGCATCTAGCAGACCAGCTCATCCAGTTTATGGCCTTACTTCCTGGCTCAGAATTGAAAGCCAGCACCATCACTAATCATACTTTGACCAATATTTATGTAGTAGAAAAATTCCTTAAGGTCGGGTTCAAAGCAGAGAACAATCAGATTAAAGTAGAAGAAATCACCTAATCAACTGAAAAGATTTATAAATAAGCCCCCTAAAATAAATTCATTATGGAAGAAAAAGCCTGTTTATCCTGTAAAAAGAAAATAGTCAACGACAAATTCTATACTAGTTTCAAGTGCCCTAACTGCAGCAAATACGAATTAGTCCGCTGTGGCAACTGCCGAAGCAATGCCGTTAAGTACAAATGTCCCTCTTGCGGATTTGAAGGACCAAACTGAAAATGGCCAAGGCTATAATTACTTTTAAACTCATGCCAGAATCTCCAGAGGTTAATCTCGCTCCGATCAAAGAAAAGGCTAGAGCTATTGCTAAAGAGGCCGGAGCCATCGGTGAGATGCAGGTTAAAGAAGATCCTATCGCTTTCGGATTGAAAGCAGTTTTAGTTCTAGCTATGTATACCGTGGAAGGAAACGATTTCGATGCCATTGCTGCTAAGATGGGCCAGATTGAAGGAGTGCAATCTTCAGAAGTTGCGGGTATGGATTTAGCGCTGGGATAAGATACTTCTTTACTGTTCTATCCTTCGATTAAATGAACAAAACGCCAATTTTCCACAATGATTATAAAGTAGTACTTCTCTGAAGTAGAAAAATGAACAAAGAATTGCCTGCAGGATGGACCTTGGACCAAAAAAGATGTGTTGGTGATTACTTTGCTTTAACTGTTCCTACTGAATCATATACCCGGCGCCAATTTGTCGACCAGGATTATTCTAAAATGTCTATACCCCTGATTAAGGGACCGAATGATCCTCTAATAATTCCTCCTCCCCCTGAAGACATTGGAAAATTAGTAAAGGAAGAGATAACTAAAGGTGTACTAATCATGCGAGATTACGCCATCGCTCCGATTTCCCCAGGTAAACTGATTTATCATAGTGTGTCTTCAGTAGGAGTAAATTCTAGAACTCATAATCCCACCCATATTGTTTTACAGAATAATTCTAACAGTGTGTCTGTTACTCTTATTCCTACTTGGAAACCGATAGGAAATTATCATCTCATGAGCCCTCCTGGAGGCAGTTCAACGATAGTTTACGATCCTACCAATATTACCCATAGAAAAAAAGCAGAAAACAAAGCTGACCAAGAAACTGATGCTAATGCTCATGATGAAAAAGCTAGGGCTGCTGCCGTAAAAACTGCTTTTAACCGCTTTCAAAGTATCATTGATGAAGGTAAGTTCCAAATCCATGTTTTCGTTAGGGATTTAGAAGATATGATCTTTTTTGAAGAAATAGGCTAAGGAAAATATTTTGGCTACATGCGAAGAATTGTTTTTTCCCGGCTCTTTATCCCCGTCATCGAAAAGTGCGTTCTAACTCCCTTAAATCGCTTCAACGCCAATTCCATCTTGGGCGGATTTTTCTTCTGCATTCGGGCTATTTCATGCAAATCATAAAATCCAACTTGGTTAACTTTAGCTTCGCCCAGCAATAATTCCAGAAACTTCTGCTCTTCTGGGAAAAGATTCTCATAAACCATCTTCTCCAACAGTTTTTCTTCAGCTAATTTCCCCGTCCACAAAGGCCCGGTAAAAATAAGAATGTTTCCGCAGGAACATTTCTCTTTATTATGAACGGAACACTTGAAATTCAAGCACTTATGGCAGAATAAAAAGTATCGATGCTGCTTAATCAGTTCATCACACTTTTCTTTTCCTTTCTCGTTACGGAAATAAACTCGGAAATAATGATCTTTGCTATACGACAGAACAGGAACTAAAGCTTTGTCAAACTGAATTCCCTGCAATTGTACTTTTCTGATCAGGATTCGCAATCCGATTTCATGCATCAAATAATTTCTTAATGGTTCCGCCCAATATTTACGCCGGGTAACTTTAGGATACGTTCCGGTTAAAGCCGCAGTATCCGTAGCTGTTACAGCGATAATCCCTCCGCGGGAGGTTCTCGCCACTGCACTAGCTAAGAATGGATTTGGGCTACCAAAAGGATCCACTTCAATATAATCAAAACCTATTTGTTCCTGCATGAAGAGATTGGCGTCCTGGTTAAAAATTGAAACCTTCTTGAGTTTTAGTTTATTTAATTTTAATCCTGCACCAAAAACCTCTTTAAAATTATCTTTCATATCATTAACATACAAATGCTTAATTTTCCCTTTCTCCAACTCTTTAAGAAAGCGTAGACTACGAATGCCTGAACCAGCTAGGTGATCCGCAATATTCATCTGCTTATTTTCAACTGAATTAAGCAGCAAGATAGAAATATTTCTATTGGAAGCCATTATCGGATTATAGAACACTTCCATCCCTGCATGGACATCTCCGCGAGGAAGTTCTATTTTGATTTTATTGGAATGTTCTTGGATCAGGGACATACTCAATAAAAAATAGAATAACTTTAAAAATTAATCTGATTCTTTCTACATCTATGGCCACTCGCAGACCCATCATCACTGTACTCGGACATGTCGATCACGGCAAGTCCAGCATCTTAGATAAGATTAGAGGTACGGCTGTAGTTGCTGGTGAAGCCGGCGGAATTACTCAAGCCATCGGCTGCAGCTGTGTGCCCATCGCTACTATCGAAAAGATCTGCGGTCCCTTATTAAAAGCGATTAAATCTAAGATTACCCTTCCCGGCTTATTATTCATTGACTCTCCCGGCCATGCTGCCTTTACTTCTTTAAGAAAACGAGGCGGATCTTTAGCCGATATTGCTATTTTGGTTATTGATATTAACGAAGGTCTAAAACCTCAGACCATAGAATCTATTGAAATCTTAAAACACAATAAAGTTCCTTTTATCATCGCTGCCAATAAAATTGACTTAATTAACGGCTGGTCAGTAGACCCCAAAAAATCTTTACTAGAAAATATTAACCTCTTAAACTTTCAGGTCCAGGGAGAGTTAGAGAAAAAAATGTATGAATTGGTAGGTAAAGTCTCAGAATTAGGTTTCCCCTCAGAACGATTTGATCGTATTGATGATTATACTAAACAGATTGCCATTATTCCCCTCTCTGCTAAAAGTGGCCAGGGCCTTCCGGAATTATTGATGGTCTTAACCGGCCTGGCCCAAAAATTCTTGGAAAAGAAATTGGAAATTGAAGAGAAAGGTCCCGCCAAAGGTAGTATTCTAGAAGTCAAAGATGAAAAAGGTCTGGGTCGAACTTTAGACGCAATTATTTACAATGGTTCCCTCAAAGTTAATGATACTTTAATCATCGGAGGAATAGAAAAACCTTTAGTAGTCAAAGTCCGGGCTTTACTGGAACCAGCAGAATTAGCCGAGATGCGAGAAAAGAAAAGCAAGTTCAAGAACGTTAAAGAAGTTTTCGCTGCCACTGGAGTAAAAATCTCCGCTCCCGGCTTAGACGAAGCAATTTCCGGTATGCCTCTGCGCGGCTGTTCTGGAAATGAAAAAGAAATAGAAACGCTAAAAAAAGAAGTCCAGGAAGAGATCAAAGATATTGTCTTAGAATGCGATGATTGTGTTGGAGTAATTATCAAAGCAGACACTATCGGCGGATTAGAAGCTTTAAGAAACCTGCTTCAGGAAAAGAAAATCCCTTTAGCTTCTGCTTCCCTGGGTGATATTACTAAGAGAGACCTTTCTAAATTAGAATTTGTCAAAGAAAAAGATCCTTTCCAGGCGGTCATCTTAGGTTTTAATGTTAAAGTATCTGAAGACTTAACTGATTACATCAAAACTAAAGGCTTTAAAATAATTACTAATGAAGTAATTTACAAGATCATTGAAGATTACACTGCTTATCAAAGTTCTCTTAAAAAAGAGCTTGAAATTAAAGAATTATCCGGATTGGTTCGCCCTTGTAAATTCTTTCTCTTGAAAGGCTATGTTTTCAGACAAAACAATCCGGCCATTATCGGAGCTGAAATAGAGATCGGCCAGCTTAAAAGTAGTGATCCCATCATGAACAAGGAAGGGAAAGCGCTTACTACCATTAAAGCCATGCAGGACGGGCAGGAGAACGTCAGTCTTGCCTTGCAGGGTAGACAACTGGCTCTTTCTATGGATGGAGTAACCCTAGGCAGACAGATCCATGAAGGAGACTATTTGTATACCGATATTCCTGAAAACGATTTCAAAAGATTAAAAGAGTTGACTAAGCATCTATCTAAGATGGAAATTGAAGTTCTCAAAGAGATTGTGGAAATAAAAAGAAGAATCAACCCGGTTTGGGGTGTGGGATAAGAAATTAGTCCCTAAAACTCTAAAGATACCCAAATCCTATCGAAACTAATAAATAGAAGTACTGCTTTTGTTACTATTCTGCGGGTATATGGAACATATAAAAGAAACTTTATTAGATGCTCGAGAAGAGCTGAAACGTCTGGAACATATTATTTACGTAAGCTTAAAATACACCCGTACCGTAGACGTAATTCTTAACGCCTTAAAAATGCTAGTGAATGTTTATGATCTAATCATCGAAGCTATGCTCGAGAAAGCCAAAAAAGAGGGCAAAACCGAAGTTCTGGCTAAAAGTCCAGCTTTAAGAGCAACTAAATTATCCGAAGTCTATGCGGATGACCCTAAAATGCTCCAATTCTTATCTTTTTATTGGTTTTTGAAAAGTATTCTCAAGTTGCCCCAAGCTAAAATCTGCGAATACCGGCGTCACGTAGCTTTAATTGTGGATTTAAATAATACCACCGCAGAGATAAACATTGATAATTTAACCAACTGCGAACGATTCGCCCATAAATTCTTTAATTATTCCTGGATGTTAGTTAGCGGAAAGAAAGAAGAAGACGAATAAGTTTATTTTGTTTAGAAAACTTTGAAAAATAGTAATTTTTAGATGACCATTACGACTATTTCAAATTCTCTTAGAGGACTTTGGTATAAATTATTCAAAGTCATCTTTAACTAGCCTGATCCGAATTTAGTGCATAAGCTCTTCTGCGCAGACCATATTTTCTAGGGATATGATACACTATCTTAAGACTGTCTTTACTGTTCTGTTTATCGGATAGGCGCACCTCAATTCCATCTCTAATCGGCTGTGATTCTTCTCCAGATATTAAGGTTAAATAATGAGAACCACTCTCGTCTATTACTTCCACTTTTCCTTCCCGATGAAAAACTGTTCCCTTGACTTCTCGTACTACCAGGTCTAAACTAGTTCCATCCCCCATAATTCTCGCTCCTGTGTTCAAAGGGAAATCTAAAACTAAATGAGCTAGGATTTGATCATAATAATCGTTTCTGTTTATACTATAGTTTGGATCAGCAAGATAGGCAATCTCAACCTTATTTCTTCCTAGGATTTGAATTAATTCAACCCCTAGGTCAGGAAAAAGTTTACATTCTGGCTGCCCTAAGTTAAGATGAACTTTTTGTATTCCGGGAACACCATTAATTTCCAGAACCGCTTTATGAGAATACAATTTTCTGACTATCACATCTATAATCTGGCCTTTACCCTCAATATGCGCTCCTTCATGACGGCGATGCCTTAAAAGTAATCTTGTCATTATCCAACTGAATCAGTTAAACCCTATAAATTCTTTATGCAAATCCAGGATATAAATCTTTATTTTAAATTATTACTAATCTAATATATACTCTTACTGAGAGAAAATATTAAATACTCCCCGCCATTTATTCCCATTAAAAATAGGTGATCTAGAAATGACCCGTTTTATTGCCCTGGTCTCAGGGAAAGGAGGTGTAGGTAAAACTACCGCTACTTTAAACCTAGGCTATGCCCTAACCAAATTAGGCAAGAAGGTCCTGCTTCTGGATGCAAACTTAGTCACTCCTAATCTAGCTTTACAATTAGGCATCCTTAACCCCAGAAATACTCTTAACCAATTCTTACGCAAGGAAAAGACGTTATCTGAGATTACCTATCTGCATGAAAGCGGTATCTCAGTTATTCCTTCCTCTCCATCCTATGCAGAATACCAAAAAACTAATGTCCAGAATTTATCTGAAATCTTTGAACATCTGGATGAAGCCGCAGACTTTGTTTTGGTAGATTCACCCAGCGGATTAGGTTATGAAGTCAGCCAAGTTCTAAAAAATACTGATGAAGTTCTCATTGTGGTCAATCCTAACTTAAGCTCGGTCATGGACGCCCTCAAAACTGTTCAATTAGCTAAAGAGCATAACAATACTGTTGCCGGAATTATCTTAAACTTTGGTCATAATGGCAGGCACGAATTAAAATCCACAGAAGTTTCTAATCTGTTAGGCTACCCTTTGATTGCCGAGATCAAACAAGACCGCAAATTTCGCAAAGCTTTGCATAAGCAGGCTCCTCTAAGCCATCTCTATCCTTTTTCCCGTTCTGCCCGCCAATTTAAGAGAGTAGCAGAATTTATCACCCTGAATCCGATAAAATAATTATAGGTTTATTTTCAAGCATGAATAACCAAAAATACACTGAAAAACTAAAGCTTTCTGAGAAAGGCTGGAATGATAAAGAATTAAGAAAAGCAGAAGAGATCCTGAATAAAGAGACTGAACGCGATCTACATTTCTCCACCATGGTCTTCTGGAGTGCTGTTTTGGTTATTATTTTTGCTAACTTAATTGTTTCCCTGATTTTAATCCCTTTCCTCATTGTACTTAATTCCTGGGTGCTTTATCTGATTGTCATCTCATTAGGATTTACCATTGGATCTTTGTATGCTTTCCTAATCAATAGCTCTAGTTATTTCAAGACCAAACATCATCTTTTGGGCGGGGTCATCATTCCGATTATAGCCCTGGCTAATTTTATCGGCATGGTTTTAGTAGCCAACAAGTTTATTGCTGATGCTAAGATCAATAATTTACCCCATAATATTTGGGTTATTGCAATAATCTTTACTCTTGCCCTGATTCTGCCTTATTTGCTAGGAAAAGTGTGGGGTTTGATGAAGAGATAAATCTGTTCTGCCAAAACTTGGGATAAGAAAGTCTAACAGAAGATAGCTTATCGTTTCCACTCTTTAATTTTCGGATGAAAATCAACCTGATATTCTGGAATACCTAATGAAATTCCATAATGTTTGGCTTCATCGTATTGCTCTTTACTTCTTCTATCAATATAGAACACTTTGTTGCGAAAGATTATATAATGATAAAAATCATTTTTGAAATCAGCGTACCAATTGTGTTTAGAATCTAATGACTGACTTAACTCTTCCGCAACTGCATCAGCTTGGCTACCAAAGATTTCAACGGTATGTAAAGTCCATTGTTTGATCCAAGGGGTTTTATGTTTTTCAATAACTTCCTCTATTTTTGTCTGGATAATTCTTACCTTTTTCAAAATACTTTTTTTCTCAAGACTCTCTTCAATGATTACCCCTTTGAAATTAGGCATACTTAACCTCACTAACTCCCCACCCCAATCAAAACAATTCCCAGAATAATTCCCGCAAGAGAAAGATATTTCCAGCCGTTCATCTTCTCGTTTAAGTATTTCACTGACAAAATAATCGTCCAGACATAAGTTAAAGAAACCAAAGGGTAAACTACGCTTAACTCTTCTCTGGATAAAGCCAGTAAATAACACAATACCGATAATCCGTACAGAAACATTCCCAGCCATAATTTCGGAGAAAATAGTAATCTTCTAAATTCAGCCCCATCCACTGCTTTTTTAATTACCAGATTACCAGTAGCTCCAATCAGCGAACCGAATCCGATCACCAATAGTACAAAAGAACTAATCATTTTTATCTCCCACCGCTTTCAAGCTGCTGGTTTCGTTAGTCTTTCTCGTGCTCATCCCCAATAAACTAACCGAGATGATAATTAAAATTACTCCTGCCCATTTCCAAATATTCATCGCGTCTGTTGGAAAAAATATGGGTGAAAAGATACTGATCCAGATAAAACTGGTAGCGATGATGGGATAGAGAACGCTTAACTCACCTGATTTCAGAGCCAGCAGCATCAGGATAAAACCGAGACCATAAGAGATGAAACCTAAAATTATAAACATATTCAAAAAGCTTAACCAATCATTAAAATTTAAACTTATTAATCCTTTCTTCCAGAGTAGCTGGCCCACCGAAGTAAAAAGAGTACAGAGAATAATCAAAAAAATCGCTTTCAGAGAAGTTTTATTACCCATCGGTCCTCTTCTTCAAAATCTGTTTCTTACAACATGATTTATTATACTTTCAGTTTTCATGATGTAAAAGCATCTCTACCACTACTGCATAAGCTGGCCGAGCAATTAATACTCCAAAGGAAACTCCGGCAATAGTAGTCAAGGCAAAACCTTTCAGTAATCCGGCACCTGCCCATAATAAGGGGGTCATGGAAGCAACCGCAGTAAAATAAGCCCCAAAGATAATAAACAAAGCATTTTTCAGCCGAACCTTCCAATCTGTAGCTGAAACCTCTCCTTTTACTGTTTCATCAGTAATCACCACCAGATGATCTACTGCCGTACCAATAACAATGATGATGGCCGCCATGGAAGCCAGATCCAAATTCCAGCCCACCAAAGCTGCAAAGCCCAAAACTAAAGTTATTTCAGAGATAATAGTCAAGATTAAAGGAATAATTACCTTCGGTCTACGGTATCTAATCGTAACTACTGCGCTTACAGTTAAAATTGCTAATACCCCCACTAATAAAATATTATTCAAAAACTCTTTACCTAAAGTAGGTGAGATAGTATCCATCTTGACCACTTCTAATTTTACCGGTAAGCTTCCGGTAATGATGATCGTTTGCAATCGTTTCATGTTTTGGAGGGCATTATTCATGGCCTCCTCCTGATTGATTCCTGCGCCAGAACCCGAAATTTGAATATTAGTGGTTGCTCTTCCTTTTAATTCCGCCCCGATCTTTAACTTATCCACCTCTTTATCATCTAGGAAAAGAGTAATGTCTTCGCTCAGGTAATTGCTGCCCTGATCTGCCACTATAGATAACTTATTGGTAAGTTCTGCCTGTCTATTAGCTGCCTCTTCGCTGAGAGTAATTCCAAAGAAAAAAGCGCAGGCATAGCCATTCCCTGATTTAAAACAGCCTTTGCGTGGATCTATCCCAGAACAATCTGCACTTCTGCAGACATAAGTGATATCTTTTTTACCCCCAAAAAAGACGGTGGCATTTCCTATTTTAGCTTCGAACTTGCCCTGTTTAGCCAGAAGTTCTTTCACTTCCTCTTCAGTCACTCCGGCAATTTCTACTAAAATGAAATCATCTCCGGTTAAGTCTGATGCGGTTCTGACCGTAACATCGCTTAAGCCATAAACATTTAATCTTTGTTTAAGGGTCTCTACCGTAGTCTCTAAATCTTCCTGAGAAACTGCCTCTGCCGGTTTTAATAGTACTCTCGTACCCCCCTCTAGATCTAGGCCTTTCTTTAGGTTAGTAGTGGGCGCATCATAAACTTTGATCCCTAAATCTATCTGCCCTTTAGTATCGCCAGTAGTCAAAAAATAATCCCCTTTAGAAGTAATTATTTTTACTGTGCTATTAGAAACTAACCCGCTTTCTAGAGCATAGAAATCCAAGGCGCTATTTACTGGTTCGCCATTAAAAGAAATAATTTTTTCTTTAGCCAAAGGGGTAGTCTTAGAGGTGGGGCTCTGCATTCCCGCAATGGAAGCAGAAGTATTTTGGTTAATGCTTCTTATTGCCGCCCCTTCATTACCTAGCCAAACTTCTGTGTTTAAAGAGAAAATGGAAACCAAAGCAAAAACTAAGAAAATCATCAATAACACAACTCTCCAATTGCTAAATATTTTTTTCCAGGGAATCATTTTTTTTACTTTAAATTGGGTTTTTTCTTTTCTAGATATAATCTTAGGAAAGCTACGTTCTGGATCCAGGTCATGATCATATCCACAAACATTCCGATTAAAACTATCACTAAAATCTGGCGGATAGTCTCACTCTGAACAAAAATTAAAGCTACTAAAACTACACAGATAGTAGTTACGGTCATGGTCATTCCCGTACTGATAGAGCTATAAATTCTCTCCATTACTGTACCTTCATGCCTTTTTAAAACTCTGGTAGTAAGTAAAATATCTGTATCAATGGAATAGCCAATTAACATCAAAAATCCAGCTACTCCTGCCGTGCTTAGTTTAATTCCGGTTAGATTAAAGATGGCCATAGTCACTACAATATCCGAGAAGGCACAGGCAATTACTGCCAAGCTGGGAATCCATAAACGAAAATAAAGCAAGACTACTAAAGCCATTAAGATAAAAGAGATGATTAAGGCAATTCCCGCCTGTTTGAAAAAGCTCGAGCCTAAAGCTGCTCCCATTACCTCTACACTTGGTTTCGCTCCTTTCAGGTCAACTTTTTTATTTAAAGCATTAAGGATCAGATTGATTTCCGCATTATCTTGGGCATCAGAATCTACCGCTAAAGCCACCACTTTTCCTGCCGCATAGATTGTACGCACATTTATCTCCGCAGAGGGAAATTCTTGGTGTAAATATGATTGTAAATCTTCTGGATTCAACTCCGTATTTTCAAGAGTAATGGTCGAACCGCCTTTGAGAGTAATCCCCCGATGGACAAAATCTCCAGTTAAAGCTGTCTGCACTCCAATCTGAACAAAAGCCAAGACTAATAATAATAATGAAAACATTAACAGAACTTTATATTTCTCTTCGTAAATACGTTTGATAGTTTGTTTCAGAGTCATTTTTTATGATCAACTTAATTTAACTTTAAGCTAAGAACAAATTTTCTGGTATATATATAAAGATTGTGATGATTCTAAGAATAAATTAATTAAAAAGATATTTAAACCTAAATCATTTAACTTCTTAAATCTATAAAAAAAGAGGTTAAAAATGTCTTTTGCTTCCATCGCCTGGTCTGTATTAAGTTATATTTGGGATTTAACCTATACCTGGCTCTATACTTTAGTCATCTCCTTTACCAGTTTAGAAACAGTCTGGATTATTGTTCCCATCTGGCTCAGCTGGTTCTTCGCTGAATTCTTTCAGGAAAAGCAGGGCACTTCTTTTGGTAACGCCATCAGTAATGGAGTAATCCCTTTCTGGGTAGGGATCGATTGGGTTCGACAAGTTACTGCCCAACTGATCAACGCCCAGATCAATCTAGGAGTTTTAACTATTGGAAAATATTTCTTATCTGCTCTAGTCATGGCCTATGGCCTAACCATAATTATTTTAGGGATCAAGAAAAAAGAAATCATCAAGTATCTGGGTCGGATCAGGGAAGTGACTTATGTTTTGGTGGTTTTCACTCCTTTTATTTACGGAGAGATCGAGCCTAGTTTTATTTATTTCCTCTCCGCACTTCTCTTCTTCCCTATCTTTTATGGAATTATCGAGATTATTGATAGACTAACTCCTGAACCAGTATCTCTAAAAGAAGATGAAGAAGAAAGAAAATCTTCAGGTGGTTCAGATCAATTCTCTTTTGAGACCTTGAAGTAGATTTATGGAAGTAATTAATTGTTTAAATAGCACTTAATCATCTAAACACTTTTTACCCCCATCCTTACCGCAACCTTAATATAAAACCTTTCATTTATCTTCTAATTATGGCAAAAACTGAGATTAATAAAGAAACCAATAAAGATGAGCAGGTTGGCTTTCATAAAGGTTCTTTAGCTACCTTAGCTAAAGAGAGGGAAGAATTATTGCGCATCATCCAGATTGTAGAGCAATTGATGCAGATGCACATTAAAGAGCTTAAAGGTTTAGGAGTAGATTTAGAGAAACAAGCTCAGGAAACTGCCAAGAAACTCAAGGGCAATAAGCCAATAGAAGATGTGCTGAAATAAGTTTATTTTCTTTCTTCCGATAAAGAAATGACTGTTAGGAAAACTTATCCACGACTCTCAGAAGAATTAAATCTTATTTTCCCAATTCTTTTAATCTCGTATCAATGGTTTCCCTTTCTGCAGCGATTTGCGCTTCAGTTACAGTTATGACCTTACAAATTTCTGCGTTAGTTTTTCCCTGTTGGAATTCGAAATGTTCATCTAAGCTTTTATAAGTTCCATCTGGTTGTTGGAGGAAAGAATAAAGTTTATCGTTATTCTGTCTAACCACAATATCTAGTAAGTTATCCCCATTTAAATCTATATGATAAACAGTGTTCATAGTTGTATAATAATTAGTTAATCTTGCCCCACCATACATTCCAACAAGCGTTGCTCCGATAATTCCTAATATAATCTTAGATTTTGACACTTTTCATTTTCCTCCCTAATCCTAATTTTAAATTTTAAAAAAAATAAAACTTTAAAAGCTTACCTAAACAGCACTGCCAACAGGAACAAGACTACTGCCAGCAAGACCACAATCCCTGCGATTAACAAAGCAGTATATCTCACCTGAGACCAGTTGATCTCTTTAACTGCTGGTTCAACAGTAGCTGCGCCGGTAACTCCGGAAAGATCAGTATAAGTAGTAACTTCTACTGCATCCCCTTTAGGTTCAGCAGTAGTTGGAACTACATAATCTGCAGTTGAGCCTTCAGTCTCATCAGTTGTTCCGTTCAGAGCATCATTGATCTTCTCTTTCAGAGCAGTAATATCATCCTCTAACTCATCAAGATCATCAAGCACGTTTTCGTTCTTGTCTTCATCATCTTCTAAGTCATCAGTAAGATCATTGACATCATCTTCTACATCGTCTAAGTTGTCGTCAAGTTCTTTCAATTTCTTTTCATACTTTTTGATATCGCTTTTATCTTCTTCTTTTACAGCTTTTTCGTATTTCTTATTGTAATATGAAAAGTCATCTTCATAGCCGTCGAACTTGTCTTTCAAAGCTTCATAATCAGTCTTGGCAGTATTAGTTGGAGTAGGGGGTGGAATGGTAGTTCCATTATCGCAAACATCTCCTAATTTATCTCCGTCAGTATCTTTCTGATCAACATTAGCATTATCTGGGCAGTTATCTAAACCATCAGCAATTCCATCTTTGTCTTTATCCGCAAGAGGCGGTTGGCTAGCAACAGCAGTTAAGGTAAAAGTAGCTGAATGTATTCCCCCAGCATAAGCTTGGTAAAGAATATCTTTAACTTTAATTTTAGCCTTAGCATCAGCGAAAGTTTCTTCAGCATTAATCTTCAGTTTAGCAGTATCTGCACCATTAACTTTAAACTTAGCTTCATCTTCATCCACAAAGGTCAGTTGAATTTTATATTCAACACTGTTGAAAGCATAACATTTCTCTTCTCCTTCTTGTAAGATTAAAGAATCTTTATCAGTTATACTCTCGCAAGTAGGCGGAACTGGAGGTGGTACATCTCCAGCAGCTACAACCACAGTAAAGTATTCAGTAGCAGAACTTGCTCCTTGAGCATCAGTAGCTCTTAAGCCGAATTCATGACTGCCTTCTTGACCCACAACTGGAGTCCAAGAAAATTTATATTGATTATTAATTACTTTAGTGATAGCTACTCCTTCAGGCAATTTACCGGCATTAATCAAGGAAACGATTTGATCTCCTTCCGCATCTTTTACTGCAATAGTAAATTCTAAAGTTTCACCAACCTTTGCTTGTTTATCTGCAATTGGAGAGATTACTGGTGCCTGATTGACTGGAGGCGGTACATCCCCTGCAGCTACAGTTACAGTAAAGTATTCAGTAGCAGAGCTTGCTCCTTGAGCATCAGTGGCTCTTAAGCCGAATTCAGAACTACCTTCCTGACCTGCAACTGGAGTCCAAGAAAATTTATATTGATTGTTAGTTACTTTAGTGATAGCTACTCCTTGAGGCGATTTGCCTGCATTAACTAAAGAAACAATTTGATCTCCTTCTGGATCTTTAACCACGATAGTAAATTCTAAAGTTTCACCAACTTTAACTGCTTTATCGCTTACTGCTCCGATTATAGGAGCCAGATTAGCTGCACTTACTGCCGGCAGGATTAAGCCAACTAGCAAGAACCCTAATACAAATAGATTCAATACTTTATTTTTTAAACTCATTTTTTATACCTCATATTTATTATGATATTATTAGTTCTTTTTACTCTAGAATGACAACAGATTTATAAATCTTTTGGTTAATTTTTACTAATGGGTAGTGATTTAAACAGTTTAAACTATAACCTCTCCCCGATGGATCTTAGGCAAAAAGTTAAGAATCTTGCCCTCTTTATATCTGGCACAGCCCAAGATATCTTTCTTATAAGCTAACAGCACAAACCTATTCACCCCTCCCAGCTCTTTCTCTAGATCCTGGCCCAGGAAATAGTCTTTCACTTCTGTCTCAGATAATTCGACAATATTTTTAACCGGTAATTTCTTTTTCCGCGCCTCTAGAACTAGCCTTTGCGCTCCTTCTCGGCTTAATCTTAATACTCCCTCGTTCCTCTCCGCAACATAAAGCCCTAATTTATCTATCCGCAGCTTAGCTAGGTCTATCTTACCTAAATCCCGATTGATCATGAATAGCTTGTTCTTCTCATTCTGAAGAAAGGCATAATCTCCTTCAAAGAAAACCCCGAAATGTTCCAGAAGCTGCTCTTTAATCAACTTAATTTCTTTGGAATTAAGGATGGTTAATTTTTGCATGGATTGGTCTAAACTTATTTTATTTGCTCTAATTTGATGATCTGTACCGGACAGGCTTCTGCAGCTTCTTGATTCCGGGAGCGGTCATCTTCGGTAAAGATAATTCTCTCCCAATGATCGCCGGTTTTCTGGCTTTCTTTCAGCTGGGCTAAGCCCTCTTCGTCCATCTCCCAGAATTCCGGGCAGATGGCTGCACAGGCTCCGCAGCTGATGCATTGCTCTTTTAAATGGATAATCTTGAATTTTGGCATTTTCTATAATCCTCCGGAATTAAAATAACCTTTCAGAACCTCCAAAAATGGATGATTATTTATAATGGTTTTCTTTTGGTTTTGGGAATGACCCCTCTAGCTAAGGTACGCAATAATTATAAGTTTCAATAGATTTAGTTGTATTATGATTCAAGAATACACCCAATCTACTTTTGAAAGTTGTTTAGCAGTGGACTTATTAAATCTGACTGAAACAAAAATATCACCAAAGAAAGAGCGTAAAGTTCTCGATTATGCGCTGGATTATAGCAAATATCATTTTACACTGGGGCATTTAGATTTTGTAGCTACTGAATTTAAGGTTGGGTTGGATTATTATATAGATAATAAACTATTTTTCAATTTCACTAAACAATTCCGATTTTCAGGCAAAATCAATTTGTTCCAAGAAAAAATAGATTTGAGACTGATAGATAAACTGATCAAAACCTCGCCAGTAATAGTTTACCTGGATGCTTTCGTAATCTGGAAAATAACCCATGCCCCCCATTTTATCATTGTTATCGAAAATTCTAGAAAAGGTTATAAGATTTATGATCCCTGGGATGGAAAGATAAGACTGATCAATTCTACAGTTTTATCTAAAGCGATAATCAGTTTAAGAAATCTGCTTAAATATTGTCCCCAGCTTATTCAGAAAAAATAGTTTAGCTCCGCCGTCCCACCAAAAAGCTTGTAATATTCCTAGTTTCTACTTATTAACATGACTACTACTACTATAAAAGTATCGGATGAAATTGCACCTAAAATTAGGCTGATAGTAAATGAACTGGACTTCAAGAATCAAGAAGAGTTTTTTCAGGAAGCCATCCGAGATAAAGTTATTGAATTAAATAAAAAGATATTCTTTAGTGGCTCAGAAGTAATTGCCAACCGACCTCAGAAGAAGGGAATTAGTGCAAAAGACATACTTTCTGATTTTGGAGAAAAAAGACATAAATGAAGATATCGATTGTCGTTGATGCAAATCCTATCATTTCCGCATTAATTAGTGGATTTGCACGGGAAGTCTTATTCGATCACAATTTTTAGTTTATAACTACTGAATTTACCCTAAAAGAAGTGGAAAAATATCTGCCCTACATTGCAGGAAAAGCCGAACTTCCAGTTAGCTACATTAAATCGCTGTTAGCGAAGATTCCTTTGACCATAGTTAACGAAAAGGTTTATGAAGATGAGATTCCAAAAGCAAAATTGTTAATTAAAGATCGTTGTGATATAGATATTCTGGCGTTAGCGCTCTCTAAGAAGTGCCCTTTATGGAGTGAGGATAAGCATTTTAAGGGAATTACAGAAATTGTTCTAATGAAGACTAAAGATTTTGTTTAAACTTCTTTTACTAACGGGGGGGTGGGGTAACGCAAGTTTAAAAATAATTCTTACTTCTTTCAATTAAATATAAATTTAGAGGTGTTTAAAGATGAAAAAACTAATAGTTTTGTTAAGTTTGCTGGTGATAGCTTTGTTTGTAGTAAGTTGTGCACCTAAAGAAGCAGGAGAAGAGAGTGCTGAAGAAGGGGCTTTGGCTGGTCAGGCAATAAAACTTACTCCGATTATCAAACCAAAATGTTCTGATTTAATTAGTCCTGCCGGTTCTTTTGTATTGAATTTAGAGTACGGAAAAGAACAAATGATGGGAAGTCCGCAGACAATATTAGATGAGTTAAATGAAAATGCAGAATCATTTAATAATGCTTGTGGCGGGGCTTATTATTTGCGTTCTTGTTCAAGTTTAGAGAATTTAGCTGCAAAATACTTGAACGGAGAAGGGAAGAAAGGAATGCCAATAGTAGTGGTAAATATTATCCACTTAACCGAAAATGATAAAAGTGCAGTATCCAACTTGTTGGTAGAACTGGGTTATGAAAAATGGGAATACTCTTTTTTTGAAGGATATGATAAAAATAAGCCAGTGTGGCGGTGGAATCAAGGTCTGAAGAATGCTTGGTTCAGCGGAGATATTTTCATAGACATTATTGGCCCTTTAGCTCTAGTAGATTATTCTTTAGTCAAATCTTACTACGACAAATATCCACCGACCGAGTAAAAGTAAAACTTTTCTTTTTTTCTTCTTTTCTTAGTTCAAACCCACCAAAAAGCTTATATAACTTAATTCTTTTGTTAAATAACCAATGAAAAAGAGTGTGAATAACTTAAAAGAGAGTAAGTTCAACTCCAGATTAATAATTCTAACTTTAATCATTATCTCTCTTCTGCTCTTAACTTCTTGCGGCCAGAGAGTTCCCGGCGGAGAAGAACCTATTGATACCGCTACTGCCCTAAAGATGGTCCAGACTGGAACTCAGGGGATAGAATTATATCTTCTCCCAAACCAACCTCCCGCCTACATCTATGATCAAAACGAATTAGTGGCTTTAGTCGAGGTAAGAAATCGAGGCAATTACGACCTAGACCCAGAATACTGTTTTGTCCAAGTTACCGGCTTTGATACTAATATCATTAAAGGAGGATTAGATATTCCTAAATCTTGTGCAGAAAATATTGGCACTTTACAGGGAAAGAATGTTTATAATGTAGAAGGAAGTACTAATCTATTGGAATTCCGTTCTCCCAGCGTTACCTTACCTTTAAACGTTTTCGATTATAATCCTACTTTAAATTTCGTGGCTTGTTATAATTATCATACTAAAGCTAATCCTCAGGTCTGTGTGGATCCTTTATTCTATCAAGTTACTGCTGAACAAAAAACTTGTATTCCCCAAAACGTGGGCATGGCCGGCGGCCAGGGCGCACCGGTAGGAGTAAGTTATGTGGGAGTAGACATGATCGGAGATGCAGCTGTTTTTGAGATTAATGTGGTCAATTATGGTCAGGGCAGAGTGCTTAGTCCCTATTCCGATATCCAAAACTGCGGAAAAGCCTCTTTAGAATATACTGATTTAGATAAGGTTGGATTTAATGTCCAATTATCCGGCGGAAACTTGATTGATTGCAAACCCATGGACAAATTCGTGCGCTTGACTAATAATAATGGCAAGATCATCTGTAGGTTTAGCATCCCAGTAACCTCCGCTTTTGAAACTCCTTTGATGATAGATTTGGATTATAATTATATAGAATCTACCCAGAAACAGATCCAAATAGTTAAGACTCCCCAGTAAAACTAAATTCGCCAGGCTGTAAATCTTTGCCCAAAAGTAATCACTAAAAAAGCGAAATTCTTATAACTAACTACTTAAAATTAGTTCCTAAATGGTTCAGGCCTTAGAATGGAAAGTAGAATCTCCGCACGAGAGAGCTCAACACCATCTTAGAAGAGGTATAGCCTGTCATCCTGCACTCCAAAAAAGATATTCCTGTGAATTAGGAGAAGGCAAGACAGTATTTTATGATCTTTGGGATAATGGATTGGGAGATAGAATAACAGCCTATGCCCGCTCTATTCCAGATCAAGACCCATTACAATTAAAGACCAGAGACCAATCACAATTAATTACTTATATGGCTTATGGCAGGCTTGCTCCGGGAATGATTCATGATAATCAGCCGCCTTTCTCGCATCGCCAGCCTCAAGAGAAAGATGATCGAGCCGAACTGCTTTCTTTTATTGCAGAAGAGATGGAAGGACTACTTTCGGTTTATGAAAGCGCATCTGAAAGTCATAGCGTAGAACCAAAACCAGGAATTGCTGCTAAATTAAAAGTTTATGCTTCCCTAGTAGATCCCAGAGAGATTGCTACTCTTAAAGAAATTGTCCGCAGAAGTGAACATTTCCACGCGGGTCGTTTCACTGATGAAGATCGCAGACTATTTTGGGGCTATGATAATCGCTGGGAATGGAATCAGGTGCCTTTAACTTTTCCGGAAGTGAATCTTCGCTAAGATTATCTTATCTATTTCCGTACCAGTAATTCCTCCCCTTTTTGAACTATACCCCAGTAAACTTTAAATATTCCTCTTCTTTCTCTAGATTAAGTTAAGTCTAAATAAAGAAATATTAATATACTCCTAATCTTTATTTACTTAAAATAATCGATTTAAACAATCTAAAAGAAGAGGTAGATAAAAATGAAACAAATAATTTTTCTAGTAATATTACTTGCCGGTTTGCTCTTGCTTACTGCCTGTGAAGGACAGAAACAACCAACAGGCAAAGGTGCTTATATTGGCGGAACCCAGGGCGTGCTGGCTAATTTCGAACCTTTTGGAGTAGAAGAAGCCGGAGTGTATAGTTTATTTGATACCGAAACCTTCCCTTTAGAAGTGACTGTGACTAATAAAGGAGAATACGAATTAAAAGCTGGAGATGTTACTGTAAAACTAATGGGCCCATCTAAAGAAGAGATGAGCGGAATCTCTTCTTGGGATTTAAAAAATACCGGATCCATCGAACCCATCTCAGACTTATTAGTTAATGGTGGAGAAGAGACCATCTCTTTCGCCAGCGATGCTAAATATACTAAACCCGTAGAAGGCATCTTAACCAGAGAATGGTTTGCTAATGTCGAATATAAATACCAAACTTACCTTATTATTCCTGAAGTTTGCTTGAAAGAAGACTTAAAAGATACCCGAGTCTGTACTGTTGAAGAATCTAAATCTTACTTTGTTTCCGGAGCTCCCCTTACTGTTACCAGTGTAGAAGAAAGTACTGCTGGTAAGGGCATCATGGCCTTAAAGATTAAAATCAAGAATGTTGCGGGAGGAAAAGCCACTAAGATCGGAGAAGAGTTTGGGATCCAGGAAAAATTAGCCTATACCATTGACGATGCTGCCTGGGAATGTAAACAAGGTGGTTCAATTAATGCCGCTAAACTGATTCTTGGAGAAGCAGAGATTGTCTGTAAATTAAAAGAAGCTCTGGCTGAAAAGACTTTGTCTACTAAGCAAGTAAAGTTAACCTTTGATTATGCCTATAGAGATTTGATCCAAGAAAAGTTAAACATCAAAGAAAGCGCGAAAGATTAGGGATGAAAATTAAACCGCTTTTCTTTTTTTTTGTTTTTATTCTTGTTTTTAGTTTATTAATTATTTCTACTGGTTGTAACGAAACCTCTACCGGCCAGGCTAGTTTTTCTTTTACTCCCGCTTGTTATGATACCGATGGGGGAATAAAGTTAGAAGAAAGGGGAGCAGTTAAATTAAGTGCTGAAAAAGATAATTATTATCAAGATACCTGTATTGATTCTTCTACTTTAGTAGAATATTATTGTAATAAAGGGGACCTGAATGTTAGTTTTAAAAAATGTTCAGAAGGAACTGTTTGTAACCAGGACGCCTGTATCAATCCAAAAAACACTTTCATCTGCGGGGATGGAATCTGCCAAGGCCAGCGAGAAATTAATTCCGGCTGTGCTTATGACTGCGGCTGGCCCTGTGTTGGAAAGTATTGCAACCAAGAGATCAATGTTTATTGCGCTTGTCAGGAATCTTCTTTTGCGCTACTTAAAGAGATAACCCCCTGTAAAGCTAAAGTGACTTGTAATAATTGCAGCCAGCAAGAGCCGCTTCTTGACGATTTTTATGATCTGCAGACCCAGATCTACGAATGCCTAGCAGATTATTTCCAATTTCAGCCTCTAAGAATTCCTTATTTGATTGTTTATAATCCCGCAGAAGAAAAATGTACTGACCCTAGCGGATGTTCTGGCTATGCCACTGGACACTCAGATCCTATCGGGTTATCTTTTATACCTCTGCCCGGAAATCGAAGTTATGACCAGAATCAACCAACTTTACCTAGCCAATTAGTCCCTGAAAAACACGAAACCACCCATTATTTTCTTAATCACATGCTCCATTCTGTCCCTGACTGGTTCAAAGAAGCCATCTCTATCCAAACCGAAGAAAGAATTAAATGTCATCCTCAGGAAAACCCGAAAGGAGACGCTTATCTTTTAGAGACAGAAGTGGACTTACTTCACCCAGAATTAGGGATAAACCTAGCGAATGGAATGACTCTTAATGAAGAATTCTACCAGAAATGGAAAAATGGCGGAGCTGATCTTCCTGAAACTGATAAAAATAATTATTACATCCAGGCTACACTTTGGTTGATCGGATTGAAATTAGATTATTCCTGCACCGAAGATTGCATCCAAAAAATACTCCAGGAACTGCGCCAGCAGGTAGTTGAAGAATGCAAGATCTCCCAAGAAAAATGTGGTTTAGCCAGCTGGTTTGTTTTTGAGAATAAAGACAAATTCTGTTCATTAGATAATCCACCCAGAACCGGCCCCACCGGGGCCATAAATTTTGATCCTAATCCAAAAAGTTCTTCTTCCAGTTCTAAACAAACTATCGTTTCAAAATTAAATCTTAAAAATAATTTTAAGAAAAAGTCTGGTCAGGTTGTGGCTACCGAAGCACCAAAATATTGGACTTATTGGGCCAACGACCAAACCATCATTGATAATTCCAAGATTAAATCCGCTACAGATAAAATAGTGGGTAAAGATACTCAAGAATTGTTCGATAAGGTGGGGTTAAAATAATTAATTTAGGGTTTATCTCTTCCCCACCATCATCACAAAAGCCAGAAAACTTTCTAATTGTAAATACTCGTCCGAACCTTCTACCATTCGGAACTCCACCTCCCCGCATTTATCTACTAATTCTACTTTCTTCCGATCCTCTAATTCTAAATTCCAGATCTCTTTCTGGATCTGCTTGATGATATCTAATCCCGATAATCCATAATCTAACATCAGATCTAACAATTTCTTTCTAGAATCTAAGAAACTTCCTTTTACTGCTAAAGCCAGTACTTCTTTAACCTCTTTGGGCTTGGCTACCGAAGCCATGGAATAGACCAGTTCGGGAGTGATCTCTTTCTGTAGGATTGCGCAGCTCTGCAGGATATTCTCTAATCTGCGGCAGTCCCCATCGCAGACTTCAAACAAAGCTTTCTGCGCTTCTGCCCCGATCTGCAGTTTCTCTTCATTGGCAATACCTTTGATCACTTTATAGATCTCTTCTTCTGCTAAGGGCTTGAACCTGAATACTGCACATCTGCTTTGTATAGGATCGATAATTTTCGAAGAATAGTTGCAACTTAAAATAAATCTACAGGTCTTGGTATAATTCTCCATCGTTCTTCTCAAAGCCTGCTGCGCTTCTTTGGTTAACGCATCACTTTCATCCAGATAAATTAATTTAAATGGTGCATCCCCTAATGCTTTAGTTCTGGCAAAATCTTTTACCTTCACTCTGACGATATCTATCCCCCTCTCATCCGAGGCATTTAACTCCAGAACATTCTGCCTCCAGTTTTCACCGAACAATTGTTTGGCGATGACTAAAGACAGGGTCGTATTGTGCAAAGTAAGACCCCCTCCATGTCCACCAATGAAATTATGGGTACCTACAACATTTAAATCATAAACATAATCTCCTTTAACATTTTCCACTGATTTAATGGTATCCCAATAAATCTCAGCCTTGGCCAAATACTCGAGCAGCTCGAGACTACTCAACAGTTCCTGAGAAAATATTCGTTCCTCTAATATTTGTTTAACAACAATAAAAACTGAATTTAACTTGCATACCGCCTGTAGAGAAAGCCCGTCATTATTGAAGTAATAGTTTATCGATGCTGCCGATTCATCCATTCTCCTTCCGATTTCAGCGTAAGAGATAGAGAATAGCTGGATCGCCCTAACTATATTCTGGCGTGCAACTAGTTGTTCCCGAAGATGAGAACTAAGCTCACCAGCCCCGTGAACCTGCAAGTTTTTCATTACCTTTAATATTCTTATTAAGTTGGCAAGGGTAGGTTCTCGCTTTCCCTCGTAGTATTCTTTAAGTCTATCGTAGCGTATTCCAGATAAGGCCCCTATATGTGTACGAGAAGACGGAGCGCAGAGTTGTGAGAAAACAGCTCCTACTTCATTTTCTACGGTGGGTGGAAAGCGTTCACAAAGCGTTATGGTTTCTAATCCCGTTTTAATTCTGCTTCGGGCCAGATCGCAGATTACCTGATATAACTTTTGAACTCTAATCCTGCTCCCTTTTTCCCGCTCAAAGATATGCTCAACAAAAACCGCTTCGTTTAATTCTTTCTGCTCGATGCCCAATAATTTTATGGTCTCTCCAAGATGCTCTTTACTAATCGTCATTACATCTACATTGGTGTTGCTTGCCCGCTGGCAAACAATGGTCTTAACTCTGGGATTTACTTTCTCTTGGAATCGTAGAATCTCAGCAATCGAATTTATCGTAAGGTAATATTGTCGTTTTCTATTTTTTATATGAGGATGAATTCCCCAGCGCAGTAATAGGTAGGGTAATCCTTCAATCATTGTTTTGCTGGTACTGGAAAGCTCAATTATATTTTTATAACAGGAACCATCACATTCGAAGTATCCTCGTATAAATGCGGCCACATACTCATCTGGGGCAGTAAATAATTCTGAAGGTACAGTAATCATGTCTGCTTTAGGTTTGTGAAGAGGAATAGAGTAAAAATGTTCCAGTAAAGCTACTAATACCCTGCATTTCATAATTTCTATATAGGGGACTCCTTTTCGTTCTTTTTCTTGGAAACGCAGCTCAGAGCCAAATAGTAGCTTGCTCAATTCCACGAATCGTGAGCGGAGAAAATTATTGCAGTTATAAAAACGAATTGACGAAGTACGAACATGCCCATCGCCAAAAACTAAACCCAGCCATTCATAAAAATCTGGCACAGGCGTTCTAAAATGAAATATGGTAGTTGAAGGCGAATGGAATTTTCCTTTCCATAGCAACTTCTCTACTAAAGAAAAGTCAGTAACCAAAGCGTAGGGAATAATAGTAGAATCAACTTGTTTTTTAGTTAAAGAGTATTGTCGTGGCTTTTTCAAAGAGGAAGATAGTATCTTCTCTTTTATCAATGAAGCAATTGCCCAGTTAACTACTTTATGTTTTTCTCCAATCTTAACTGAAATTTCTGCAGCCGTGGCTCCCTCTACTGGCTGGAGATACTCCAACACTTTGGATTTAACTCTAACATATAGGGGGTGGGGTGGAAGAGAGACACTTTTTTTTAACACTGCCCAAAAACAGGGGTGCTTCTCCCAGCATAGTTCCCAACGGCTAAGATGAGGACGAATTACTAAAGGTGAAGCAACCAGATTATTTGGACGAAGCTCTTCTGCTTTAACCCAAGTGGGTACGCCTTCTTTTAATACTAAAAATGGATGTTCTGGAGTTGTAGTAACCCGTTTTCCTGCAGAAGTGCGTACACATAATAACTTTCCAGCATATTCTCGGTGAAAGTAAGCTATAGATGCAGGGGAAATCTCACCCATAGCATTAAGTGTCATAACTTTGGTTAACTTTTCATTAAAGCAATCTTTTATTGACTTTATAGCGCCAGTATCAGTTATGATGGGAGTATCTCCCGTAACGCACTTTCCCACTCCCGCCGGCCCGGAAAAAAGCAGGTGAGGCATGCTTTTGGTTTCCACAAAAGCCCTAATTTTCTGGACGATCTCTTTCTGGCCTTTAACCTCATCAAAAGTTTGGGGCCGATACTTTTCAGTCCAGATAGAAGATTCAGTCATAATTATCTTTCCTTTAAACTTCTTTATAAGTTTTATCTATTTAGAGAAGATATGATCTCAGAAAGAATATCTAATTAAAAATCAGCTTAAAACAAACAATAATACTCTCTTCACCCAAATAATTAGTTCCTCTGAAGATAACCCGAAGATCATTACCAATATAAGAAGAATTAAAAGCAGATAAAATAACACTTTCAGCATTTCTGGTAGGAACTTCATAAAGATAACTATTACTAAAGCCAGGATCAATACTCCTAACACAGAAAAAAGTTCCATTTTACGTATTAAGAAGAAAAATAGTTTATATACATTTCGAAACAATTAAGCGTATTCACCAGCAGGTCTTACCCAAAGAGAAAAATATAAGATTAAAATTGTTTTGGTGATTTCTGGAGGATAATCAACTTCGTGAGTTATAATCCTTTCAGGCTAGATAAAAATTCTAAATAATTCTTATTTAAGTCTGGATCCATGACTGTAGCACTTTTAATCCTTTTTTGCCATGCCAAGATAAGGGTGCGGATAATTTTTCTTGCTTTTTCTTCTCCGATTGCGCCACAACCATTATACAAACATTTGATACTGTGAATGGAGGCTAGAATATGATGCGGATCACTGCAGATTATTCTTGGAAACCATTTAAAGTATCCTGCAAGCATACCAATAAGATAAGACCAATTTGATAAATCTAAATTATGCGGATAGGTTAATTTACTTGGAAATCCCATCACCTTACTCCCAGCGACTGCTCTCAATTCCGCATAACCTCTTAAGAATTCTTTTTTGAAAAGCGCCATATTTTTGACTGTCAACATCGCTTCCGCTTCAGCTATCGCTTTTTTTATTTCTTCATCCCCAAAAAGTCCCATTTTTCATCCTCTTTTATTGAATATAATCAATTAAAAACCTATCCCGCAACATAAAACAGTTCCGTCTCTTCAATATCTCCAGCTACGAAATTATAATTTCTTAGGTCTGAAAGATATTTATCTAGGCTCATGCGGATGGCTCTTCTCCTTCTGCATTTCCTGAAGGCACTGCATTCTTAGAGATGATTAAAACATCGCCCATGGCCTTGACCAGCTGATGGGGAACGATAACTCCTTTGGCACTACCGATAACCCTGCTCAAGAAAGAATTCTTAGTAGCTTTAATCTTCCAACCGGAAACTTTATTGCTTTGGATGATGCAATCCTCAATATCACCAAAATACTCCCCACTATCCGTAAATACCCTTAAATCATAAGCTTCCGACACTTTCCTCATTTTTAACATAATCATCACCTCATTAATTCAATTGCATTTTTAAAATAACTTAAGTTTAAATACTTTTCTGTGTTTTATAATAGGAATGGTAGACAGTATAGATCGAATCAAAATCATCGGCACTTCCCATATCGCTAAACAAAGCATAAATGAGATTAAAAAAGCGGTTGCTTCCTGGAAGCCGGATCTTATCGCTTTAGAGCTGGATTCTGCCCGCGCCCAGGCTATTCTGCAGGATGAACGTTCTAAAATCAGCTGGAAAACTCTTTTTCAGGTCGGGGTCAAAGGCTATCTTTTCGCTAAAATCGGCCAGTTTGTCCAACAAAAATTAGGCAAGATGGTGGGAGTAAGCCCAGGCTCAGAGATGAAAGCAGGATTAGAGATTGCCAGAGAAAATAAGCTCCAGCTAGCTTTAATCGATCAGCCCATCCAGATTACCTTAAAACGCTTCTCCCAAGCTCTGACTTGGAAAGAAAAGTTCCGTTTCTGCTCAGATCTGCTTCAGGGATTGCTCTTTCCCAACCGTCAGATCAAAAAATTTGGTTTAGAGAATTTTGACCTGCGCAAAGTGCCTGAAAAAGCAGTCATCGAAAAAATGATTTTACAATTAGAACAACGCTATCCTAACGTCTATAAAGTTTTGGTAGAGGAAAGAAATCGTTATATGCTAAAGAAAATAGTTGCCCTTCTGCGTAATCACCCAGAGAAAAGAATAATGGTTATTGTTGGGGCAGGACACGAAAAAGGATTGCAGCAACTGTTATTGAAAGTGGATTTGGTTTAAGAATAGGGCCTAGGGAAAGAAAAAGAATCGCTGTTATTAAAGAGTAATAAATATTATAGAAATCTTTATAAAATAACTTACTTTCTGGAATGATCGGTAGTAGTGGCAGTTAGCTGAGGGTATTTATTGCCCAGGAAAGTCCGCCCACCAAAAACAGGCCACTCCTAGGAAGGAGAGGGAGAAATTCCCTGGCTCTGGCTTCAGAAACGACACGTCCTGCAGAATGGGATGATATGGCGAAGTTCCTTGCGAAAGGAATGAGTTAACCTATGGACGTCTCTGCAGGGAACGATGAAACGGCGAACCCCTTGTTGAGATGTAAATTTCAAAGGGCTCTTAGAGATAATAGCCCTGCCGGTGCAAGTGCAGTTCTGCACGCTCAGTCGAATGCTAACCTAAGCCATCGCAGTCACAGGTTGACTGTTTGGGCTTAACCAAAGGCGGCTTATGTCACTCTACCCATTTTTTTTAGAAAAAAATGGAGTAAAAATCCGTAAGGTAGGAAATAAAAAAAATAACTACGATTACTGGCGAAGATGTTTTAGGAGGAAGACAAAATGGCTAAAATATTTTATGTTGAAAAAAACCCAATTCACAGAGAACTTACCGCTAATCATCTCGAACGCAGAGCGCACGAGGTGGTTAAATTTATTCCTGAATACTATTTTCACGCCCGACCAGAAGGTGATGGAAGTGAATTTCTTAATAGCATAGATGATTTTGTTGCCAGGCTAAGAACAGATAATCCAGAGATATTAATATTAAATCCTGAATCTTTCCGGGAGATAAATTCCGCCAGAGATTATATCGTCGCAGTAATAGATTCTGGATACGCTGGAAGAATAGTTTTAACCTACACTGACACGAACGATTTGGTGAGAGAATTTGAAGAACATTCTCCAAAAGTACGACCCCTTATTAAACCATTTTTCCTATCTGAATTAGACCAAATCCTCGCTTCGGATTAAATTATTAAAAGTCAAAAATAACGCAAACCTTATAAAACCAAAATCATTTTAAGATTAAAATGAGCCAAGATAATAAAATCAGGATGCCTATGGGCCAGGGAGGATTAACCCGTTACTTTGACGAAGTCAAGTCTAAAATCGAATTCTCGCCGGCAGCAGTAGTTGTTTTAAGCATCGCCATTATGATCATCATCATTCTGTTGCACTACTTCGGAAAAAGCTGGTTAAGCTAAACAAAAATGTTCCCCGGAATCAATCCCAGAAAAATGCAGCAGATGATGCGCCAGATGGGCATCCAGCAGCAGGAGATCAATGCTACTGAAGTCATCATTAAAACTGCGAATAAAGAATTAGTTATCACCCACCCTTCCGTTGCTAAAGTCAATATGATGGGCCAGGAAACTTTCCAGATTTCCGGGGAGATTACTGAACGGGAATTATCTACCGTATCTTCAGCTCCAGACCTTTCTGAAGAAGATGTCAAAACTGTCATGGAACAGACCGGAGCAGACCAGAAATCCGCCAAAAAAGCTTTGCAAGAAGCTGACGGAGATCTAGCTCAAGCCATTCTTAACCTTAAAAAATAATTTCTTTTCTAAAAAATGAAATATAAAACCATTCGTTCAGCTGGAGAAGATGAAAGTCCAGCTCGCATTTATCTAGCTCCTCGCCAGGATGGAACTATTTTTCCCGTAAAAGTCAGAGTTTTTGGACAACGTATAGAAGCTGCTCCGGCCTTAAATCAACCTGTTTTTAGCTATCGCAAACCTTTTCGAGAATCTCCTCTTGATCCTCCTCCCCCGAATTTGGACGGATTAATGGAACAAACCGCCAGAGAATATATCCGCTTGCTGGATGAATTGAATGATCCCCTGCCCTAAAATCTCTCTAGAATTAACCAAATATTTTTATATTCATTCTACTTCTTATTGGTTATGGATCATCCTCAAGAATTTCTTAGAGCAAAAGAGAATGCTCTCCAGAAATACGAAGGAGCCAGACATCTTCTCAATGTTACCTACCGCACCGTCAATGATGCTAATCTCTTAATTGGAATTTTAAACAATATGGTCAGTTCCATGGAATCTTCTATTGAAGCCATACTCGCTTATGAAAGAGTTTTAAAATTAGTCCCCGCTTACGGAACTAACGCCCTAAGTAGATTAAACACTTTTAGCCATCATTCTCTGCGCAGGAACAATATCCCTCCAGAATACGTTCGCATCTTGCAGGATATGAAAGAAGTTCTCGAACTGCATAAAAAAAGCCCCAGCACCTTCCAACGTGGGAATAAATTAGTCATCTGCGACCAGCGCTATGAATTAAAAGTACTTTCTATGCAGGATTTTCAGGATTATTTAGGCAAAACTAAACAATTTTTAGAGCTGATGCAAAAAGCAGTCAGCCGTTACGGCCAGGATTTAGACCAGCATACCAATGAATCCATCTGAACTGTCAACAAAAACATTTAAAACCTAATTAGATATTCTATATTATAGATGAGCCTATTAGACAAATTAAAGTTTTGGAAAAAAGAGGATGAATTCGATTTTGATTTCGATAAGAAAGTAGACCATGAAATGGGCAAGACTGGCACTCAGGATTTAGGGTTAGGCCATCCCGGAGAAAAATCTTTCTTTGATGAACATACTGAAACCAAGCCTTTCGGCTCAGAAGAACCCTCTTCCGGACTTGCTGCCTTTCAGGCTGCCCGTACAGGTGCTTCCACCAGCAATGGAGGAAACCGAGACTTAGAATTAATCAATAGTAAATTAGATACCATTAAAGCCATCTTAAATTCGCTGGATCAAAGAATGGCTAGCTTAGAACGTTCTTCTGCTGGCGGAAAGAAAGAAGAGAAATTATGGTAAAAGCCGAATCTTTGCTGGAGAGATCGATGAAACTCAAAAAAGAATTGATTTTCTCTTTGATTGCTTTCTTAGTGGTTCTTTCCGACCAATTAACTAAATATTTTATTCTAAAAAACAATCCCCAGATAAACTTAAATGTCCTAGAGATAACCTTAATCAAAAATACCGGGGCCGGATTTGGTATCCTCCAAGATCAGACTTTTTTGCTGGGGATAGTTTCGCTAATTGTCGCTTTACTGATTATAATTTATTATCATAAAATTCCAAAAGATAGTTTTTCCCAGCTATTATTCGCTTTATTTCTGGGCGGAGTTATCGGCAATCTGATCGATCGGCTATTTCGGGGCTATGTCATCGATTTCATTAATTTCGGTTTCTGGCCGGCATTTAACCTTGCTGATGCAGTTTTGACGGTTTCGATAATTGGATTGATGGTCTATTATTGGAGGAAAGATTAATTGAAAAGAGGAAAAGCAAAAGTGAACCATAAATTATTACTCACTTCCGCAGGAATAGTTCCCGAAATAAGGGATAATTTCCTGGCGCTTCTAACCAAAAAACCAGCTGAAACTAAAGTTGCTTTTATCACCACTGCTGCTTATGGAGAATCAAGTAATCCTACTTGGATGGAAAAAGATCGAGAATTACTTCAAAACTGCGGAATAACAGAGATTGAAGATTTAGACTTAAAAGATAAAACACAAAAAGAGTTAAAAAATATTCTGGCAGATAAAGATATAATTTATGTCAACGGAGGCAATACTTTTTATCTGCTTTATTGGGTCAGGAAAAGTGATTTTGGCCCGGTACTCGCTGACTTTCTAGGAAAAAGCGGTCTTTATGTGGGTGTAAGCGCAGGCAGTTATATCGCCTGTCCTACTATTGAGCAAGCGACTTGGAAACATCAAGATCGCAATAGAATAAAAATTACTGATTTTACCGCTTTAAATCTGGTTCCGTTTTTAATCACTGCTCATTTCGAAGAGAAATACAGACCGATTGTCGATCAAGCAGCAAAAAGAACGCAATATCCTATTGTCGCTCTTACTAATACTCAGGCAATATTAGTAAAAAATAAGAGTATAACCTTTACTGGCCCAGGCAAAAAAGAATGTTGGAATGGATTTAAAGAAAGGTAAGAAAAATATAAATTAAATCTTCAATATACTGTCAAAATGCTCGCGACCACCACCGGTCAGAGACCGGTGACATGCTCGCCCTTCGAGCTCGGGTCGCTCACATCATAAGAGCTGAGCATTTTGACTTAGGAATGTAACTGGTGTTTAAACCACTGGTGAAAACACCAGTGGAATGACTTTATTTAATTCACGCACCCATGCTTCTTATAGCCTTTTTTCTGGGCTTCGTTTTTGTCCTTGAACCAGACTCTTCTATTGGCAGAAATCTTCTTGGCCCATTCACATCTGGGCTCATGATAGGTATTGCTCATATTGCTGGCCACGTATTTCCCAGGATTGAATCTCGCACTTAATTTAGCGTTTTTCTTCACTGCCTCAAGTGGCTCTTCTTTATCCACTGCGAATTCCTCATCAGGAAGATCAAACACTTCGCTGTGCGGTTCGTCAATAATTGTGGCTGGTTTCGGTTTCAAAGGCAGCTTAATTTTGCTTTTTTTATTCTTTTTATCTTCACCTGAACCCGCTGATAATCCAGATATCGTTAATACAAAACCAAGTAAGCCTAAAAACAAAGAGAAAAAGGACAGATTTCCATTAAATCTCCAGACTAACATTACATTGATTAGATACATAATAAACACAAAAAACAAGACTCTCTCTCCCCAAGATTCTTTATAGCCGATAAAGCCGATTAAAGTTAGGATTAATAAGAATAAGAACCCTAATAATTCCAGCATGAAAAATTTTCCTGAACCATCCACAAAAATCCTGATTAAGCTGAAAAAGACTAAAACCAATACGATTGCATATAATCCCAATTTGAACTTACTCTTTTCTTCTGCCATGAAGGAGTCAAAGTAAAAAAAGAGTTATAAGCATTTCTGTGCTTGATTGGTTATGATTAGAAATAAACATTCAGAACAATAAAAGATTTATTTAAAATTAAGTCCAGTTAACGATTAAAACTCATCCTGGATATTCTGCAGATACCCCTTTTTCTTCAAGAATTCTACTTCAGTTTTGCTTCTGTACTTATAGACTACATCTCCTTTCTCATCCCCGCCTAATTCCCAGGGTTCAACTAAAACTACGTCTCCATCCCGCACCCATAATTCTCTTCTTAACCTTCCTGGAATGCGACAGATCCTCTCTTTCCCATCCAGACAGAGAACTCTCATCCTGCTTCCGCCCAGCCTTTGCTGTACCACCCCTAAAACCTCTTTTCCGATGGGCAATCTAACTCTGATTAAAGGTTGTTCAGGTAAGGGTTGTGCCATTATAATAATCTAATTTTAAAGGATATTTATAAACGTTTGTCCCCAATTGGTCTCAAAAGTTATTTAAAGTAAGCAAAGTAATTCCTCAGAATTATGTCCACTACTCAAAAACAAATCTTCACTAAAAAAGAATCTCTAGGCATTTTTGGCAAGGACCCGCAGGAAAGAACCACCGAAGAATTAATCAATTATGGAATCGTTAATATTGATAAGCCTAAAGGCCCCACTTCCCACCAAGTAAGCGCTTATCTCCAGAAAATTCTAGGGATAGAAAAAGCCGGCCATTCCGGAACTTTGGATCCCGGAGTTACCGGAGTCCAGCCTATTGCTCTAGGCAAAGCTACCAGAATTACCGAATTTTTTCTTACTGCCCCTAAAGAATATATTGCTTTAATGCACCTGCACCGAGATTTCGAAGAGGAAAAAATAAAAGAAACTTTCCAAAAGCTTATCGGAAAAATATCCCAGCTTCCTCCGCTTAAATCCGCAGTAAAAAGGCAATTAAGGACCAGAGAGATTTACGAAACAGAAATTTTAGAGATTAAAGGTAGGGACATCTTATTCAGAATACGCTGCCAGGCAGGAACTTATATCAGAAAATTCTGTTTACATCCTCAAACAAATATTTTAACTAATAAAGGCTCTTTAAGTGCTTCGGATTTTTTTTCTGATCATCCAAATGTATATTCATACCATTTAGGCAAGATGATTGAAAAAAAACCTTCCGCAACTCAAAAAATCTTTTCTCCTAAAAAACTAATTAAAATTACCCTCTCTTCCGGAATAAGCTTTATGGTTACTCCAGATCATGAAATGTTAACTTCACAAAAAGAAGGTTGTAAAATGATAGATGCGAAGACACTTAGAAAAGGAGATTTTCTCGTTAAAAGCCTCTTTTTTCCTAGCATCTCAAAAGAGTATGTAATTGCAGACTTGTTGGACGATAATTATCTAATCCAACAAGAAGAGATTAAAGAACAGTGTAAACAAGCATTTATCTCCAAATATGGAAGTATTCGGGCAATGTATCGTAATCTAAAACTAGATAGAAAAGCATTCTTAGCCAAAGCAAGTTCTGCCATAACGATTCGGCACTTAAAACTAGCGGGAATATATGAAAAAGTTAAGAAGAATATTCACATTTTTAAAACGCACAAAGGTAACCTTATTGAGATGAAAGAATTTAAAGAAGACTTTTTCTATCTATTGGGTTTAATTGCTTCTGATGGAAACAACACCAAAGAGAAAAGAACAGATCGTTATACTAGAATAAAATTTCATAACAACGAGGAAAGATTGATTGATAATTTTTTAGGTGCATATCAAAAAATATTTCCTTCCATCCCTATATCTAAAAAAAAAGTAACAGATAAGCTGTGGCAGTTGGATTCATCAAATAGTTTCTTAGCCACCATAGCCGCTTCATTAGGTATTAAGAGTCCCCAGAAAGAATCCTCGTTGTCACCGATTATAAACTTAAAAGATAATTTTATCAAATCTTTTTTACGCGGGTATTTTGATGGAGACGGCTCAATATATCATAAAAAGACTACTACCAATGATAAGAGCAAAATTTGTATCCATACCATCAACCATACTGATGCAACAAATCTACATAAAATGTTATTAAAGGTAGGAATTCAAAATAAAATATTTAAAAGAAAGCATCATTCTAATATCATTAAAAAAACAAGTACAATATACGATGTAACAATCGGGAATATTCCCGCAGAGAAAAAATTTATCATCGAAATTGGAACAACCCATCCTAAAAAAGCTGAAAAATTTAAAGAGGTATTAAGCTTAAATTATCAAGCTGAACCCGAGGATTATCTTTATATTGGTTTTCATTACAAAGAAGAGATTAGAAAAAATAGATCAAAACTGCACCAAATGGGCGGAAACCTTTTTCGAGTTCTAAATACCAACACACCGATTACTCGAGCATTCTATAGAAAAGCTTCAAAGATAGTAAACTTGCCTCAGTTAGACGAATTTGTCATAGAAAAAATTAAATCTGTAGAAAAAGTATCCAAATGTGAATTTGTGTATGACCTTACTGTTCCTGAAACCCACAATTTTCTTATCGAAACCGGTTTTGTCTCTTCTAACTGCCATGATTTCGGCTTGGCTTTAGATACTGGAGCGCATATGATAGAACTAAGAAGGATCATGGCTGGGCCCATGACTGAAAAAGATAATCTGGTTAGCTTAAACGATTTGAGTGATGCCTATCATTTCTATAAAGAAGAAAATAATGATAAATTCTTGCGTTATTGCATCCAGCCGATAGAGGAAGCTCTGAAATTCATGCCTAAATGCTGGGTTTTAGATAATAGCATCCAAAGCTTGACTCATGGAAGGGATTTAGCCATTCCCGGAATCAGTAAATTAGAGAACTTTCCTAAAGGCAGTTTAGTTGCTATTCTTACCCTAAAAGGAGAGTTAATCGCGGTAGGGGAAGCTTTGATGTCTGCAGTAGAGATTAATACCCAGCAGAACGGCCTGGCTCTGAAATTAAAAAAAGTGTTCATGGAAGCGATAGAATCAATATAGGCCATTAAATGGAATAAATTACTTTATTCTTTTCATCTCTGCTCTTAACTCACTGAACATAGTGCGTTTAAATCTTTTGAAATCTTTTTTTTCCATCTGGTCTATAATCTCTTTCTCTCTCATCATCCGGATTAAGTCTGGAGTTAATCTCTCTGCTTCTTCGAATTTTCCCTGATTAACTAGGACTTCAATCTTTCCCACTACTGCTTCCAGTGGATCTATTCTTCTCTTCTCTCCAGCTAAGAATCTTCTCAGATGGTCTAAAGCCGCCAGCTCTTTCTTCTTCCTTCTCTCTGCTGACCAATTCTGGTACCAATCCATAAATCCCATTTTAAGTTAGGGAAATATGATTAAGATTTATAAGAATTTCTATCTTCACCTTAATATATCCTCAATTCAGCTCAATCACCATCCCTTCCCAGCCGGGATTGATCACCTTAGTTTCCCCAATATTGTCAACTATTCCTGCCGCCTCGTGAATATGCCCGCAGATGACTATTTTAGGTTTGATCCGCTCAATAAACCTTCGGATATCCATATTGCCCACTTGTTTCTTTTCCAGGAGATCTAATTTTGTGCCGAAGGGCGGACCGTGAGTGATTAAAATAGTTTTATTATCTTGATACGAGCCGTACCAATCGCGGGAAATTTTCCTGAACACCGGGTCCTCCAAAGTAAACCCGCTTGCACCGTATCCTAAGAAAATATAGTTCTGCTTCTTGAGCGATTTCCCGTTAAGATTAATGCAATTTGAATAATCTTTCAGTACTGCATTAAGCATCTCATCATTTTCATGATTTCCGGGAATAAAATAAAACCATTTCCCTAAATCATTAAACTTTTTCAAAAAATAACGCAAATTTCTGCCGAAAACGGTTAGGTCTCCGGCACAAACTATAAAATCAATATCTGGCTGGGATGCACGCAGAACTAGCTGGTCCAGATATTTCAGATTTTCATGAAGGTCCACAAAAGCCAAAAACTTCATCTTAAAGAATAATTACTGAACTTCTTCTGCAACCGGTTCGGCAGGCTCTTCAGCAGCAGCTTTTTTTTTAGCTGCTTTAGGCTCTTCTTTTGGTTCTTCTTTTGCTTTTTCTTCAGAGACTGCTCCTTCGGCTTTCTTTGGCTCAGGAGCTGGGGTAATCGTCCTATCTTCTACGATTACTTCTTCTTTAGCCAAACCATTTTCCTGCACGATGATAGCTTTTACCGCTACCTCTCTCAGAGGATAGATTTTCTTCAGCCTGCTTCTAGCTTCGTTCAATATTTTGCGATTAACTAAATTAGAGATAAAAGTGCCCAAATCTGTTTTCTTCAGCTCCGCATCTAAAAATTCTTTAAACTCTTTCTTTAATCTGGACTGAACTGAACGTTGAGCCTGATTAGAAACAATTAACATGCTTTTAATGATAACGGTCTTATTTCCATGAGTCTTTCCAGTAAATACTTCTTCTAATCTGCTGGTTCCCGTTCGGACCATTCTTTTCTGGTAAGCTAAAGCTAAGGCATAATTAACAATAGTAGTTTTCAATAAATTTCCTTCCGAAGAGGTAATTTGTAGGCCAAGGTAAGCATTTTGATCTTTAACGTTTCCGGTAAGATCTTTCAGATTAACTTTTAATTTCCGGCCTATAGCGCTTTCCGCGTTGGTTAGGTAAGATTCGCCCACTTCTCTGTTACCGAATATTTTCGGAGAGATGATTTTAAACCATAATTTCTTTTTAACTTTGATCCTGCTGACTTTTTTTACTTCTGTTTTTTCTGCCATTTGATTCTAACCTCAGATTTATATAGATACCCGAACTTGATTCTAAATCAGAAGGTTATTTAAAAAGGTTTGGGATAATTATTAGTATTAGCGAAAGAAAAATAAATTAGTGGGAATTTAAGCAAAATATGCCCCCCAAGCCATTATTAGGAATTAGTTATTATGGGTCTTATCATAAAGATAATATTATTCGAGACCTCCATGAAATTTCTGCTCTCGGTTTTAAAGTTTTAGTCTTAGCAGTCTCGGAAAATGATTGGAACAATTTTCGGGAAGTAGTTAAATTTACTGCTGCTTACGCTAAAAGCCTGGGATTAGAAGTAATTATTGATCTCTGGGGCTTTGCCGGCTGTTTCGGAGGGGAGGCAGGTTCACTTTTTCTCACTAACTATCCTGAAATGCGGCAAACTTTGAATACCGGTGAAAAAGTTCCCCTGGCCTGCCTTAATCATCTTCGATTAAAAGAATTTTTAAAAACCATCCTCTTAGAAATGTCTACTCAATTAAATCCAGATGGTTTCTTTCTTGATGAACCGCATTTCTTTTATAACCCCCCACAGGATAAAAAAGCTTGTTTTTGTCAAACTTGCCTCGCCCTCGCTCAAAAAAACAAGTTAGATCTTTCCAACGAAGAGGATTTAGCTCAACATAAAAATCAAAGCTTAATCTCATTTTGTAAAGAACTATTAGAATGGATTAAAACTAATTCTCCGCAATTGAAGACTATTATTTGCATATTCCCTACCCAGAGAGATAAAGCCTACCAAAAAAAGGATTTAGTCCTCTTATCTTCATTGGACGTACTTGCAACCGATCCTTACTGGCAAGTGCCTTGCTGGAAAGACCTTTTTGAAGTAAAAGAAGATTTTGTCTCTAATACCACCAAAGAACTGATCCAATTAACTTCAGCAGAAAATAAGCAGTCAGAGGTCTGGATTCAGGCTTTTGCCATCAGAAGAGGAGAAGAAGAAAAAATAAATAAGTATTTTAGGGAAGTATATTCATTAAAGCCTGATCGGATCATGTTCTGGACTTACCGCTGCGGCTGGGGAAGTATAGCCAGCTCTGAAGATGCAGAGGCCTGCTGGGAGATGATTAAGAAAGAGATGAAAGAATTAGCCAAATAATCAGGCCTTAATTCTATGTGAAGGTAATCCTTTTCCAGCTTGTATATTCTTCACTGCTTCCAGACAGCGCGGCCAAAGCTTTTGTGATTCAGCAATATAGGTGAATTCCTCTTGAATTACCTGCTGTGCTTTTTGATAGAATGCAGCTGCATCAAAATTCATGAATTCTGTACGGAGTTCTTGGGCAAAGCGGATTAATTGCCTGTATCTTCCTGAATGCTGGTCGCTATCTCTAATTCTTTCTTCAACATCTGCACAAACTTTTCTTCCCAGAGACAAGATTGGAACAGTTTCTTCATCTGTAATCGTTCCATCATAATCAAAAGACATAGTAACTGGTCCGATTCCACTAAGCGACTGGCGTAATTTATCTTTGAGCAAATTTGCAAACTCCTCATTCACAATTTCATTGGGAAGAGAAGCTCTTTCATGGGCATTACGATCATGGTGCTGGAAAGCTTTTATATGGGCAGAAGCGTAACCTTCTCTTTGAATCCAAAGCCGATAAGCATAATTCTCAAAACGTAACTTTGTCGGAAAGAATGCTGGCAGGCCTTCGGTATTATCATATCCGGAAGCTCCACAGGCATTTTTCCAATTCTCTTTGGTTACAAAAGGATGGTAAACAGATACAATAAATACATGACCATCATCCTGCAAACTTTGGGCGGAAGGGTCATTAAGAAAGAAATAAGCGAAATCTAAAGAATCTAAATTATCTGTGCCGGTTAAACAAGTTTCTGCCATTTTTATTCTTGCTTCAGAAAATTCTCCTTTAGAAAGAACTAAATGAAAAACACTTTCTGAAGCAGCCAGGATCTGAGATTTATTTTTATAGAGATCGGCTTTAGGATCTTGAACATATTCTCCTCTAAGAAAACCGTTGACTACTCCCGCCGTCTGGCCTAAAACTTCCAAAAAAGCGCTGACTAAATCCTCTTCTATTTTACAGGGGCTTACCTTCTTTAAAGAGATTGGAGAACCTTTGATTACTAAGTTAGGATCTTCTCTTCTCTTATTCAAGTCAAAAGTAACTAGCCCATATGGGCGAATATCATCATCTACTGCCATGAATTTTTGTCCTAAAGTATACAAAAGAATATGATTACGATTACCTCCAAAACTAGGTCTTAACATTCTTTCTAGGATGATCCTATCTTGGCCAGAACAATTCACTTCTACAGCCAATTCCTCTAAAAAAGCTTGTTTCTCCTTTCTTCCCACCACTAAAACCGGCCGATGTAATTGAGGGAATATTCTAGAGAGATTAGCTGCTGCCAGATTATGGTCTGAATCATCAAAGACATAAATCGGTATTTCATGACCAAATTTAGAAAAATGAGCATCGTAATCTAAAACGGTTTGGACCACTCTCTCTGGTCGATAAGTAGGAATAGTTAAACAAAAACGATCAAGACCCATTTTCTGAAATAAATATCCCCCAAGACAAATTAAAGAAAGGAATTGTTAAAATCTATATAAATATTTCTAGTTTACAGGATATTAATCTGCATTATTAGTTTTTTAGCGCAAAAGATACTCTAAAAAGCCAGTAGAACCGGTAGAACTGACTATTTTGAAGATAATTTCCAAAAGTAACAAAGTTTAAATACTGCTCAGTATTAAATAGTAAAGATGCAACCCTACCTCCAAACCACCCCTTTTACCTGTGCCGCTTCTTCTTTACTAACTATATTGCATCATTTCCAGCCTCAGATTGAATTAAGCCCAGAAAATGAGTTCCAGATCTGGCGGGAGACAGTCACTTTGCCCACCCGGGGCTCTTCTATTTTCGCCCTGGCCAACTATGCTAAAAAGCAGGGCCTGAACCCAAGAATCGTAGTCGAATCCAAAAAGTATGGCTTTCCAGATTACCGCTTTTATCGCTACACTAAAGAAGATATTGACCTGGCTGCTTTTTCCTCTTCCATGCATCTAAAAGAAGCAGAAAAGAACCAGATACCAATTGAAGAAAGAGAGATTGTCTTAGAGGAGATTAAAAATGAGCTTAACCAGAAGAATATTCTGCTCTTAAGGATCAATGCTAAACCTTTACGCAACGAAAAGAGGAATACCTCTAATTATATTATTGTCTTGGGATTTAATTCCGGCCATTATAATATCATTGATCCTAAGGTTGGAGCGATTTCCATTCCCGAAGAGACTTTTAAAGAAGCTTTTGATACTCTAGAGACCAAGAAATATAGAGACCATCGCATGATGGTTTTCGAAGGGAAAGATTAGAGAAACTATTTCTTAAAAAGATCTTCAGATAAACAGTATTAATCCATTTTGGAAATCTTACTTATCAAATCCAGCTCAAAACTACCCTCTTTGGTAATTAGCAAAGCTTCGTAATGTTTAACTACCTCAGGAAACTGGTCCTTTAGTTTTGTGAGCACATCACATAAATTTCTAAAGGAATCAATCTCTACTTCTAATTCCAATTGCCAGGGTCCAACACAGAAGATTATTGCGGTAATATTCTGCTGCTCTCTACACCAATGCACTACTGAAGGAATGATTCCCCCCCGCGGATTATGCAGGTATAAGAGAACTTTGTAATATTCATATCCAATTTTAGTCACATCTATTGACGACCTAAAAAAGACAATTATCCCTGATTTTTTTAATTCTTCTATTGTTTTTTTGATGGTTTTGACATTCTTTTTTGTCTTTTGCCCTAATTCCGCATAATTAATCCTGGAATTGATGGAAAGCAGGCGCAATATCTCTAAAGCATCTTTAGAAACAGCCTTCACCAATGGTTTCTGCTGAAAAGCGCTCTCTATCAGTCTGGAATGATGATTAAGAAGAAAACCCCGGGTATGATACTCAAAACTGACATTGATCAATATGGAGGAATCAGTAACTACCTCTCCGTGTTTATTTTGGATCAGATTAAAGAAATCATTAAATTCATGCGGAGTTTTAGCCAGAACACAAATCACTGCATCATAAATCCCTGCACATTCAGCATACCACCATACTCTCGGATGTTTTTCGATTAGGTCAAAGAAATCTTTTCTTTCTTTTTGGGAAGTTGGCCTAAGTGAAACCCATAATTTCCAGACGGTTAAACCGAATTTAGAAGGATCAAGCAGGCAATAATATCCTCGAATAATTCCTTTTTTTTCTAATTGCCTTAAGCGATATTCAGCGATTGCTCTAGAAACCCGGGCTTCTTTTGCCAGAATTGTGATAGGAATTCGGGCATTTCTTTCCACTGCTGAGAGTATTTTCCGGTCAATTCGATCAATTTTGATTATTTTATTAATTTCATCCATTTTTTAATAGTTCAGTTACCAATTATTATTAAGTCTTAATCAATTCTTATTTATATAACTTTCTCTTCCATCTTTTCGGAAATTAAATGTGTAAAGCATTGGAGGAAAAGAAAATGGTAAAGAGCGAGACTGAAGAAATACGTAATGGAGAGACTTTGTTGTGGGAAGCACTATTTGGGGAGCCTGCAGCACCAACCTATCGAACAACTATTACTGATGATAGCGTTAATCCGTATAACCCCACCAGATATGTTGGAGGAGGATCAACCTCTGAGGAATCCCAAGAAATGGCGAGTGAAAGATATCAGAGAAGAAATCAATATTGATATATTGAACATCCCGTCCAGAGAAAATGCCCCCTACCGGACAAGCACAGAGATATGCACAAGTTTGGGAAATTGGCCTTTACGAAGGGTTCAGTGAAAATACCTCCGCGAGAGATTCAACCCCCTTACTAGAAGAATTAATTGCTAATCTCCAAAAGCAAAGGAATATACAACTGGGCGAAAGAGGCGAAAAAGGAATCCCGATACGAGTCATAGAAGCCGGAGCCGGTTTGGGAAGCCATGCCCTTCGCCTAGTTCAGGAAGGATTCTCAGTGATAGCTAATGAATATTCTGAACTTGCGACAAGAGAGATAGAGCATAAAAGAGGCCTATTAACTCTTCCCGCTCAGGCCAGACTTCAGATAGCCCAAGGAGATATCTTAGATTGCTTGAGAACTTTGGCAGAAGAGTCTATTGCCGGATTTTACGCTCATTCTCTGTTGCATACTTTTTCAGATGATGAAAGAAAAAGATTATATGCTGAGATTAAAAGAGTACAACCGCGGGGGGGAATAATTGCTGTTTCATTTAAAGCTCATGGGGATTATGTCCAAAACGAAAATGGGAATAGTATTAAACAAACCGAAGCAGGGCCAGTGATTACTGATCATGCTGGAAGAATCAGCCGGCTTTTTGTAACCAATACCTCTCCATTAGTGAGAGAACTAGAAGATGCTGACTATCAAGTCTTCGATACTTATTGGTGGGATGTGCCCAAGAATAACCCTGAAAATAAAATTGAATATAGAAAATTTGTTGGCTTGATCGCCCAAAAAACAAATGGAGAAAGAAGATGATTCAGACTACGGTGATAGGAAGTTATCCTAAATATCCCCCGCTAATCGGAAAAGATTTTGATACTAAATGGTTGGTCGTTCCAGAAAATAATCTAGATTCCGGCTGGAAAGATAAAGATAACCTAGAATCTCTCCAGAAAGAGGCAATCCGCTGGGCAGTGCGAGAACAAGAAGAAGCCGGCCTTGATGTAGTAACTGATGGCGAACAGAAAAGGGGAAATTACGTTCTTTACCATTGCCAACACCTAGATGGTTTTGATTTCGTAAACAAAGAGGAAAAAATATTTCGAGACGGATATGTCCGGGGACTAGTTCCGGTAGTGCGCGGGCAGATTAAAGCTAAAGAGCATTTTTTGGTAAACGACTTTAAGTTTCTTAAATCTTTAACTGATAGGCAGATTAAAGTAACTATTCCCGGACCGGTAACTATTATTGACTCGGTAAAAGATACATTTTATTTTGACGAAAGAACATTAGCTTTAGATCTAGCGAAAGCGATTAGAGCCGAAGTATTGGCTTTAGCTGAAGCAGGATGCACACTGGTCCAATTTGATGAGCCGGTATTTATCCGAGATCCGCAGAAATTTTTTTCTTACGGTCTGGAAGCTCTCCAAGCTTGTTTTGAAGGAATAAATAATATCACTAAACAAGTTCACATCTGCCGCGGATATCCCAAAGAAGATGTGCCTAAAACAGACGCTGCTAGGTATGCCCGGATTATCGAAGCTTTATCCACCATAGATATAGATGCCATAGCTGTAGAAGATGCTCAGGAACATTTAGATCTAGATATTTTTAAAAAATTTGGTTCTAAGAAAATTATTCTTGGGGTGGTAGATATAGGAAATCCACGGATAGAAACTGTGGTAGAAATTGAAGACAGAATTAACGAAGTCCTGAAAGTAGTTCCGCCGGAAAGACTTTTAATTGCTCCTGATTGCGGTCTTCTGCTCTTAAAGCCAGAGGTAGCCAAAGCAAAGTTAAGTAATATGGTTCTGGCAGCAAAAAAAGTAAACTACCAATTACAACAACTGGGTCATAACTTCAACTCACTTTAAACCCTTTCATCTCCAGAATCTTCTTTACTGAAGCATCAATTTGTTCTTCCGGAATCTCTCCTCTTTCCACTGCTGCTTTTACTACCTGGATCATCCCATAGATCTCGTTAGGATCCTCATTGAAATTAATCACTAAATCATTTCCAGCTTTAAACACAGCTAGATATAATTCATCAGCTGAAGCAAAGAAATTTTTCAATCCCCACATCATTGTATCATCAGTAATGATGAGTCCAGTATAATTGCCTTTCAGACTAGCCACCGCCACTTCAGAAACATCAGCAGGCAATCCCCCCGAATCTAACTCTCCGCTGGCAATGATATGGCTGATCATGATCGCTTTAATCTTATCTTTCTGGATAAATTGATTATAAGGATAAAGATCTTCTATCCCAATTTTCGCTGCCACTAAACCTTTATGCGGGTCAGAAACTACTAAAGTTTTACCGGGATAATGTTTAGCCGTAGCTATAATTCCCTGATTTTGTAATCCTAAGAAATAAGCTTCGGCTAGTTCCGTTACTTGTTTCTCATCTCCCAGAAAACTGCGGCATTTCCAGATTTCATCTTTAAGATCTACCACCGGAGCAAAATTTAAATTGAACCCTAACTTTTTCAAGAACTTACCCTCTTCCGTACCTTTCTCAAAAGCTGCTCCTACGGTCTTGATCTCGCTAGTAGGAGTAAACTGCTGAAAATAAGAAAAAGGGCTCCAACATCCCTCTAAATCTGCACTGACAAAGAAAGGAATCTGCATTCCCGATTGAAATTTATTGATCGTTTTTATAAACGCATCCTCATCTTGCATGGCAAAAAGATGTATTCCACCTAACTGCATATTCTTCCAAGCTTCTAAGTTCCAGACTCCGCCCGAGACAATAATCATCTGAGCGATCTTCTGCTCTAAAGTTAGGGAATCCAAACTAATGGTCTTATCCACTATTTTCAAGGCCGGCTGTTCCGGGATGAGCCAACCTTTAGCCTTAGCCACATTTAGAGAAGCAAGGACTAAGACTAAAATAAGTAAGACTAAAAAAATCTTCTCATTAAGATTCCATCTTCCTCTTTTCAGTGGGATTATTTTTTGTTTTTTCTTGGCTTTCTTTTTCACCATCAGCACATCACTCAATCTTTTTTTTATTCAGTTAACCGTTTACAATACTTATACCCTGCTTGATTAAAATAATATTCGATCTTGTTTCCGGTAAAACATTTCCATTGCAGAGTTTTATCCATATAATATAACTGCTCGGATTTACATCCCACTACCACTCTTTTTATTTCAAGACAGCAATCCTTAACCTCTCTTTCTACAAACTTGCTTTCCCAGTTTCTCATCACGCAGAAAGAATCTGTTTCAAGCTGCTCAGCTGCTGCTTTTCCAGTACTGGGAAAATCTACTCCCCACAGGTTTAAAGCTAAAACCAAAGCAACTAGAAATAAGGAAAAGTTCAGGATGGTCCAGGCTTTTCTGCTAATCATATCCGAAATAAAGAGAAAAGTATATATAAAAGTATCCTAATTAAAGATTATATCAATGGAGGGTACAAAGAGCATGGAAATCAAAGTTTATTCCACACCTAATTGTCCTTGGTGCAAGAAATTAAAAGATTGGTTAAAATCAAAGAAACTTGCCTTTCAAGATATTGACGTTACTGAAAGCGATACTGCCCGTGATGAGATGATTGAAAAATCCGGTCAGATGGGCGTACCTGTAATCCTCATTAAAAATACTGATAAAGAAGAAGTGGTGGTTGGTTTTACTGAAGCTAAATTAGATGCAGCAATCAAGAAGATTAGTTAGACTATTTTTTTTCTTTAAACCTCTTTCAACACTTCCCTTGCCTCTTTTCCCTCAAACAAAATCTCATAGAGACCATTAATCAAAGGCAATTTTAAATTAAACTTTTCTTGGAGATGAATCGCCTCTTTCAGGTTAGTCACTCCCTCTGCCACCATTTTCATCTCTGCCAAAACATCAGACAATTTCCTGCCCTTGCCTACTTCTTCTCCTACATGCCTGTTTCTAGAATGTTTACTGGTACAAGTTACAATCAGATCTCCCAATCCGGCTAAGCCATAAAAAGTTTCTTTTTTAGCTCCCCAGGCTAAACCTACCTCTTTAATCTCTTCCAGCCCTTTAGTCATGATATAGGCCTTGGCATTATCTCCCTGATTTAATCCCTCTAGAAGACCAATAAATACCGCAAAGACATTCTTTAAAGCCGCAGCTACCTGCATTCCTACTATATCTTTACTTAATTCTACTTTAAAATTCTCGCTTTCCAGAACTTTTTTAATTTTCTGTTTTCCTTTTCCTCCAGCTAGAACAATCCCGGTTAATTTTCCTTTTCCAACCTCTTCAGCATGGGTTGGTCCGTATAAACAATAGACTTTCTCTTTCATTTCAGGCTTAACTTTTTCTTGCACTACTTCGCTCAATAGCCTAGAATTAGAGGCAAAACCTTTCGAACAGATTATTAGTGATTGGCTTTCCAGGAACTTAACTGCTTGACTAATGGTGACTTCCACCTTATCTGAAGGCACCACTATGAAAACTAATTTAGAATCAGGAAGAACTTCTTCCATTTTCGAGGAAACAAAAATATTGTCTGACAATCTAACTTCAGGCAATAAAGGGCAGACTCTTTCATGCTTCATCTTTCGGGCCTGCTCTTCAAAGAATTCCCAGATTTTGACCTGATGCTTATTCTTGGCTAATTGTGCCGCTAGAGCCGTGCCCCAGCTTCCTCCGCCCAGGATGGATATTTTCATTTGGCCTCTTTAGAGAAAACCTCTTCTATTTGTTTTTGTAAGATTATTAATTTATGCTCTAAAATATCCCATAATATCTCTAGGTCTAACTGATGATACTTATGAATAACCACGTTTCTAAAATCTTTAATTTCCTGCCAAGGGATGTTCTTATACTTATTCTTCATCTCTAGAGGTAATTGAGCAATTGCTTCCCCAATTATCTCTAAGTTACGGACGGTTGCATCAATAGTGATTCTGCTCTGTTTAAAATCTTCAAAATCCATCTCTTGGATATATTCCTGTATCACTTCAATACTATCCAAGATGTCCTTAAGAAAAAAACTAGATTTGCGCGGCAATTTGTTTTCCCTCAAGAATTTCTGATTTTAATTCTTCCCGAATTAGATTCGGTTTAATTAGGTCTATCTCTTTCTTAAAAATATTCTTCAAGAACAATTTTAAATGGACATAATCATCATACAGCCCCCGGCCAGGCATAAATTCTACTAAAAAGTCTAAATCGCTTTCTTTTTTAGCTCTATCTTGGGCATAAGAGCCAAAAAGAATGATCTTTTTAACTCCATAGGACTTAATCTCCCTCTTATGTGCTTCCAATAGGGATATAATTTTTTCTTTGGTTAGCATTATTTTGACTTTATCGCTTAAAATATTTAAATCTTCTTACTAAAAAATGTAAAGAGAAACTTAATAAAAAAACCAATCAGTTCAATGCCAAAAATATCCCCCAAAATTATTTAAAGAACATTACTCTAGTAAGATAAAATGTCAACCCCTATTTCAAAACTGTTAAAATTAAGCCAAGGAAATAAGATTTTAATTAACGATATTCAATACACCATCACCAAAAAGTCTAAGTATAAGACCGTAGAAGAATATGATGACCCTAAAGATTATGGTAGCGGAATAAAATGGGAACTGGGAAAAGAATACTACTTAACTTCTGAACGAAGAAATAAGAGATTGAATTTTCTCAAAATAACCAAAAAGAAAGGACTTATTTTCTTTACTGAAACACATCTTCCAATTTCAATAAAAGAAATAAGAATATTGAATAAAAGCTAAAATTAAGATTCATTCTCTCGTCAATAAATCTTCTTGATCCAAGTACCTAAAACTAATTGGTACTGTAAACTTTGTTCATATTCATAACTTAAATCCAAAGTTAAGGTAGTCATATAAGAATCCTGCCCTTTCAGGTAAGTCTCGCAGATCAAAAGCGCTTCCTGTTTTTGGTCAGTAAAGACGAATTTGGTTTCCTCATTGACAAAATTCTGAAAAGCACATTTCAGAAAATCTTCTCCCCCCAGCTGGGCTTGATTTAATTTCAGATAGCCGATTTTACTATTACTTCCGCTCCAACTGCCTCCCCCGTTATTTCGCAGATAGAACCTAAATTCCGCTTTAGTTCCTCCAGCTAAGGGCATCACAATCTCTTCCATCTCTGAGACTGCTACTGGCGCGCCTTGGCCGGAATAAGATTTCTCCTCCTCCACTTTACAGCCGGAATCATAAACTTCATAAAGATTAGGGTTCAGACAGACTGAATCTGCAAATTCTAAAGTAGATTCATAGCTAGCTTTAACAAAAAAAGTATTGGAGTATTTTTCTGCATTTCCATATAAAGATCCGGCCAGACCATTAAACTCTAAAAAAGCTTTATCCCCGGAAGGATTAATCAGACTTCTCCCCCCTAACTGATTGAAGGGCTGCTCAGTTGGATTAATCTGAAAATAACGATCATCTAAACCCACAATGCGCACTTTTCCGTTGATTAAGTCATAAGCTGCTTGATTATCTAATTTAACTATCAGCTTGAATTCTGAATTAGGATACATTTTTTCCGGAGGAGCATTTTCCAGAAAGCTTAATTGTAATCCTCCATAACCTTGCTTGAAGTTATAAGTAGTTTGTTTTTCTCCGGGAGAGTCGCAGCTGAGGAGAAGGAAAGAAAAAACAAGTAAAGTAAAGTAAATCATTAGTTTAATTTTCATTCTATATTCCCCACAATTTGTTCCAAATCTGAATCTGTTCCTGTTGTTCCATTAGCCATTACTGTTTTCTGACCTGAAGAAGAGTAAGTATGTTCAACAAATATAAATATGTTTTCATTTAAAGTTAAATTAGTTGGTAAAGTACTTTGAACAACATTTTCACTGGTATCGAAAAACCAGTTAAAAGTATTGGGGTAAATAGCCACATTTCTCATAAAGAAACGGAAAGCTGAATAATGAGATTGGTTAGTAAAGAGTAAAGAGGTATTGTAAATATCTACTTCCAAAAGCCCATCTACTGCAAAACTGCTGAAAGAAGTAGTATTAAACAATAATACGCCATTAGTATAACTAAATAAAGCACAAGAAGTACCTAAACAATTAGCCCCATTATTAACTATTTCCAAGCTATCTGTATTATAACCCCCCTGTCTCTTAATTTGGTCTACAAATCCAAAGTTTAAATTCTTTAAAGTGAAATTTGCGCTAGAGTTTATCTTAGAGTTACTGCCAAAAGCAGAGGTATTCAAAGCAATAGTATTATTCCCGATAAAGAGATTATATCCTAAACCAATTTCTCCGTCCAGATCCATATCTTTCAAAAGACCATTATCACTAGTATTAATCCATCTAATTTCCCCATAAGAATTATTGTAGACTAAATAGTTAATATAACCGCTTCCAGTAAGGTCATAAATCTCTGGGGTATTAATATAATTAGCAGAGAGATGGTTATTTAAAAGAAGATTATCTCCTGAATTCATTCTTAAATAAATTCCGTAACCGCCGTTTCCGGTAGTAATGATGGTATTATTGTTTAAAATATTAAAATTAGAAGCAGTTCTTAATTCAATCCCTGGTGCGCCGACAGCACCGGTAGTAACAACATTGTTGGATAAACTGCTAGAGGAAGAATTCATCAATCTGATACCATTAGCAGTGCTGCCGCTAGTAGTAACATTGTTCCCAAAGATATTTGTAAAATCAGATTGATTGTTTAAAAACATACCATTACTTAAAGCACTAATTATAGTAATAGTATTATTCAGAATTGTTCCGTTCGCAGCATGATTAAAATAAACTCCGTGCTTATAAGAAGTAGAAATATTGCCCTCCTGGATGTTACAATTCTTAATCGTAACATTATCAAAACCGATATTTCCCACCCCATAACCTAAAGTTCCGCCAATAGAATAATTAATTAAATAACCCTTACAATCTAAAACAATGTTATTAACGCCAATAGTAAAACAAGTTCCACTGGAATTAATCTTCTGGGTTAAAGTATAAATTGCCCCCGTTGTATCTAAAGTTCCGCATGCAGACTGGTCTGGATCAATATATGCTTGAAAGTTCTGTCCGGAGAGGGAAAAAGTAAATTGATTATCGCTATATTTAGGAGCCTCGTAAGATATTTTTATTGCAAAAGGTTTGCTGGTATCTATTTGTGCAGGAGTTTTAGTGAAACCATAAAACTTTTTCTTAGTAAAAGTATGAATTTGTTCAACTGCTTCTAATTTTCCATCCATACCTTCTTGGACAATTATATCTGTGTAAGTTTCAGGGACAAGATTAAATTGATTTGAGTACATTACAGTTTTGTTTTTGATCACTTCTTTTTCAAAACTAAATTGAATTGCCGGGTTGTTCAGAATTGGCTTAATTGCATTCTGATTTTCAATTTCAAAAATGGCTTCGCAACTCTTCCAGCCATCATCTACTGCATCAGGTTTCCAGATGCAGGAGATATACGGTTTAGTAGAAGTAATTATATTAGAATAATTAGAATGTTTATAACCAAGATTAAATACTTCCTGTCCTTCAAGAATTACTGCAGGCAGAAAATCTTCTGCTAAAACAAACATGCTCATCAAAAAAAGAGCAAATACTATTCCAAGATATATTTTCTTTACCATTTTGTCTGGTTGATTAAAGTTTCGACTTGTTTACTTATTTCATCTGGAGTTAAAGTCTGATTTTCCCAGATTACTAAAACATTATTATGTAATCCGACGATATTTGTATAAGCATCGCTTCCGGTGAGGAAATTAAAAACCCAGGTTTGGTTTCCGGAAATGATTACTTTATCGAATCTTCCGCTTTTCTGGGTATTGTTAAGGTAGCGGACATAGAGCTGTTGGCTAGTATAAGTTTGGTAAGCAATTAATATAGAATCAGCAGCACCTTGTTCAATAGCGGTTCTGGCTTCTGATTCATTAGCAGAGATTTTGAAAGTCCAGTTGTAAATTATAAAATTACTTTCTTTAGCTAAGTCTTTTATCTGGATAGAAAGATCATGTTCTCCCCCAGTCAAAGGAATAGCTGGAGTATAAGTAGTGGTGGTAGTATTGATAAAAGGTGCCACTACATCTCCATCAAGTTGTAATATTACTGAAGAAGTATTTACGCCGGAATATGAATCATAATAATTTATTACAATAGTGGGTGTATTATTTCCAACTATAGTATTATTAGCTGGAGTAATATTAACTATCTCTGGAGCAAGAGTATCTATCTTAAATACAAAATGAGTTGTATTTCCTAGGTTCCCCACTTTATCTTTAGCTAGGGAATGAAGATACCAAAATCCATCAGTTAACCCAATAGCATTTTGAGACTGGTTATTTTGGGAAACAGTTCCTCCAATACCAGTGATATTAATTAAAGAATCCATTGTCCATAAATTCATGATATCTGGGGTGGTTGATTCGTTGTTATTAACTACATAATAATATCCGTAAATGCTTGAATGAATATCTGTTGCTGAAAAGTTAAAGATAGGAACACTAAGATTATACCAATCATTGTTATTAGGATGCGTGGGCGAAGTTATAGTTATCATACTGGGAGCATCAGAATCTATATAAATGTTAACTGGGTTAGACCAAGTGCTATTATGCTGTAAAGCATCCTGAGCATAAATTCGGAATGTATGGCTACCAGAAGTAACATTTACATGATAAGACTGACTATTTCCTAAACTAAACAAATTCCCATCAAGTTCTCCAACATAACTTACCACTCCGCTGCCTATATCCCCAGGATTAGTCCAAGTATAATAAGGACTATTATGTTGGGTCCAATTATCTCCAGAATGCAATTCTTTTATTATAGGCGTACCTGGATTAGAGGTATCAATATATAAACTTACATTTCCGGAATGACCTAAATTACCGGGATTATCCACTGCCCGAACATAAATAGTATGAACCCCTTCTGTTTGTGGTAGAGTAATAAAAGAAGTATTTAGTCCTATATTGTTCCAACTTCCAGCGTCAATCCGGTACTCGTAATGGTTAATTCCATTAGTGTCCTCCACTGGATTCCATGAGATTGTATGGATATTTTGAGTACTCCAATTATTTGGAGAGGAACTTAAAACTGGTGCTAACGGAGGGATTACATCTCCCACAAAGATACTTTTAGTATAAATGTTATTAGACTCATTTGACTCAATAATAATATTATAATAATCCGCATTAATTGTAATGGTGTGATTACTATAAGTAGAATTCCAGCTAAAATAGGTAGAGTTAGTAGAAGATTTGGTTACAGATAAGTTCTGTTCTTGAACATTACTATTTACTGTAAATCTTACCACAAAATTATTGGCATCTGTACCTCCTTCGTTACGGATAATTATATTTACTCCTAAAACCTCTGGTTCAGCTGGATTTAGCGGGGTTTGAATAATATCACTTGCATCTAAAGTTAAGTCTGCTTCTGCAGGATTAATCGTTATCGGTTGCTGTCTATTGTCTTTTAAATCGGAAACATCTGTTGCTGTAACATTAATCTGATAAAACCCTGGTGCTGCAGGAGCAGTAGTAAACCCCTCATATAAATCAGAAGAAGAATTGTAAGTTAATAAAATAAGAACATTATTAACCGTTGCATTCACTGTACTAACATTAAGATTATCAGTTACGTTCACTTTTAAAGACAAGTTAGCATTAACATAACTAGTATCAACAATGATAATCTCGTTAATCTGGGAAGTTGTTTTATCCTTCACAAGAACAGATAAGTTTAATTCATTGTTATTTTCGTCTGATTCAGTGATATTACCTAATGGGTCTACTCTAAGGGTTAAAAGATGTTGGCCGTAATATGCAGGCCATAAGAAATAAGCGGTATTACTTGCATCTGAAAGAATATTTAAGCTTTTGTTTTGATATAATATGCTGTCAACAAACAATTCCAAAGTGAAATTATTTACTCCAGTCCCACCATCGTTATGAACAATCACGGAAAGATTGGTTAATGTTCCGTCAGTAAGAGGAAGCGGAAAGAGATGAATATCATTGCTAAATAAAGTTAAATCCGGGATTGTTGAGTAAATTTCAAGCGATATTTTTTTCGTTGTCGCTAGGCCGTTAATATCTTTAGCCGTGATAATTAACTCGTAAATTCCTGCATTAGGTGCAGTAAAAGTATTTTCGTATAAAGCGGAGGTAGAGTTATAATCTAATACTAAAGTAGTATTACTAATTGTAGCTGTTACTACGCTAATATTAACATTATCAGCTATATTTACTTTAATTGTGGATGGAGTTCCTTCTACGGAACCATGCAGAATTTCGCCTATAATGGGGGGAGTAACATCAAGAATAGAAATATTAATACTTGCTTCATTATTTAACTCGTTTGCTTCAGAAATTATATTAGAGGCATCAGTCTTAATCGTAATGCTATGATTCCCATAAGTTGTTGTCCAGTTAAATTGCGTAGAACTATTTGATTGGTTCGCTATCGATAAAGTTTTACTCTGATCAGAGATGTCATCAATTAATAGTTCAACAATAAAATTATTTGCTGGTTGATCACCTTTATTGTAAACTGTTGCATTGAAAATTAACAACTGATTTTCATACAACACTTTTTGATCGTAATGGATATCGCTAGAAGTCAAAGTCAAATCCGGGTCCTCACTATGAATTGAAAGACCACCAGTAGATTCTGTAGCCCCCGACGTAGAATTAGTGGCGGTTAAATTAACCCAATCACTAGCCATCACGTAAAGAGTATATTCTCCAGGACTACTTGGAGCAATTAGAACTCCTTCGTACCATCCGGAAATCTGATTATAAGTTAGAGTTATTGATTGAGTTGAGAAAGTAGCATTAACTTTAGTTAAATTAATATTATCAGTGGCATTAACTTTAACAGTAAGATTACTGCTTACATTAGCGGGGTTAGGAATAATGATAAGGTTGTGAATCTTCGGAGAGATATTATCTGAAACGGAAAAATCGACAATGATATCTGAAAGATGGATAATGCCCTTACTAGACGTAGTGAAATTCAAAGGGACAAGACAATTATTGTTCTGGTCCGGGGTACAAATAGCTAGGTAATCATTAATCGCAGTAATGTTCAGATCAACTTCTTGCGGTGAATTTGATTCATCCAAAGTTCCAGCGTATTGATAATCAATAGTTCCATCATTTCCTGTATCTTCATCTATGCTGGTTGGATATCCAAAAGTAATGAAGAAATTATCATAATCGACGTAACTGATATTATCATTTTGATAAGCAGGACAATAAGTAAAGTTCAGATTTGTGTCTAAAGTGGTATCGTTTCCTATTGTAATCTCCGAAGCACTACAGAATACATAAACTTTATCTTCAATATCAGAATTGTTAAATATTCCTAATCTATTTTCATTACCAGTTAAAGCAAATTTATGAAAGTTATATGCTGGAGAAAGCCCGCTGTATAACACATCATCAAAAGAGATACTATTTGAAACATTCCAAAGATGTTCACTGATTGAAGCTGAACCTTCATTACCACCTCCCAAACAAGACCCACCACAGGAGTTACAGCCACCACTGCTACCTCCATTACCTTTATCTCCATTAAAAGTAGTGATGTTTTTTGTTTTGACTTCTGTTGCAGTAAATATAGAATGCGATTTTTCAGCGTTAACTCCATTACCACCTTGACAATTCCAACCAGCATCATTACTATCAGAAGCCCCTCCATTGCCCCCATTACCACCATAATAATTTAAACTGGTTGAATTAATGATGATAATAGATGATGATTTATTTCCATAGAGATAAATAGTGCCACGACCCCCAATGCCTCCATTTCCTCCAATAACCGTTCCAGTATTAACACAAGAACCTCCGGTTTGATAAGCATGTCCCCCATTCCCTCCTTTTCCCCCGTAAGAATTAAGAACTGAATTATCAATTTTTAAGTTATTTTTGATGTAAAGTTCTATTTTCCCCTCATATCCATTCCCTCCGTTATCCCCATAATGAGTTCCATCAGAAGGGCAAGTTTCCTCAAAATCAGAACCTTGAGAACCTTGGTTACCATACCCATTAAGTGTTGCATTTGTAATATTGATCCATCCGTAGGTGGTATTTAACCGGATTAAACCGGGTGACCCTTGGCCATTAATTATTGTATCATGCACCCAAATAGAAGCATTATTTGTGTCGATGTAATTACCGGAAAGAGTGCCATTACAATTAATAATATTTCCTTCAACCTCAACGCAGCCAGAGATTGCCGTGGGATCTAAGACAAAAGTATATCCTAACAGATTAAGAGTAACATTAAACTTAAATTCTTCTGCACCAATGGGAATATCTTCCAGACTATAATCTAATAACTCGCTTTTATTGACGGTTAAGTCTAAAGTATCTTTGATATTTCTCTCTTTAAAACTATATCTTTTAGAATTATCTAAACTGATATTAAAGTCTGTCTCACCAAGATTAAATAAAGTATTAGTAATATTTATTCGGATTATACAGTTCTGTAAACAATGATAATATTCCTGGTCTGTTTCTATCTTTAGATACTGGCTGAGATCAGCAGAATTTCTATAGATTATCTCTTTACCACTCAGCTGGACTGCATTAAAATTTAAGTGAGCAAAGCTAATGTTCTTTTGTTTATTTCCCTCAGCAAAACCGGGGTCTTCTTTAGTTAAGACAAACGAATATTCTTCACCTATAGTTAAATTCATTAATTCCTGCCATGTTCCTAAACATTGGCTATTAGAGAAATCCCATTCTTTGCATTTGTAAAGAGTTTCCCCTTCTGCGATGGAAGTAATCCTCACAGAATCAAATTCCAAATTTTCAGGGTTAACGGCATAAACGTCTTTAAATTCTAAGTCTTCAAAAGAATCTATTTTTGGATAGCTTAAACCCAATTCTTCATTCTCATTAAGTCTTATATTTTTAAATTCAATCTTAATCTCTGGGTTATCTTCTGGAATAATAGTTAAGTTATAAACCACATTTTCAGGTTCATCTTCTAGCTCATCTTTAGAATATAGACTAAAACCAATTAATTCTCCATTCTCATCTTTAACTTTAAATTTATATTTTAGAGGAGTTTTATCTATTGGTTTTTGATTAATTTTAATTTCTAAATTAACTGAATTTGGAGAGATTACTTCATCTCCGGAATAATTTGCAATAATAGTATAAAATCCTGGAATTCTACTAAATGTATCCCAGTTTATTTCTGCTTTCCCTCCAATATCAGTAATATCTGAACCCAAATACTCATCTGCATAAAAGTCTATTTTTTGGTCTGGAATCGGGGTTTGATTATTATCCTTCAGGAAAGCTTGGATATTAATTATCTCCCCAACAATAGCAGTTAGTTTATCTATTATTAAAGTTAACGCAGTGGAGATACTAGTGGATTCATATATTGGTTCAGCCTCATTAATGGGCAACCCCAGGGGTAGATTAATAATTGCTCCTGTTGGAGTCTGAATAGAACCATTTACTGATTGAGTAACATTTTCCTCTAACTGATTCTCAATAGGAGTTAGATTTGTTGATAGTTCTTCACTTTCTACCGGAATTCCAAGAGTATTATTTACTGTTTGAGAATCATTTTCCAAAGCAAGGACTAAAGTTAAAAATAGTAAAAACGATCCAAAAATAATAATTCTTTTTTTCTCTATCAATTTTGAACTCCGTATCCTGAAATATTCAATTTAGCATTAGTAACATTAGCTGTTTTCGGTAATTTAATATAGACCACTTGGCTGCCTGCACCGGCATAAGTAAGATTTTTAATGTATGAACCATCTGAAAGCGTAGTAAAGGTTAAACTTCCTGGACCGACAACCGGTATAATTACATTAGCGGTAGAACTTACATTATGGCTATCTGTAGCCTTTAAAGTAATTTTGTGAAAACCAGAAGAAAGATTGTTTAAAGTAAAAGCGTTCCCGGTCCCGATTACCCCATCACGGTCAGAAATCCAGACTAAAGAATTTCCGGAAAGATTACCATCTTCATAATCTTGAGCAGTGCCTTCAAAAGTAATGTTCCAGCCTAAAGAATAGACTGAGCCAGGAACTGGAGAAACGATGGTAACATTCGGCGGAGCAGAGATTACAGTTACATTTACAGAGACATTAGCACTTTGGTTATCATTATCTACTGCTGCTAAAATAATTTGATAAGATCCAACTGTAAAATTAGACCGATTAAATTCTGTCCCCGAACCTAAATTACCATTTAAAGAAGATTTCCAGGACAGAGAATTTCCGACTAAAGAACCGGTTTCAGGATCAGTTGCTATGCCCTTAAAAGTGAAGAGAACTCCATTAATTATCTGTTGATTATTTGTAGGAGAGATTATCGATACTATCGGTGGTTGAGGCTCTAAAACCACAAATTGAGTCTGGTCGAGCCCAGTAAGGCCATAACTATCCATTACTGAAGCAGTAATCAAGTGTGCACCCTGAGATAAGGCTTTAATAAAAGATAAGCCAGTTCCAAGATACCCATCAAGACTGGAAGTCCAGTTTAATTTTGAAGATAAATCTCCATCATGCGGGTCGGTGGCAGTTCCATTAAAAGTGATGCTGTTTTCGGTATAATAAAAGGTGGCATTATTTTCTGGTAAAGTAATATTAATTATAGGAGTAGATTCTTCAATAATAATGCTTAGAACACTAACTGCACTTACCTGGCTAAAGTCGGTGGCATTTAAAGTGAGGTTATGTACCCCAACACTTAAAGAGTTAGTAAAAATGGTTCCGCCGCTACCTAAATAACCGTCGATACTTGAAGTCCAAATAAGAGCGTTACCCATTATGTTCCCATCTTCAGGGTCTAAAGCTTTACCATCCAAATAAACTGTTGCTCCTTCCGGGAAAGCCTGGCTGTTAGAGGGAGAATTTATGGTTATTACTGGTGGTTGTGAAGCCAGAACCAAAATAATTACCTGATCAACGTCTTTATTTCCATCAGAATCTTCCACAGTTAAATAAATAACCTGATCTCCCAAACTAAGGTTAGCATAGATTAAAGAGCCGCTACCAAGATAACCATCTTTACTGGAAGTCCATTCATACAAAGATTCATTTAAAGATTCATCTTTATAATCCGTGCCATACCCTGTAAGAATAGTTGGCAGATTGACATAAGCTGGTGCCCCGTTAGGTGGAGCGACAATCGAAGTAGTAGGCTTAGGATTAACCACATTTACTAACTCGTTGATTTGGTTGTTAAGTTCGTTTAGTTCACTGGTAACATCAGTGTAATCAACCTCAACACTAATATTACGTATCCCAATAACGGAAAAGTTAGTTAAGATGCTGATTAAAGCAGTTTCGTTGCTGGCAAGATTAGTTATTTCCTTTTCCCCGATCAAATACTGGGCAGTATAATCATTGGGAGAAGTATAACTCTCCATATATTTTAATTTAAAATTACTGGCATTAGCCGGCCCCTCATTTCTAACTGCAACTGTAATATTTAGAATTTCATTAGCATCCGGGGTTAGGGAAGAAAAGCCTAAGGCAAGAGGAACTAAATCCGGTTTATTGGGGTTTTTTAAAGTGGCAAAGTAAACTGAATTATTTTCTGCGGCATAAGAATAAAGAGTGGCATTTTCTATCAATTCTGCAGTATGATTGCCTAATTCTCCTTCCACTTCCGGGTTAACCTTAGTTAATTCCACACCGCCATAAACTGTATAATCCCACCAATTCCAGCCATTATTATAATACTGGAAAGAGTACAAATATTGCCAGGCTTTGGTTTCATAATAGCTTTGATCAAAGTTTTTGTAAAGGCCGGAGAGATTGTTAGAATCAATTAGCTTATTGTAAATTATATTTTCTCCCGGCTGCTTTTTATACCATTGAGCTAGGGCAATAGAAGCGTGGGCTCTTCGCAAGGCTTCATATTTTGGGTCAACATTAACTTTTATTTCAGCTTCAGCCGCAATCTCAGCTAAGCCCGCTTCAAGGTCAGCTTTGAATTGCGCTAATTCAGCCTGGTAGCCGCCGCCATTTACCCAGACTGCGTCCACTACAGAATTAACTTTTAGGGTGGAATTAGTGATAAATATTTTGCACCCGGTTCCATTTGCAGTTACGGAATCTGAACTGATCCAGACCCGGGCATAGAAACCAGGCCATTTGCTGGGATCGCCAACAACATTCTCTTCCCAGTTGTTAACCAAACTTTCAACTAAATTCTGGCTTTGGCCAAAATGATCCATTTTGAGTTGGACGTCGGCATCAAACATAATCTGGCCTAATTCCGTGTGGGATAAGTTACCATCAACTTTAGAAACATCACCCACTTTTCCTGCGAAACCCGGGCCAGGCTTAGTATCCATGGTCACCCACATTTTGTGATTAGGGACAATTAAGCTGGTTAAGAAAGCGTTAGTAGCTTGGACGGTAGCGTTAGTGATATTGATCAGAACATCAGTTGTGTTAGCTTCTTTTCCTTTCATCACGGCGACAAAACCTTCTTGAGGATCGCAGGTAGAGATATAGTTGAGATTAGCGGAAGTGAAGTTGATGCCGCCGGTTTTTTCTGCAACGTCTTCAGGGGAAGTGTCTATAAAATTTGTAGTAAGATCAAAACCACCATACTTTCCAGAGACTGAACTGGCATAAACTTCTAGAGTCCAATTACCTGCTTGCATTTGTGGTTTATTTATCGTCAAACTTTTAGTGTAGGAAGTGCTCAAATCAGAAGCAACAACAGTACCGCTGGGGTTGAGCACTCTTAATTGTAAGTAAGATAATGAAAAGAAAGGGTCAACCTTGAATCCTTCTTCTTGCCCGTTAAGTGTAAGGTAGAATTTCCAGGTCTGACCGTTAGCAATTCGGGCGGAAAGAGATTCTCCTATTTGAATACTCTGGGCAAGGAAAATGTTGTCGTAGTAATAATCGAACATCCACTCCCAGACTTTCCCTGTTAGCGCCCAGTATTGGGTGCCCCATTGAGTCATATAAGTTCCATCACCTTTTGATTTATTTGCTACCTGACCAGCTATATATGCAGCATTGAGAATATTTTCAGTTCCTGTCCCGTTGTAAACTGCATAGTAATCCCAAGTATAGTCTACTGCTTGATTTCCGTCGTTGGTGTTAGAATTATTTTTATACATTTGGTCGCAGGTGAAGTCAACGACATGGGCGCCGGTTTCTTTCCACTTTTTTGTATTTTCAGTTTCATATATTTTAATAGTATACCACGGAGCTAATTTTGTTGCCATTGCACCTGCTCTAAGACTTTCTGTTGGCCATAAGATAGAAATCGCTGGTGCCCATTCATTTGGAAGAACATCTTTAACATAAGTTTTGAAGTTCAGTGTTTGTTTTGAAAAACCAGGTGTTCCATCAATAATTCTATTTTTAATGTAAATATCCAAACCTAATTGAGAACCATTACCATAATTGTTAACTAAACTAGGGCAATCTGCTTTTTCTGCATTAGTAAAACCGGTAATTGCTACAGTTATGTTTATGGGGAATTGTTCGATATTAGCATGAGCAAATTTAATCATGAGAGATAGAACTACAACAAAAAAAATTGTTCTAAACCAACGTCTCTTCAAATAGATCATATATTTCCTCTTTTTAGGGGAGCCTTGTACCAATCCTTATAATATATCTCTTATTCACAATTTTTTTTAAGCCATTTTTTGTGATAAATCCAGTTATCCCCATTTTTCCACTTGCTTCAACTTTAATATCATTTGCTAGTTCTAATTGTACTTCTTTTGTATTCTTTTCAAAATTCTCCCATTCTTCAATTCTAAAATGAATAAACACCGGGACAAATTCCTCTTTCTCTACCCTTTCCCATAATTGATCTTCAATCAGAGGACCGACAAGTATTCCCATTTTTTCTCTTTTCTCATCTAAAACAATTTGGTCTTCTATCATAAAACCCAACTCTTGTTGACTCTGTTGAAAATCTGGTGCTTGTGCAATAACTATCTCTTTCAGAACTTCCATCTTATACTCTTTCTCCGAAACCCCTTCATTCACTTCTCCCGGTAAGTCCTTCGCTTTACTCTTATTAATCATTCCAAAGATTACATTTCCATAAGTTTTACTTTGCTCGGTATCGTTAATTACTAGACCTTTCGCTTTCAATTTCTCCAGAGTTTCATTAGTAATAGAATCTACTTTAACCGCAACCGAGATGATTTCACCGGTTTTAATTTCCTGCGGAATTTCTTTCACTGCACAGCCGGCGAGAAATAATATGCTAAGCAATAGAACAAATATAATACACCTTGCTTTTTTCATCTGTTCACTCATTTTATTTTTGAATACTTCTGACATTTATAAAACCTCTTTTCTATCAATAACATAGAACTTCCATGTTTGCCCTTTGGCAATCTTAGCAGAGACGGCATCACCAATCACCATATTCTTCGCAAGAAAAGAATTGTTATAGTAATAGTTGAGGATATATTCCCAAGGCTTGCCGGATTGAACGAGATATTGAGAGCCCCATTGGCTCATTTGCAGCCCAGGATATTCTACGATTTCTTTTTTCCAGATACCGTCTGTGCCTTGGTAATGTAAGGCTTCGAGGACTTTTTCTGTTCCGCTGTAATTCTTTTCAGCGTAGTAAGACCAAGTGTCATCGACAGATTGGTTCGTTTTTAGTTGAGTGGTTTCGTCGTACATTTGGTCGCAGGTGAAGTCTACTACATCGGCACCGATTAATGACCACTTTTGTGGTTCATCTACTCTATACCAACCATATAATTTAACTGCCATCGCACCTGAACGAAGGCTTTCTTGATTCCAAGTAGTATTCCATTCGTTATCCAATACCCTTTGAGTATATAATTTCAAAGGAACAGTATCGACAGTAACAGTATGATTTTTGATATATTGTTCCAAACCATCTCCGTGAGTAGCTTCAAGTTTGGGACAATCTGTCTTTTCATCCCAAGAAAGATTTGTGATAGCTACTTTTATACTGTCTGGAAAAGTTAACAAATTTGCAGAAACATCTATGGATAAAAATAACACAATTCCTACCACTAGTACAGCTATAGCTCCTTGCTTAATTATTACAAGTTTTGGTTCCATTTTCAAATACAGTGCAATGAGGTATACTCAAGTCTCTCCAGCCAATATCTAATATACATTCAACATTTCTTAGTTTATTAACTCCTTCTTGAGTTATCTCTCCTTTAAGAGCCCCTCTCTCATCCTCTTCTAATTTAAAATCTGCTTTACTTAACCGTGAATTTATTTCATCAAGACAGATTTTACTATTATCACCCCAGTACTCCATTCTAAATTTTATATACGCTGGAGCGTACTCTTTATCTTTTAATTCTTCTAACAATTTTTTTCTTATATAAGGTCCAACAGTAATATTCTCTTTAGCTCTAGCCTCATCAATAATATTCTGCATATCTTTGTCCGTTAACTGCTGGCTTTCTTTCTTCTTCACCACTTTAATCTGAGAATTATTTTGTAATTTACCAAACTCCGTTTTATTAATCTCGCCGGTCAAAACTAAGTTTTCACTTGTTTCGTAAGAAACTATCAATCCTTTCTGTTTCAAATCTTCAATAACGCTGGCAGAAACATTCTTATCAACAATAACATTAACTTTTATCTTATCTGGACTTACGGATGGTTCTACCGGAACTTCTTCTTTAGCACATCCAATAATAATTAGAATCAATAGTACTAATAATATCCCAATAAACAAACTTTTTTTTCTCATCCTACACCCCCCTTCTTTCACTTTAGTAAACATTCAATCTTTATAAAGCCTCTTTACCACTTAAAGATATGCTTTTGATAATTGGATTCTCTCGCACAAAAGTAATCAACAAAACATCTCCGCACGGCGATTCAAAAACCATGGTCACCCACATTTTGTGATTAGGGATAATTAAGCTGGTTAAGAAAGCGTTAGTGGCTTGGACGGTAGCGTTAGTGATATTGATCAGAACATCAGTTGTGTTAGCTTCTTTTCCTTTCATCACGGCGACAAAACCTTCTTGAGGGTCGCAGGTAGAGATATAGTTGAGATTAGCGGAAGTGAAGTTGATGCCGCCGGGAGCGGCTGCTGGGTTACTAGCATCTGATGCTTTCGGAGTTATTCCCAGCTTGAAATCAGCGAAATCTTTTTCAATTTTCTTTCCGGTGACATTAATCTTTCTAGCTCACTACCTCATTAAAATTTATCTCCACGCTCTTACTGATCAGATAATCATAATCTAAACTGGCCAGGAAAGTTTTCGGCACCCAATCTTTAGTATTTTTCAATTCCACAGGATAATCTTTCACCTGACATTGGGGCCTGGAAATTATTTTCTTATACCCGGAAGCATCGATATTGGTCTCGTAGAGACATTGAGAATTATCTACTACAAAACCAGGCAGCTCAATCTGAAATCGTTTTACTAATAAAATCTTTCCCATCCCCACATTTTCAATATTGGAGATTAAACTTAAAGTTTTAAAGGGCTTGTTTTCGATTATGGAATCTTTCTGTACATGCCCTAGATCAAAATTGATCTTAGCAAATTCTTTGGGCGCTCTGGATTCTTTGATCGTAACGATCTTATTTATTTCCGGCATTAAAGCTTTTTTCTCTTCAGGAGTTTTATCTCCGATAAACGCTCTCTGTAACAAAGACTGGGTATTCAAATCTAATAATTTTGCAGAAAATTCTAGATTATAACTAGCATTAAGCACTTTTCCTTCCGGAGGATAGCATAAGAAAGTATTGCCTAATTCTTCTTCTTTAAATTCAATTGCTGGAGAGGTGCTTGGCTCAATCCTGCCTAAGAAACTCTCTTTAGAAATCTTATCCGTAAAATTACAATACATCTCCGCTTTAATCACTAATTTTCTAGGATTCTTTATTTTCAGCTCTACCGGAAAGGGCAGATTCGCAGCATAAAATTGGGGGAAATAATCTTTGTTTATGACTAATTCTGCGCTGGTAGGAATTTTGATAGTAGGATCAATCACTCCTCCCACCATTAAAGAAACTTCTTCTTTCTCTTTTTTCTTTTCAGCAATGCATGTTTCAAATTCCGGTGTACCCTCTTTCTTTTTCTCCATTTCAGTACAGCTATAACTCAATTCAGAATATGCTTGTTTCTCTTCTACACAGCCCTCAATATTAGTATATTCTCCTTCTATTAAACATTTTAAGTTCGACCAGGCAGGATTTTCTTTTTGGGGCAATTGTTCTCTTAATCTCGCCTGAGCTTCCTCAAATTCTGTTGCGCTGGGCAATAAAGATTGGTCATAGCCTAGATTAGGAATGCTCGGAGCTACGAAAACAAAGATCAAGTACATTATTCCCACTATTCGAGTTAAATTTATAGCCACATTAGCGAACTTGCTCTCGCTGGCCTCTGCAGGTAAAGTTAATAAGCCAAAGAAAGCCCACCAGGGCATGAATAGGACTAAACTTTCCATCAGCGGAGTAATAGGCAGGCTTAAATTTTCCGCTAAGAAAGCAATTAACCCAATATCTAAAAAAAAGAAAATTACTGGAATAAAACCTAACAATTCTGGTTTAAGGCTCTGTCCTTTGGAAAAGACTCCAAAAATAAGTGAAATAATTAATATTCCAGCTCCGAAATAAAGCAGGAATTCTGGGTCATAATTTCCTCCAAATAAAAAGTACCAGATTACGAATATTAACATCGGAATTAATATTGCGCTACGATTCTTTTCAGTTTTCTGGGCTAGAGCATATCCCGCTAAGATAAACAAAGTCAAAGAGAAAACAAAAGTGATTGCCGATGCTCCTCCCGTAGTCAAACGCAAAATAAAATGGATTACTCCTAGAACCACCATCATCCAACTCAAGTTTTTGGCTGCTCCGCTCACTGCTCCTGCCGCTTCGCTGGCGCCAGCAGACTTTGCTGCTGCTCCTACCTCTCCAGAAGCTGCAACTTTCGCTGCCTCACCAAAAAGTGTCATCCCATCTTCCTCTTTTTTTATATGTTAAACCTATTTTAAAAATAAAAACTAAAAAAGTAATCTAATCGGCCCCTAAATACCATAACTACTTCACTAAATCCACCCGAAGTTCCTGTACTTCAATGGTTTTATCCGGCTTGACTTTCAGGGCATTATTACCCTGGACAATATCATCACTCAAGTCTAAGATGTAAGTTACCTCTTTGGTATCAAAATTCTTGGCATGGCCGTTAAAGATTAATTCTCCATATTTGCTGCTGACTACGTCCACAAAATTTAAGGTAGCCCGTAATCTTAACTTTTCATCCACCACGTCCTGATACTGTTCGTAAGATACCTCAAAATAATAAGTGGGATATTCAACCTCTTTTAATTCTGATTCGATTTTGATATTAGAGATAACATAAGTTCCTTTACTGGTCAGGAAAACAATCTCATTCTCTCCAGAATAAACCAGGCTGGGAGAAAATTCTAAGGGCACCATGGACAACTCACAGTCAGGAATGGCAGAATAAATTTCGTTGCCGTTAATTAACACTTCCAGCTTCCCCGCTTTATTTGTATCACAGTCTGGCTTGAATTTTAATCTTATTTTTTCCAAGTTTTTCTTCTCTGTTTCCGAAACTAAGAAAAGATTCTTGGAAGCTTGAGATTCCAGATTAGTCACATCAGAAACTACTTTCAGTTTTTCTACCTGGATCGAATTAGTTTTCCAGAAAGCTGCTCCCACTCCCGAAGTGCTGAACAACAATTCATTATTTTCTTGGATGGAATTTTTAGGAAGATTGACTACTAACGATTCTCCTGCGGTGACCTCTGAACTGAAAATTTCATCTCCATTTAAACTAACCAATAAATCTCCTTGGGCAGATTTTACGGTAAAGCTTAACAAGAAATCCTCGGACTGGTCTAAACTGGGCACCGTAAACTTAAAATTGCTTTGTTCTTCAGAGAAAGCGCCTTTTTTCATGCTGGCTACATTCTTTTCCGCTAGAATCTTACTTTCAGTTTTAGTAAAGATAGTAGTTACCGGAAGCGGGTGTTCAATCTCTTTTTGATTCAAAAAATCAATCTTTCCCGGAGAAACTTTCAATAGATTAATCTTGACTTTGGCCTCATCGATCACTTTAGGGGCGGTGCTGGTAGAAGTAGAACTTTCTCCTAATAGTTCCGCTCTTTCCTGAGGCGGGATTAAAACAATAAATCCCACTAATAAAGCGGCAATGATTACCAATAAGATGGCTGCTCCCGCAGCTGCCTGACCTCTTTTACTTTGGTTCATAATTAAAAGTAAGAAAATCTTTTAATATATAAAGTATTCTGTTTTTGTAAATACTAGATTAAAGATTAAAGTTGCTTTTTCACCCCCAACCTTTTTATAATCCCTTACTTTACCTTTTAAACATGCACATCATCCATTCTGATTTCAAGAAAGGAAACGTAAAACTAAAAATAACCGATCCGGAAGATTTATGGTACTTAAGCCATCTCATTGACCCAGGAGATTTGGTTAGGGGCAAGACTACTCGCAAGGTCAAGATCGGTTCAGGAGAAAATGCAGCGGTAGCCAAAAAGACCTATATCGTAACTATCGAAGCAGAAAGCCTTGACTTTAGTCCCGCTGGTAATTCTTTAAAGATTAATGGTAAGATCAAAGAAGCCCCAGAAGAAATTCCCCAGGGCAGCTACCAATCCATCTCCCTAGAATTGGAAGCAGAATTCATTTTAGAAAAAGTCCATTGGCTGGAATTTCAAAAACAAAAATTAACTCAAGCTGCAGAAAAGAAGTATAATTACCTTCTCTGTCTTTTCGATCGGGAAGAAGCTTTATTTGCTCTCACCAAAAATAGGGGGCACGAAATCGTCCTCCGATTAAAAGGAGAAGTGCACCAAAAATCTCATCCAAATTCCCATCCTCAAGAGATCAAAAAAGATTTTTATCTAGAAATTATTCAGACTTTAGATACCTATCTAAAAAGATATCTTCCCGAAAAGATTATTTTAACTTCTCCTGCTTTTTACAAAGAAGATTTATTCAGAAAAATAACCTCTCCGGAATTAAAAAGTAAAATTGTTTTAGCCACCTGTTCCGACGTCAGCGAAAGTGCTATCGCCGAGGTCATCCGATTGCCTGAATTAGCTAAAGTACTCCTATCTTCTCGAGCTAGAGAAGAAAATTTGTTGATGGAAGAACTGTTAAGCGCAATCAACAAACAGGGACTGGCTACCTATGGCTGGGAAGAAGTTAAAAAAGCAATTTCTGCCGGGGCGGTAAGCAAATTATTGCTCAGCGATATATTCATCCAACAGCAGCGCGAGCAGGGTAATTATCTGGAACTAGATCAATTAATGAAAAAGATTGATGGCCTGAAAGGAGAGATTCATATTTTATCTTCAGAACAGGAAAGCGGAAAAAGGCTAGATGGTTTAGGCGGAATCGCCTGTTTGTTACGATATAAATTAGACTGGTAAAAATCATTTGGTGTTTATAACTATAGAGAACTTTGAAAAATAGTAATTTTCATCTTTTTTATCTAATTTATATCTGAAAATTACGACCATTTCAAATTCTCTTAGAGGACTGCAATATAAATTATTGAATTATTCAAAGCCCTCTATAATTCATAATTCTCATAAATTAAATAAAAAATATATTATTTATACTAATTTGTATCACTCTTGGCCACTAACCTTGAGACCCTCTTAAAAGGTATATTTTCCAAAACCACAACCTTTTAATAGTAGTTAGTTTTACTGATAGTCAAGTAACAAATATGGTGAACGGGAGATAATATAGCAAATGTGTTAAAGATTCAAATGATAATCTCACGCATTTGCTATTAGGAGAAGTGTTAAATGTTCGTGAATTTAACACTTCGAGTATATCAAGCGTGAACTTTCAAAAAGAGGGGGGGTTAAAATGATTGTAAAAGAAGAATTATTAAGCAAACTTCGTCGCTACTTTGATCTAAATTTATACGAAGTTAAACTATGGACGGCTTTATTAAGCCGAGGAGTTTCTACTGCCGGAGAACTTTCTGATATCGCTGATGTTCCTAGATCCAGAAGTTATGATGTTCTAGAAAGCCTGGAAAAGAAAGGTTTTGTAGTCATGAAATTAGGCAAACCAATTAAGTATATTGCTATTCCGCCTAGCGAAGTGGTAGACCGGGTCAAGAAAAATATGCATAATGATGCTCAGGACAAAATTAAAAGATTAGATACTGTAAAAGGTTCGCCTTTACTTGGCGAATTAGAAAGCCTGCACACTAATGGAATTAGTTTGATTGAACCTTCTGAAATGAGCGGTTGTTTAAGGGGAAGAAATAATATCTATAACCATCTAGATCTGCTCATTAAAGAAGCTAAAAAAACTGTTAATATCATGACTACTGATAAAGGCTTCATGAGAAAGATGGAGGGTCTTAGGGCTACTTTAGAAAAAGCTAAGAAAAAAGGAGTAAAAGTTAGAATTTCTGCTCCTATCACTAAAGAAAATAAAGACCTAGCTGAAGAAATCAAAGCTATTGCCGAAATCAAGCATAATGATAAGGTCCGCTCCCGATTCGTAACTGTAGATGGAACTGATTTGGTCTTTATGGCTTTGAACGATAAGGATGTCCATCCATCCTATGATCTAGGCGTTTGGGTCAAGACCCCTTACTTTGCTTCCTCTATGGACAGCATGTTTGACCAGGTCTGGAAAAGCTAGATTTTTTGTTTTATTTCTTATTTTTTTCTTTTTTTAAATGTTCTTCAACTGCACTAATTACTTTCCCGAAGTCATCAAGCCTTTCCCTAAGAAGATTAAAGATTCGCTCATCATCTATTTGACCATATTTATGCACCAAAATGTTTCTCAAGCCTTTCATCTCCTGCACTAAATCAATTATTTTTTTAGGAAAAATCTTCTTTTTAACCAAACTAGCAAAAATCTCATCTATGCTGGAAGGCACTCCTAAATTCAAAGAAGAATAAATTATGGAAAAGATATCCACTAGATTCTGTAGAGAATATTCTAATCTCTTGTAAATCCCATCTTTAACCAGGCCCAACTCAGAGAACTCTTCCATCTCTTCAGGAAGATTATCTCGTATTAACTCAATATTCTCTTCGATTTCTTTAATCTTTTGTGAAATTCTAGAATCGATCATATTTCTACCGCCATTTTATCTTTAGCCAAATAATAATCATAAATTTTTTTGAAATCGTCGTACTCATTAATAACCTCAATGGCTCTCTCAATCAATTGTTTTGTATTTTTACGGTATAATACTTTACCCGAAAGAACACTTTTTTGGACATATAAAGGCAGATCTTCAAACACCTGAATATCGCATTTTTCAGGGAGAAGCCCGGATAATTTGATTCTGGCTTGAAGCCTTTCTTTTGGAGGCAGATCCAAAGAAATACAGAGATCAATATCAGAAAGAGGATTGGCTCTCCCTTTGCTTACCGAACCGAAGAGGATAATAAAATTAGTTTTAGTGAAAAGGTTTAGTTTCTTTAATGCTTTGATTAAGTCTTGTTTATAATTCATTCAATTAATGAATAGTTTAAACTATTTATACTTTTCTTCTCTTTTTCAGGAATTTCTTTTTTACTAACGGGGG
>DATDTM010000048.1:0-4362 GCA_035290865.1 Candidatus Nanoarchaeia archaeon
TCCCTGGGCTACTCTAATGGTTACTGCAGTTTGATTATCTGCTGCCGTGCTAAAGATCTGGCTTTTCTTGGTGGGAATAGTAGTATTCCGATCAATCAATTTGGTCAGCACTCCGCCTAAAGTTTCTATTCCTAAACTTAAAGGGATAACATCTAGCAATAAAACGTCTTTAATCTCCCCGCCTAGTACACCGGCTTGGATTGCTGCCCCTAAAGCTACCGCTTCGTCAGGGTTTACGGATTTATCTCCTTCCTTGCCGGTAAGTTTCTTGACCAAATCCTGAACTGATGGAATTCTGGTAGATCCGCCCACTAAAATAACCTTATCTATTTTTAGGTCTGCATCTTTCAAGGCATTCTTGGTTGGCACTTCCAACCTTTTCATGATTGGAGAGATCAACTCTTCATACTTTGCCCGAGTCAATTCCTCTTTGATATGCTTAGGCCCATGCTGGTCAGCAGTAACGAAAGGGATATTAATCTCTACCTTCATTTTGGAAGATAATTCAATTTTAGCTTTCTCGGCTGCCTCTTTCAATCTCTGGATAGCCGTAGCATCATTATTTAGATTAATTCCAGTAGATTTCTTAAAATTATTAATCAGATGATTCATGATGATTTCATCAATATCATCTCCGCCTAAACGGTTATCTCCGCTGGTAGCTTTAACTTCGAAAACTCCCTCGCCTAATTCTAGGACAGAAACATCAAAAGTTCCTCCTCCGAAATCAAAAACTAAGATAGTATGCGCTTTCTCTAATTTATCCAGACCATAAGCTAGAGAAGCTGCCGTGGGCTCGTTAATTATTCTTAGGACATTCAATCCCGCAATTTCTCCTGCATTTTTGGTTGCTTGCCTTTGAGCATCATTAAAATAGGCAGGCACAGTAATCACTGCATTCTTTACTGGCTGGCCCAGATAAGCTTCTGCATCCCGTTTTAATTTTTGCAGGATCATCGCTGAGATCTGTTCCGGAGTATATTCTTTATCATCAATTCCTACCTTTTCGTTAGAGCCCATTTTCCGTTTGATCGAACGGATAGTATGAGATGGGTCTACGATAGCTTGGTTTCGGGCTATCTGTCCAACAATAATCTCTTCATCTTTAACATGCACCACGCTAGGAGTAGTTCTAGTACCCTCGGAATTAGAGATAATTACTGGTTTGCCTCCTTCCATTACCGCCACTGCGGAAAAAGTAGTACCTAAATCAATTCCGATAGTTGCTCCGTTTGCTTTTTTAGTTTGTTCTTTTTCTTTTGCCATTTTTTTCAATCCTCCTTGAATATTATTTTTGTATTTATTTTATTTATTTTTTAATCTCAGGATTAATGGCCTGAGTTTGATTAGCATTATTCTCTTTTTCAACTGCTTTTTTCTTTCCCGCACTTAACTTAACCTTGGCATGGCGAATTACTCTGTTATTGAGCATGAACCCTTTCTGGAATTCCTCCAGGATAGCATTTTCCGGTGCATCAGATTCAACCTTAAGTAAAGGTTCATGAAGATAAGGATCAAATTTCTTGGCCTCAATTACCGTTACTCCTTGATTTTCCAGGATGCTGAACAATTGAGAATAAATTAATTCTATTCCTTTCTTGAACTCAACTAAGTTTTTATCCGCAGATTTCAAAGCTAGTTCAAGATTATCTAACACTGGTAATAATTGCAAAATTACATCTTTAGCCGCCATATCTCTAATTTCTTCTACCCGCTTGTCTACCTGCTTGCGGTAGTTCTCGAAATTAGCTTGGGTCCGCTGTAAAAGATCTTTCATCTCCGCTAATTCATCTGGATGATTTTCTGGCTGAAGTTCGGGATTAACTGCTTCTTCCGATTTATCTTGATTAATTTTTTTGTTGGTCATATTAAACCCCGCTGGATGGTTTCGTCGAGCTTAAGTCAACGCAGGCTACCTAAAACCGCCCCAGTATATAAAGTTTGTGGAAAAAGTTTAAATAATCCAAAGAGATAACACACTTTATTCCCAAAATGAATCAAAGACTAACCGTGATAAAAATTCGCAAGATTTCTTCTCCCAATGTAAATGAAGAGCTGCAATGGCTAGGCAATTCTTTAGGCCTATTCAATCTTCGGGATAAGGATAGCAGCTGTTTCCGCATTTTTATTACTTTAGTTAAAAAATCCCGTCAGAACCAGCCTCTTTCTTCAGATTATATCGCCGAAAAACTAAACTTGAGCCGGGGAACAGTAGTCCATCATCTTACTAGACTAATGGGTTCAGGTATTGTGCTCAGAGAGAAAGAGGGCTATCTAATCCGAGAGAATTCTTTGCAGGATTTAGTTAAAGATTTACAGCGAGATATAGAGGGAATTTTCTTAGAGTTAAAAGAAGTAGCCCTAGAGATTGACCAGAAGCTGGGGTAAGAACAAGAGAAAGATTTATGTTTTAATCCTTATTCTCTAATTGAATGCATCATCTGGCCATCCTCTCCAAAGCAAGCGGACTTTTAGCTAAGATACTTTCAGGAGAAAAAACCATCGAATCCCGCTGGTATAAATTTCCTAGAACACCTTATCAAAATATTTCAGTAGATGATACTGTTTATTTCAAAGAGTCTAGCGCACCGGTAACTGCCCGAGCCCAGGTAAGTAAAGTTTTATTTTATGAAGGTTTAGACCAAAATAAAATCATTAAAATCTTAAGCGAATACGGTCCTCAAATAGGAGTGCCCTTATCTTACGCTGATCGGCTTAAAGGCAAGAATTATTGCACTTTAATCTTCTTGGAAGAGATAGAAGCCATCCCGCCCTTTCAAATCGATAAAACCGGCTATGGAAATATGATTGCCTGGATTACGGTAGAGGATGTTGAGAGGATTAAAAAAGAATAAATAAAAATCCCAATCGCAGCAAGCTGCGGGGCATTCAGTAATATGAAACGAGGGATTTTTACTCGTCAAAATGTATAAGAGCTGAACATTTTGACTGAGGAGTGCGCCACCAATCAAATCAAGTCGGAACTTTGTTCCTCGTGAGTTGCTTAACAGCAACGATTGGTGGAAACGACTTTATTATAACTTGTCGACGAGAGAACTAGTATTTATATTTTGTGAATTGTGGGACAGCCTGAAAGGTTAAGCAGTTCGCTTCGCTTACCCAAATTTTTCTTAGGATTGGGCGATTCTTCTTATTAACTTGAAAGTGGCGAATAACCTAAAGCTTTATAAATACCTTAGTTATTTTAATAATATGGCTAAGCTATCTGAGAGAAATGAATATTTAGAAGCTATTTTAGAAAAAACAAGACACTATACTGATTTAATAGAGAAAGAAGCTGGAATAGGGCTTGGAGAAACTAGTGTTAGACGTATGTTATACATCCCAGCAGAATTAGTTAAACAAACAATAACTGAACTTCAACAAAAAGATCAAAAAGATTTTTTAGATACTTTCCTTGCACCAATTGTTCTTGCACCAATTTTTGCAGGGTATAGTATAATCTCGCTTAGAGATAATCCGGCCTTATACTTTCATCCAACTGAAACAATTTTTATTAATACGCGAAAGAAAGTAAGAAGAGGTGTAAAAAATTCAGTTGGTATAGACAGGCTTGTAGTTCACGAATTAGGCCATAAGCTTTGGTACAAACTTGGTGGAGAAAATGATTCTAAGAACCCAAGAGATAGAATGATGCAAGAAGGGTTTGCTACATATTGCGATACTGAACGGTTTGCTCATTTATATCCAACAGATGAAACTCTAGATTTCTCTCATTTATGGGGTCATGCAGATTATCAAGCTGGCGGACTCAGAATGATGAGATTTATTAGAAAATATGGTAAAGAGGTATTTTCAGAAATCCCTAGAAGATGGAGGGACTTAGACAAAGAAACTCCTATGATTGAACCAGAGATTCTTGTATCAAATCAAGAACAACTTAGAGCATTTGAGGGATCTTTAGATTATTCAGATTAAAAGCAAGCTCATATTTTGATAACTTGTAGAAGAGCCTAACCCTAATTTTTCAAAATAGCACGATAATTTTTCCTATTTATTGGCGGAGCTTCCACCTCCGCCCCCACCCAGAGATAATTTTTTACTCACGAGGACGCTTCGTGCGTCAACTCGTGTTTTTGCTATCGCAAAAATCTCCCAACAGCAGATCACGCGATGCAGAAACCGTCTCACAATCAACTTCTTTTTTCAAAATCGAATCAAAAATAATAATCTTAGCAAGCTCTTGCCTGCTTCATCCTTCAAATCTTCATTAAATTATGAGCAATACAGACTAAATTAAACTCAATCTTCACCTTTTCCTTGCCCCGAAGAAGAAATTCCCTGAATCCTAAATTTTGCTTGATATTCCCATACACCGGCTCGACCGTAATTTTCCGCAAA
>DATDTM010000049.1:0-44199 GCA_035290865.1 Candidatus Nanoarchaeia archaeon
GGGTAACGCAAGTTTAAAAATAGAGACGATATTCTTAATAAAAATAATTAAAATAAGGTGTTTTAGAATGCTAAAAAAATTTCCAGATATTATAGAAAAGCAATTCTCAGATTTATTGCACGAATTTTACGAATTAGAAGCCGAGTTAAATAAGTTAAAATGTGTAAGTAAAACCACTTATCAGAATTTACTTAAAGAAAAGAATTATGAAGAATTTGAAAGATTGATCGGAATTATGTACAGAACATCTAGTAATCAAAGTGAGACCTTTGAAAGGATGCATCGGGCTTGTCTTGAAGTTCATAAATATGTTAATAAAACTTACTCCGGAGAAGACCCTGGTAATAATAAGAAAAAAGTAAGAGAACTCATAGCTAAGATCAAAGAAGGTGAAAAACAAGGTCTCGTCTTTGCTGAAAGATTGCCTTTTAGCCTTGGCGAAGGATGGATGCCTCAAGGGGGGATCAGTAATCTTAGAAGAATAGTTAATATCCCCGGATACCTACTTTTAGCTCCATATTTAGTTGCAACAAAAAGACAAAATCTGACTATGCTGGAAAAAAGTCTATATGATTTAAGAAAATCAGTTATAAAAAATAAACCTGGACAAAGTGGCTACGATCCTAAAGAGCTAGAAAAAAGTATGCAAGATTTCAAGATTTTTATACGCCTAACTAACCAGCTTCATCGTAAATTTAGAAGGTTGCATAAAGAATGTAAAAGAATATACACAGATTTGTATCACTTTATAGATGAAGAGATTGTATATGGAAAGACTGATGTTGGTAGCCAGTGGAAAGCGGTTTAATTTTTCTTTCTTTTTTAATCATCTTATTTATTAATAATTTCAACCCCACAAAAACATTTATAAACATATTCTCTTTTATATTTAGCTGTGGATATCATCCGTTTAAAAGAGGTGTCGAAAGAGTACAGGAACCAGGCTGTTCTACAAGAAGTTAATCTGGCCATCGAACCAGGAGACGTTTTAGGCATAATCGGCCAATCCGGCAGCGGCAAAACTACTTTATTGAACTTAATTGCTGGCTTTATTGAGCCTAGCGATGGTGAAGTAGTCTATTATTCTAAAGTTGAGGGTAAAGAAAAAAATCTTAACCAAAATCTGCATCTGCTTAAGAAACATATCGGCTTTACTCCCCAGCACAATTCTTTCTATCCTAAACTAACCGTGATAGAAAATCTGGTCCATTTCGGAAGATTGTACGGGATCGATAAACAAACCTTACAAAACAATATCCGCAGTTTATTAGAATTTACTGAACTAAGCAAACACCAGCATAAATTAGCTGAACATCTTTCCGGAGGAATGCAAAAACGCTTAGACATCTCCTGCAGTTTAGTGCATAAGCCGAAAATTCTTATCTTAGACGAGCCTACTGCGGATTTAGATCCATTATTACAGAAAGAGATTCTCCACCTGCTTCAGGAAGTTAATAAGCAGGGCATAACTATCGTACTTGCTTCTCATCATCTGGATAATATTGAACATATCTGTAATAAAGTGGCCATTGTCCATCACGGAAAAGTGCACAGTTATGGTTTAATCGAAGATGTAAAAAAACCTTACTTTAGAGACCATTTTATCATCAATGTCCATTCTGGCAGGGATAAAGAACAGATTCTACAAAAAATGAAAACTTTACCCTTCAAGAAAATCATCGATCAGGGCAATCGTTTAGAGATTTATCCAGAAGATGTAGAAAAGACCATGAAATCTTTATTGAGTTTGATCAAAGAAGAAAACCTTTCCCTGCACGATATGGATTTACGCCGGCCTTCCCTGCATGAAGTGTTTGAGAAAGTCGCTCAGGAAGAATAGATTTACTTAAAAAAAATAAACCAACCCTAAATCAAAGATTAAAAAATAAAAATGCAATCCCTCTGGCTGCTCACCCAAAAGAACCTGCGCTTACTATTAAGAGCGAAAGCTTCAGCTTTAATTGTTATTTTCGCTCCTTTACTGATTATTCTTCTTTTAGGCTTATCTTACAATGCTTCTGATAAGTATGGTTTGAAAATAGGGGTTTATGCTCCCTCAGAGAATGAAGATGTCCAATCTTTTGTTACTTTATTGCAGGAAGAAGAATATGAGATCCTCAAATATGTTGCCTCTAAAGAAGAATGTGTAGAAGATGTTAAACGGGGATTGATCAACACCTGTATTTTTCTTCCCGAAAGCCTAAAAGTTGAAGATAACACCCAAAAAGAGATTACTTTTTATCTCGACCCTACTAAAATCAATCTGGTCTGGATGATTCAGGAGACCGTAAAATCTAAATTCAACCTTAAATCCGCTGAAATTTCTCAGTCTCTCAGCCAAGATTTATTGACTCGTTTATCCGATACTAATTCTAAACTGAATACTAAAAAAGCAGATCTAGATATCATCAAAAGTAAAGCTGGAACTGCTTCTTCATCTACAGAATCAGCTAAGTCTGGTTTATCGGGACTGGATTTAACCGCTCCTGCTTCTACTTACGATACTAGTATCCTCACTAATGTTACTGCTGATTTAGATACTGCCACTAAAAGCATTAGCTCTGCTTTAAGTGCAGTAAGTAGTGCAAATATCACCAGCGGAAAAACCGCCATCACTACTCCTCTCAACGAAGCTTTAAGCAAATTAAAAGGGATTAACGATAATGTTAACGGAGCTTCTGGACTAGCTAATATCATCTCTTCCCTGCAGACTGATCTGGAATTAGCCCGAACTAAATTGACTACTGCCTCTAGCGCAGTAGAACAGACCAACACTAACCTAGCCACAGTTTCCACCGCTCTAGCCGAAGGCGTCAGCGCTTTAGATAGTCTCCAGGTAGGATTAAATGAAATTACCGCTAATTTAGACGCTCAAAAAGTTACCCAGGCCGGAACTATCTCTTCGCCTCTGCTGATGAAAATAGAAACCGTCAGCGAAAAAGGAACTTTCTTAAATTACTTGTTTCCGGCAATTTTAGTTTTAGTGGTCATGTTCAGCTCTTTATTATTAGGAACTACTTTAGTCATGATGGAAAAAAATAGCCCTGCATTCTTAAGAAACTTTTTCCTGCCCATCAGCAAGACTACGTTTATTATTTCAACCTATCTCACTAACCTGATTCTAATTATATTCCAAATCGCGATTATTTTAGGTCTATCTTTATTTTTCTTGGATAATGCCTTGCTTGCCCTTCCGGCCATGGCTTTAATCTTATTCCTGGCTGCCTCCGTCTTTACTTTCCTGGGCATGTTGATCGGCTATGTTTTCGTCTCTGAAGAAACGGGGGTTTTAGCTTCTATTTCCGTAGGCAGCATTTTCCTATTTATCTCCGGAGTGATTTTACCTCTGGAAGGCATTTCTGCCACTCTTAGGGCAATTACTTCTTACAATCCTTTTGTTATCGCTGAAAAATTGATTAGGGAAGTTTTCATCTTCGGCACTTCTCTCAGCAATCTTTGGCTGGATCTGACCTTATTAATCGGCTATGCTGTTATCTTATTCTTAATTATCTTAGTAGTAGAATCAATTTTGCATCAGCATTTAGTCCACCGTTTCCTTAAACAGCACCATCTAAAGCATGGGAAAGGGATTAAGCAGGCTGAGGGCGAAAATAAAAGTTCTCTTTAAATAAAATACTATATTTGGTACAGTAACACAATATTTATATAGGAGTGTACTATTTTTAGTACGAAATTAGGCCAAAAATGGTAAGTTATGAAGAACTGTTACAACGACAGTTAATTAAGAAAATAGGAACTGTGGAAAAAGAAGCCTATGTTTCATTCCATTTGAATAATTATAAAATTGACTTTGCTAGCGCTTTAAAGTTTTTGGAACAAAAAAATTCAAAATATACTGCCATTGCCGGATATTACTCAGTTCTTAATATCACTTTATGGTATTTTGCAAAGTATTATAATCTTAAGATTAGTGAAGAAGATACGGGTGTACATACTAACTGCCTGATTGTTTTAGAGCATTTTATTAAAGAGGAATTGTTAAAGAAGAAAATTATTCAATTATTAGAAAAGGCTAAAACTGAATTTCTTTATTTTACTATCCTAAAAAAGAATAAAGAAGAAACTCTTCCCTTAATGTTAAAACAGAGTGCAGATAAAAGAAAGAAATATACCTACTATTCTATAGAGAGAGAATTACCCAAAGAAACAGATCAATTAAACGAGGTCAAAATGTTCGTGAAAAGTGTGGTCGAACCCTATATTTCTATCCTAGAGAGGTTGAAACCATGACTTTTTTAATCCCGCAAAAAATGAGGAAGATTAAAGAATATGCTCTTTGAACCAATCATTGGGTATAAATCAACCTGGAGAATCCTAAGTTTATTACTGGAAACCCCGCGTAGGCTAGTCAGCAGGAGCGAATTGTTTAAGTTCACTAAGTTAGGTAATGCTCCCCTAAGCAGGGGACTGGAAAGATTAGTCCGGGCAAATATATTAACCCCTGAGAAAAAAGGTAAAAAAGAATTTTATTATGTTAATGAAAACAACGAATCTGCTCTTCTGCTGAAACAATTATGGGAAAAAGAACAGAAAAGCCTGCGAAACTTATCTTATCCTCTAAAAATTGTCTTATCAGAATTTCTGCGCTCTTTGAACGATTCTTGCTTAGGTTTAGAAAAGGTTATTTTGTTTGGTTCTCAAGCTAAAGGCACTGCTTCTGTGCATTCAGATATAGATTTAGCAGTAATTTTCAAAAGAGGGTTAGATCAAGAGATTTTGATAACTAAAATAATTAAAAAACTTGAAAAACAGTTTAAAGTACAAATACAAGTTCATTACTTTACTTCTGAAAGTTTTGCCGCCAAAAACAAGCTCACAGAGAAGATTAATCAGGAAGGAATTATCCTTACATCTTGATTTACTAACGGGGGGGGGGTAACGCATGTTTAAAAGTAAGGACTTCTTTCTTGAAATAAATATAATTTGAAAGGTGTTTAAAGATGAAAAAACTATTAATTGTGTTGAGTTTATTGGTTTTAGCCTTGTTTTTAGTTAGTTGTGCGCCGAAAGAAGAAACCGGGGAAGAAGGAGCTTTGGCTGGTCAGGCGGTTAAGTTACTAAAAATAGAAAATTACGTTACTGAACAAGAATTGACTGAGAAAGTAAAACAAATAATTAGAGATGAAATTGAAGTAGCAGAAGTTAACGGTAATTATTATCCTAACAAAAACTGTGATCAAAAATGTTCCGAAATCGGAAAAAAATGTATTATTGCTCTTTGGGGGTATTCTGGTAGTACATCAAGTGCCAATTTTGATAAAGCAATTGTGAAAGCAAGTCACAGTTGTACGTGGGAAGTAGGAGATAATAACATACTATTTTGTGAATGTATCTAATTTTTTCTTTCTTCCACCACAACCTTTTTATCTTTAGTTGATTTAATTCTTTTCTTAAATGACCAAACTAATCCTTATCACCGGCACTCCCGGAACTGGTAAATCCACTCTGGCTAGATTCCTAGCTAAGAAACTAGGTTGGGAAAGATTAGATTTACACCATTATTACTCTCAAATCTCCACCAGGTACAATCCTAAAAAAAGATGTTGGGAAATTGATTTTAATAAATTAAGGACTTTTATGGTCAAAAAGCTGAAAGAAGCAAAGAAACCTCTGATCCTAGATAGCCACATCTCCCATCAATTGCCCAAAGAAATGGTTCATCTCTGCATCGTGCTTACTTCTTCAAACCTAAAAATACTGGAAAAAAGATTAAAGCAAAGAAAATATTCTAAACCAAAGATTAGAGAGAATTTAGATTCAGAAATCTTTCAGGTTTGTCTGAATGAAGCTAGAGAGAAAGGGCATAAATTAATGGGGATAGATATAGCCAAAGAGAACTCGCTCTTAAAACAATGGAAAAAAGTAAAGCCTGCTCTTTTAACCACTAAATCCAGCTAAATCTTTATAAACCTAATTCATTCTTAATAAAAACATGGCTACTATTAACGCCCAGGAAAAACTGCATTTAAAGAAATTAGTCCGAGAATTACATAGCCATAAGGCCCCCCATACTGAGTTTGTTTCCGTTTATATCCCCGCTGGCTACGAGATGACTAAGATTATCAATCATCTCGCCGAAGAGCAAGGTACTGCCTCTAATATTAAATCTGCTAATACTAGAAAAAACGTCCAATCTGCCCTGGAAAAGATGATCCAGCACTTGCGTACCGTAGGAAAAAATCCCCCTAATGGCCTAGCCATCTTCTCTGGCAACGTAGCTGCCTCTGAAGGCAAACAAGATTTACGGGTCTGGAGCATCGAGCCACCCCTGCCTTTAAACATCCGCATCTATCGCTGCGATAAGAATTTCGTTACTGATATTTTGGAAGAGATGCTCGCAGAAAAGACAGTTTATGGTTTAGTTGTATTTGACCGCAGGGACGCTACCTTAGCTTTATTACGGGGAAAAACTATTCTTCCTCTCCAAAAAACCCATTCGGAGGTTCCAGGAAAGACGAAAGCCGGCGGTCAAAGTTCTCAACGTTACGCCCGTATCCGCGAAGGCGCCTACAAAGACCATTTCAAGAAGATCGCTGAATATATGAAAGAACAGTTTTTACCTCTGGGCAATAATTTGAAAGGCATCATCATCGGCGGACCTGGAATTACGGTTAGCGATTTCTTAAACCAAGACGCTTTAACCGGCGATTTAAAGAAGAAAATTATCGGCACTAAAGACTTATCTTATACTGACGAGTTCGGATTGCAGGAATTATTGGATAAATCTGAAGACCTGCTCGCCCAAGAGGAAGTAGCCATAGAAAAGAAATCCATGCAGCAATTTTTTAAACAAATGCTTGATAATCCTGGTAAAGTAACTTACGGAGAGAAAGAAACTTTAAAAGCGATTGAGATGGCGGCGGTAAATGTCTTATTGCTTTCTGAAATTATTCCAGAAGATAAAATCTTCGAATGGGAAGAGAAAGCTAAAGCCCAGGGTGCAGAGGTAAAGATCATTTCTACCGAGACCAGGGAGGGAGTGCAGTTACGAGATTTAGGCGGAGTGGCAGCAATATTAAGGTTTGAGATTGGATAAAAAATGATTGATCCCAACACGGAAATATTTAAATGGGGCCCAATCCCTGCCAAATACTATTTTGTTTCTGAATATTTTGAAATATGTTCTCAAAGATTTGGAGAAGAATTTTCGGGTGAAAGATGGCCGGATACATTGGTTCTGTTTAAAGATGATAAAATTTTGTGGATTAATGAATTTCCTGCTTTGCGACAGGCAGGTAAAGAAGCTTTCTTCAAATACATGTCAGACCAAAAGGTAAGAGAGAATATTTACCTAAGATGGCTAAAGCGGATAGGAGAATTAAACCAATTCCAAGACCAACTCTTAAACAAAGACTTAACAAAGTTAAGCACTGAAGAATTAAAAAATGTCTGGTTCACCTTTTTTGAGAAAACAATTCATTTCTGGAACTTAACCATTCCTGCAGAGTTAGCTGGATATGGATCTGAAGAGATTCTAAAAGAAGAATTAAAGAAATATATCTCTAATGAAGATCAGCTCCGGTCTGCCCTGGAGATCCTGGCTGCACCCGAAAAATCTTCTTTTTATCAAGAAGAAGAAATTGAACTAGCCGAAACAAAAGATATACTTAACCATCAAAAGAAATACTTTTGGCTGCAAAATAGTTATGCTAGGACAAAAGTACTTTCAACCTCTTTTTTTAAAGAGAGGAAAGATAAACTTAAACCTGATCTTAGAGAAAGGACAAAAGAACGAATAAATCTTTTGATCCAAGAAAAAAAAGATTTAATCCAGGAACTAAAACTCCCCCCAAAAGTAATGGACCTGACTCAAACGGTTAGCGAAATAATCTCCTGGCAAGATGAACGGAAAAAACATATCTTCATCAATCTGCATTATAAAGACTTGCTCTTAAAAGAAATAGTCCGAAGATTTAAGTATAAACTTGATGACCTTCTCAATCTTTCTTACTCAGAAATCTGGAATTTAATTGAATTAAAGAAAATCTCACCCCCAAACCCCGAACGGAAAGAAGGATTTGGGATATTTATTAATCAGACTTTAACTAATCTCTCCCCAGAACAAGTGACTTCTTTATGGAATACTTACACCCAAGAAAAAATTTCCGAAAGAACAACCGAATTCACTGGGACAACTGCCAGCAAAGGTAAAAACAGCGTTATCCAAGGTAAAGTTTGTATTATTTTTGACCCATTTAAAAGCAAGAAATTCCAAAAAGGTGATATTCTTGTTGCCGCAATGACCAGCCCGGAATATGTATTCTTGATGGAAAAAGCTGCAGCAATCGTAACTGATGCCGGTGGCCTAACTTGTCATGCTGCTATTGTAAGTAGAGAATTTGGTCTGCCTTGCATTGTGGGTACAAAAATAGCCACACAAGTCCTTCACGACGGCGACCTGGTAGAAGTTGATGCTAACAAAGGGATAGTTAAGATTCTTAAAAAAGTATAATTTTATTATAGGTTATTTATTAGGTGACCATAAAAGTAAAGAAAAATGCCAAAAAGCTTATATATTAGTGGTCACCTAACTTATTCATGTTCATAGAAAAACGAAAAGAAGGAAAGAAGGTAAAATATTATTTTACCCGCTCCTTTCGTCAGGGACAAAAAGTTAGAAAAATCCGTAAATTCGCAGGATACGATTTAACTTCTAAAGAACTGGCTATAAAAGTAAAAGAATTTAAAATAAATTTTGATACAGAAGCTATATCTTGGGATTCTCCTAAAAAGATAATTTCCACTTATTCTCCGGCAGAGCTAATTAAAAAATATAATCTAAATCAACAAACTTGGGTTCAAAAAGGTTTACATGCAGTGCTCCACACTATTTTTGCCTCCTCAGAATTGTCTTTCAAGCCCACAGAATCATTTTTAGGAGAATCTTGTCAAATTATCGTTCATTACACTACAGACAATTACAATCACTGGTATTGGAATCATGAAGATTTAGTTCGTCTACGGGATAATTTTTTACATAAGTTAAGAAAAGAGCCAGAATTATTACAAAATATTCTTGTTCAATGGAGAAAGAGATTAAAAAAGTTTGATAAAATTATGGAAACAATTGATTCTATTGATTTAACACAAAAATCTGATAGTAAATCTTTACAATTATATTTTAATTTTTGGCAGAACTATTTAGAGGAATATGCTTTAGCGGTATGCCTCCAAGAATCGTTCTCATTATTATCTGAAGAATTTCTTAGGCCCCATTTTAAGAATATATTCGAAAAAGCCGGGCTTCTTCAATCATTCAATGAGGGCTATCAGATCCTTACCAGCCCGGTAAAAAAGTCGTTTATTACCCAAGAATATCTGGAACGGCTTGATCTCAAAGCAAATGACTTAAAAAAAATAAAAGCCCATGCTAAAAAATACCATTGGCTTTACAATAATTATGCTAAAACCACCAATTTAGATACAACTTTCTTTAAAAATAAGGTTTTAGATATTGGTAAGCTTAACAAACAAGAAGAAAAGAAAAGAATACAAAATGAGATCATAGAAATAAAAGAAAAGAAAAAAAGATTGGTTCGTAAGCTAAATTTAGATGATTATTCGAAGTTGCTGATCAAGATTACAGAAGTGTTCTCGTTTATGCAAGATGAAAGAAAAAAATATATGATGAAAGCAGTAGCATATCAAAACCATTTCCTCGACCATTTCTCAAAACAATGGGATATCGATAAACAGTTGTTAGAATATTCAGTAATCCATGAACTTCCTGAGATCATGTCTAAAAAATTTCCATTAGATGAGCTGCGAGAAAGGAAAAAACATTGCTTAGTCATATTCACAAAGAAAGGTTATGAAATAATTTCTGGAGAGAGAGCAAAACAAACCTATGAACTTGCCTTTAAAAATCCAGAGACCAATTCAGCTCAAATTAAGGGGGTTACTGCTTCAAAAGGTTATGCTACTGGCACTGTAAAAATTGTAAATAAAATTCATGATTTTGTTAATTTCAATGAAGGCAATGTTTTAGTTACAAGCATGACCCGACCAGACATGGTTATGCTAATGGATAAAGCAGTAGCTATAGTTACTGATGAAGGAGGAATAACCTGTCATGCAGCAATTATAAGTAGAGAAATGAAAATTCCTTGTATCATCGGAACTAAAATTGCCTCTACCTTACTAAAGAACGGTGATTTAATAGAAGTAGATGCTAATAAAGGCATAGTAAAGATTCTCAAACGGACCGGACTGAAGTTTAAGATTAAGTAGATTTATTCTGAAAATTAAGTTAAGTTACAAAGGGAAATACCAAAAATATTTTTGAAAGAAGGGAGTATCTTTCATAATATATGCCCCCAATGCTGTTAAAGCAAAACCAATCCAAATACGAACCCAACCATACAGAAAACCATTTACTATCAATAATAAACCCGCAAAAAATAAAAATGTACCTACTGGTTCTTTATAAGAATATTTTTTGGTTTTACTCATAATAACCCCTTTTTTAGGTAAACCTAACTAGTTAATCTTTTAATGCTAAACTTTAACCAGTATCTATTTTAACTTAAAGTTATAACCTGGATAATAGTAAACTTATTAAACTTTTGGTCAAAACGGATTAAGCATGTCCCTCATCCAAGAATCATTCCAAAGATTATTCCCAGAGAAAGAATTCACTTATCAAACCTACCTAGAATATAACCGCAGATTATCAAATTTCAATGCGAATATTAAACTAGCTCATAATCGCCTCTCTCTCCATCTCAACCTGCAATGGAAAGATATTGATGATGAGATTAAAATCGGCCTGATCCAAACTCTTTTATTAAAAATCTTCAAAAAAAGAGCCACCTCCACCAATATAGAATTATACCATAATTTCATTAAGAACATCCCCATACTTACTGAAAAGAACAAATCCGATCCAGTTCTCGACTCCTCTTTCACCAGAATAAACCAGAATTTCTTTGGTAACCTCATGGAAAAACCCAATCTGGAATGGGGCACAGATTCCAGACGTAAACTTGGCTCTTATAATTTCCATAACGATACCATTACTGTTTCCACTTTATTTCAAAAATCCAAACCAGAATTATTAGATTATTTGATGTACCATGAATTGCTTCACAAGCAGCATAAATTCAAGCATAAAAACGGAACCAGCTTTTTTCATACCCGAGATTTTAGAAGAGATGAAAATAATTATCCCCATAAACCCCAATTAGAGCAGGAAATTAGTGCTTTAATCCGTAAACGCAGGCCAGTGCCTAAAAGGGCCTCTTTTTGGAATTTTTTCAGATAGGAACGAAATTTAATTTCTTTTAATCATTAAAGCCAACGGAAACCTTTAAAAATAACCTCAATTTAAGCTTCTTTATGACCAAAAAGAGCTTTTTATCTTATAATGCTATGGACAAGATCCTGCGCGAGGCAGGTGCTTTACGGGTCTCTGATGAAGCCAAAGCTGCTTTAGCCGAAGTTCTGGAACAGAAAGCTTTAGAATTAGCTGCCGAAGCTAAGAAGTACGCAGAACATGCTGGAAGGAAAACCGTAACTGATAAAGACGTCCATTTAGCTAATAAATCTTGATTAAGACCGAGGTGGTTTTTTATGTATGAGAAAAAAATGGTTAGTGTAGGCGGTTTAAAGAAAGGTGATACGATTATAATTGATGAAGCGCCCTGTAAGGTTACAGATTTAGCTACTTCCCGTCCGGGAAAGCATGGACACGCTAAAGTTAATTTAATGGCCGTGGGTATGTTAGACGGAAAGAAAAGAAACTTGGTCATGCCCGGTCATGATCGGGTAGAAGCACCAATCATAGAAAAGAAATCTGCCCAGGTCTTATCCATTGTCGGGGATAAAGCTAATGTCATGGACACCGAAAGTTATGAAACTTTTGAGATGGACATCCCTGAAGAGTTAAAAACTGAAGTGAAAGAGGGTACCGAAGTGCTTTATTGGATTTTGATGGGAAGCAAAGTAATAAAACAGGTGAAATCATAATGACTAAATTTGAAGAGGCCCTGGCCAGAAAACAAAAAAATATTTTCGTTTGCCGTAGCTGTAAAGCTAAAATTCGTGCTCCTAGTCTAAAAGTAGCCCAGAAAAAGATCAGTTGCCGCAACTGCAGCTCCAAAACGCTTCGTCCTAAAAGGAAGAAGTAAACCGATTTAGAGGTCATAGATGTTTGAACTAATCTTAAATTATATTTTAAAATATAAAGTAATTATTTTATTTTATATTTTAATTATACTTTTTCTAGTTTGGAAAAGAAAAAGATTAGATTTTCAGGCTAAAATTATTATTCTTTACCGCACTAAGTTTGGTTTAAAATTCATCGAAAGATGCGTCCAGAAATTCCGCGAAGAGATTATTCTGTTAGGATACATCGGAGTTGGTGCAGGTTATATTGGCTTAATTTTCATTTCCTATCTGTTAATTAAAAATCTTTACGATTTGATAGTCTCTCCTGTAGCAGTTTCCGGAGTCTCTCTAGTTCTGCCCGGGATAAACGTTCCCGGATTAGGGGTGCTCCCTTTCTGGTACTGGATCATCGCCATTTTCGTTATTGCTATCATCCACGAATTTTCTCATGGAATTGTGGCTAAAGCGCATCAGGTAGAGGTTAAAAATACTGGATTTGTCTTTTTAGGCCCAATCATCGGAGCTTTTGTCGAGCCTAACGAAAAAAAGTTGAGAAAACAAAAAGATATCGTTCAATATTCAATTTTAGCTGCAGGAAGTTTTTCTAATATCCTTTTAGGAGTATTATTGCTTCTCTTCTTGCCCTATGTAGCTAACCCTTTAGCCCTCGCTCCTTATGAGAACCAAATTTCTGATCCAGTAGGATTTTCTTTCACTTTAATTGGTCAATCCCTTCCCGCAGCCCAGGCTGGCCTGAAAGACGGGATGATCATCCAAAAATTTAATGGCGAAACTATCGATTCATTTAATGATTTCACTTATCAGATGTTCCAGACCTCTCCGGGAGAAAAACTGCTCATCGGCACAGATCGGGGAGATTTTAAGGTTACTGCTGGAGAATATCCCGGAGAAGAGCTCAATCATGGTTATATCGGAATCCAGGGAATGAAAGACGAACGTAGACTAAAAGCTGGTTTTGAATTCTGGGGAAAGGTTTATTATTGGTTTAAAGGTTTTTTCAAATGGCTTTTCTTTTTAAGTCTGGGAATCGGAATGTTTAATTTATTGCCCTTGCCTCTAGTCGATGGAGGAAGGATGACCCAAGTTTATCTGCATAAGCGCCATGGCTCAAGTAAAGGTGAAAATTGGTACAGAAGAATCAGCGTCTTTTTCTTTTTAGTTCTTATTCTTAATTTAGTTTATCCTTTGTTGAAAGGATGGTTGGGAGTTTAAACTCATTGAACCTCAACTGAATTCTTTCTTTTTTTTCTGCGAATAATAATACCAAAAGATAAGAATATAGGTTATAGTTGTAATAATCGCAACGATATACTTAATAATCAAAGGGAGCTGATAAATTAAAATAGCATAAATCAGAGCAATAATATTAGCAATTAAAAAAATTACAAATAAAAGCAAGCTAACCCCACTAGTATCTTTCGATTTAATCGTTTTGATTATCTGGGGAATGACCATTATAGAAAATAAGAAAGTCGCTATCCAGCCCAGAATTTGAGCAATTTCCATCTTTTCACTCTACTCTCAATTAAGCACTATTTCTTTTCCAATTCAGAAGATTTGCTAAAGTATACCTCTTCTCCAAGAACAATGTTTTAGCCGGAAGATTTAATTTCCATTTTTCTACTACATAATCCAAAACTGTATTAAAAACAATATAAGAGCCAGCAATACCTAATCCGAACAAGATCCGTTCATAAGCCACAACTGGGATTAAGCTAACCCATTGACCTGCACTCATGGGTACAGTATAAATCCAAATTGCTCCCCCTACTGCATGGGCTGTAAATGTCGCTCCAAAACTGCGAAATAATAGTTTGCCGGGAACTTTTTCCGGAAGTAATACCGCTAAAACTGGAATCAGCCAGTATAAAGAAAAGAACCAGACCTCTCTGCCGATAGGATGAGCAATAAACAAAATCATACAAATTATGGGAACAATCACCCCCACATACTTTTTCTTGCTGCCGAAATACCAGACGGCCAGTAACATGGGCAGGAATCTTAAAACGCTGATCAAACTCCATTCTTTACCCATAACCATAAAATCCGTGATCTGGGCCAAAGCAACTGAAATCATCCCAAATATTGGACCTAGGAAAGCTCCTGCAGTCGGCCCGAAGAATTGGTATAGAGTAAAGAACTGGTTTTCCGCTCCAATTAAAGAAGAAAAGTTTATTCTATTAGCCATAAAGACTAAAACAAAAAAGATAGCTAAGAAAACGATTCTTTTGGGAGTAAACCAATTTTTCCAATCCATTTTCATCAATTTGAGTACAATAAAGAATTCATTTATAATAATTACGAATTTTAGATTTATATTTTAACACATCCCCGGCTAAATACAACGACCCCGCAATCAAGACTAAATCTTCTTTCTCCGCTAATTTCAAAGCTTCCTGAACCGCTTCCCAGCTTTTTTTGATGATTTTAACTTTATTATTGCTTTCGTTAATAGTGGCTGGATGAGATTTAAGCGTTTCCTCAGCCAAGATCTCGACAGGGGTAGGCTTAAAATTCCCTTCCGTAACCATTACTTGTTCTGCCAAAGGCACAATCAGAGGAAGCATCTCTTCCCACTTCTTATCTTTAGCCACTCCTAGAACTAAAATTATCTTTTTAGGATCATCTTTATTAAGTATATTTTTATCTAAAAAACTTTTCAAAGTATTAAATCCCTGCGGATTATGCGATCCATCCACTATCACTAACGGATCTTTCCTGATAATCTCCAACCTTCCCGACCAGACTGCTTTTTTTAATCCTAATTTGATTTTATCCAGAGGAATACCTAATTGAGATGCAATTAAGACCGCTAAACTAGCATTTCTAAGCTGATAATCTCCCAACAATTTAATCCTAAAAGTTTCACTAATGATCCCGCTCATCCGAAAAGTTTGGCTTTTTAAATTAGATTTAATTTTCTCTATTTTCAGAACCTCATCTAAAACTAATAAAGAAGTTTTTCTTTCTCTACAGATTTCTTGGAACAGAGTTATGATTTCAGGATCAGTTTCCGCAGTAATTACTAACTTGCCCTCTTTAATAATCCCTGCTTTTTCTTTAGCGATCAACTCTTTAGTCTCTCCTAAATTTCCGGTATGGTCTAGATCTATGCTAGTAATGATACTTACCTCTGGAAGAAGCACATTCGTGGCATCCAATCTACCCCCCATACCCACTTCTACAACGGCATAATCAACTTTCTCCTGAGCGAAATAAAGAAAAGCCAGAGCCGTAGTAAACTCAAAGAAAGTAGTAGAGATTTGATTATTCTCCACTTTCTCTTTAATTACGGTAGTTAATTCCCCTAATTTTTGGTTAGAAATATTTTTACCATTAATCTTTATCCGCTCATTAAACCGGACTAAATGCGGGCTGGTGTTTAATCCCACTTTAAATCCTGCTTGCTCCAAAATGCTGGCTAAAAAAGCGCAGGTGCTTCCCTTACCATTAGTTCCAGCTACATGCACAGACTTAAACTTATCTTGGGGGTTGTCCAGAGCTTTAACCAGCTTTTCCATCTCCTCTAACCTTAACTTTACTCCAAATTGGTTCAATCCATACAAATAGTCAAGTATTTTCTGCATTATAACTATCCCCAGAACACAACTTTTTTAAAGATTATGTATTATTACATTTTTAGGAGATAGTATAGGGGTGGTTATCTTGAGAGAAGCAGAAAATCTGATTAGAACTAACACTTTTGGCCCCACTTTAGAACCGAGAGAATTTACTCCGGATGAACAGATAGTATTAAAACATTTTTTCACTAATCTAGATAAAAACATCTATGCCGCCACAGACGCTTTACCCAATTCTCTTTGGGCCTTATTAGAAGGTGGATATAGTAGAAGCCAGCTTTCCATGCGCCTGCGTTTTTTAGAAATTTTTACTGAGATGGAAGAAGAGTTTAAGCAAAAGAAATTGCCTAAAGAAGATTTAGTTACCCTTAAAGAGATGGCTCAGCAGATCAGAAGCGGCGCCAGCCTGAACCTTACTTTTTTCTTGGGCAAAGCTGAACAGTTTATGCGCAAATGGGCCGTACAATATGGCCACGATTCTTTGAAAGATTCAGATCTAGTCAGATTTGCCATAGAAAACGTCACCCAAACCGCAGTAAATCCTATTGAAGAAGCCCGTTTAGGCGCTTATCAGGAAAAGTCCACTCGCTACGTAGAATTTTCCCGAAATTCGTTGATCGTTCCCACCGATTTAGAAGAATTTTCTACAGAAATCAGGGAGTGGAACAATTTATTGATGACCAATTACGAACAAGCAAAAGAGATAGTTAGCGCTTTTATTAAAAAAAGATTAGATCGAAACGAATTCAAGACCGAAGCTGCTTTTGAAAGGACAGTTAATGCCAAAACTTTTGATTTAATCCGTTATTTTTTGCCTGCTACCATGCTCACTTCTTTGGGAGTAGTCTGGCCCACCCGAGAAGCAGAGCGGCATATTTCCTATTTACTCAGCGATGAAAGAGAAGAAATCCGAACTATAGGTAAAGCTTTATTAGAAGAGGGCAAAAAAGTATCTCCTGGATTATTAAGCCACGTAGCGGTTAATGAATATCAAATTAAAAGAAAAGCTGCTATTATAGAAATAAGCCAGAATTTAACCTTGCCCATCCCCCCGGCTAATGCCGGAAGAAATCTGGAGGCAGTAAAATTGATTGATCTTACTCCAGAAATAGAAGAACGAATTGCTGCCACCATTTTATTTGAAAATACTCCCGGAGGAAACAGTTTTATTGATTTCTTAGATCTCTGTAAAAAAAATTCAGATTTAGTTCCAGAAATTTTTGAAAACTTTTTAGCCAGCCGGGGAAAATTCGATCCTTTCCCCAACTGCACTGAAACCGGAACTCTTACCTTCGAATTAACTTTAGATTATGGTGCCTATCGTGACCTTAAACGTCATCGTCGAAACCTTTTTTTAAGAGCGCCAATAACTGCTAAGATTGGCTTTGAATATCCCCAATTTGTTGAGAATGAACCGGAATTAGCTGAAATCAAACAGAGAATACGACATTGTGCAGAAAAAACCACCATCTTACATTGTCAGATTAAAAAAAAGTCTCCTCGATTAGCAGAATATATAATCATGTTTGCTCATAAGCAGAGAATATTATGGCAGATGGATCCGCGGCAATTTGTTTACATCATCGAATTAAGGACCGCTCCTGCCGGCCATCATTCTTATCGTACCATCTGCCAGCAGATGTTTAAGCTGATTGAGCCCCACCTACCTTTGCTCAGCAAATATATTCGGGTAGACTTAAGTTCTGGTGAAGAAGGCAGGAAAAAGCAGGAAGAAAAAACTGTCGAGAAATTGCAGGCTTTAGGTGCGGATGCACAGAAATTGTATTAATCAAAAACTGTTCCCAAAATTACAAAAACAACCAAATGATCAACCTTATCGCTGCCATTGCCAAAAATGGAGTAATTGGAAATAATCATAAAATGCCCTGGAACCTTCCCGAAGAATTTAACTTATTTCAGAAAATTACCCAAGATGCAGTCATCATCATGGGCAGAAAGACTTATGCTGCTATTGGCCGAGGCATGTTCAATCGAAAGAATATTGTTCTAAGCAAAACAAAAACTACTTTGCCCGGAGTAGAAGTCTGCAAAAGCATAGCTGAGAGCATCGCCAAAGCTGAATCTTATGGCCAAAACATTTTTGTCATCGGGGGCTCAGAGATTTATCAACAGTTCTTTCCTTTTGCAGATAAGCTCTACCTCTCTCACCTAAAAAAAGAGTATGCTGGTGACACTTATTTCCCTAAATTTAATAAAGAGCAATGGAAGATTGAGAGTAAAAAAGATTATCCTGAATTTAAACTGATTATTTATCAAAGAAAAACAAAAAAACCAAAATGTTAAACCAAACTGATCCAGACGTTTATCGAGCAATCCAGCAGGAAATTCAGCGCCAGAAAGAGCAACTACAACTAATTCCTTCTGAAAATTACGCTAGTTTAGCGGTATTAGAAGCCTGCGGTTCAGTTTTAAATAATAAATACAGTGAAGGCTATCCCGGAAAAAGATATTATCAGGGCAATGAATTTGTTGATCAGATAGAAAATTTAGCCATAGAACGAGCCAAGAGATTGTTTGGAGCAGAACATGCTAATGTTCAATCTTATTCTGGCAGCCCGGCCAACATGGCTGTTTATCATGCCTTGCTCAAACCCGGAGATAAGATTTTAGGGATGCGTTTAGACATGGGCGGACATCTCACTCACGGCCATACTGTAAACTTTTCTTCCAAGTATTTTACCTCCGTGCAGTATCCAGTAGATAAAGAAACGGAATTATTAGATCTAGACGCAATCAGAAAACTTGCTCTAAAAGAAAAACCCAAAATTATTGTTTCCGGAGCTACTGCCTATCCCCGGCAATTCGATTTTAAAGCTTTTCATCAGATCGCTGAAGAAGTGGGAGCCTACTCTCTAGCCGATATTTCTCATATTGCTGGCTTGATCGCAGGTCAAGCTCATCCCAGCCCCTTTCCTTTTACTGATGTGGTCATGACCACTACCCACAAAACTTTGCGCGGTCCAAGAAGTGCCATCATCCTCTGCAAAAAAGAAGATCGATTAGCAAATATTTCCGGATTAGAAGAAAAAGAAGTAAAAAAAGCTCGGGATTTAGCTTCGAAAATAGATCGGGCCGTCTTCCCCGGATTGCAGGGCGGACCTCACCAACATATCATCGCGGGAAAAGCAGTCTGTTTTCAGGAAGCTTTGCATCCAGAATTCAAAGATTATACCCATCAGATTGTTAAAAACGCTAAGGCTCTGGCAGAAACTTTAATGACTCATGGTATTAAATTAGTAACTAATGGTACTGATAATCATCTAATTTTAATCGACCTGCGCAATTTAGGAATAGGTCTAGGCAAACCCACCGCTATAGCTTTAGAAGAAGCGGGCATCTGCACTAATTGTAACACTGTTCCTTACGATCCCTCTACTCCTTTCAAACCCAGTGGAATACGTATCGGCACTCCTGCTTTAACCACCAGAGGGATGAAAGAATCTGAGATGAGATTGGTGGGAGAATGGATCAGTAAAGTGATTAAAGATAGAGAAAATAAAGAATTAAGATTTAAGATCAAAGAAGAAGTTAAAGAATTATGTAAACAGTTTCCAGTCTATCCCTCCCTTTAAAACTGTTTAAAGTTGATTACTTCTCTTTAAATAACTCTTAACCCGATTATCCCCCTTCGGCTGAGCTGATTCTCCCAATTCGTAATAAACTTTTTCCACCGAACTGCCCCAGGAATAATCTCCTTTTTCTTCTTTGACTTCATTTATTTTAATCTCTTTAGTAATAATTCCCTTGCGCAGATGGTAATAGATAGAGCGCTGGGTCACCAGAGGAAAAATCTCTTTATAAATCTTGCAGATTTGGTAGCCATAACCTTGCTCTAAAAAATAAAGGATCTCTACAATATTCTCTCTGATGGGGCTTCTTAAAGGCCGGCCTTTTTTAAGCATATATTTCCAATAAAAATCAAGATATTTATACCTTTCCCTAGAAAATCTTATATATCAATTAACCCCTTCAGTCTGATAAAAAATGAAAGCCTTTGTTTTAATTTCTTTGAAGGAGGGAAGTGAACAGAAATTGCTGAAAGAGCTAAGATCTTATCCGGAAGTTAGGAACGCCTATATCTTGTTTGGAGAATGGGATTTAATAATAGAAGTAGAACTATCCGGAGCAGAAGAGTTAGGCTTGTTCGTGATGGAAAAAGTCCGCTCTCGGGAAGACGTAAAATTGACCAGCAGTCTGATTGTTGCCGGTAGATGAAAGACCAATACAAAATCAAGAAGATTGCTGAGGGCAGGATTAGAACTCTTTTTCAGCAGGCAGAAGAAGTTTTCTCTAGTGATAAGTCTCTGGCAGATCGTTATGTTACCCTCGCCAGAAAAATTGCCATGAAAACTAAAGTCCGAATACCTCCTGAGCTGAAAAGCAAGTTCTGTAAGCATTGTTATAAATTCTTAAAGTCGGGGATTAACTCTCGGATTAGGACCAGAGCTGGAAAAGTAATCATCTCCTGTCTGGAATGCAAGAAATTCAAGAGGATTATGTTGAAGTAGGATCAGAATAATCTACTTAAAATTCTACTACCACTCTTTTATTAACCAAATCCACCTTCTTGATCTTTTTTAATTTCTTTAATTCCATCTCAATCTCTTTCCATTCCCTGCCCAACTTCCGCTGCTCTCGGACAAAATCAAGCAGTTTCTGCAAAGCAGAATAATTTTCATAGATAACTTCCCCTTTCCTCTGGTTTAAACTGATCTTTTCTTCTTGTTCCCCCATCGCTTCTGTCTGGGTAATAATCATCCTTTCTAAAGATTTTATCTTTTGTTCGTAGGGAGAAACTATCTTGAACGGATTCAAGGTGTCCACTGCTTCATTATAGGTATTGGTTTTCTTCAGTTCTTTCCGATTCGCTAAAGGAAAAGGGGTAATCTGTTCCTCATAAAGGTACCCCGCTGGTTTTTTAACTAGTTCTAGCAATTGTTTAATGGTTTTAATCACTAATTTAACCTCTTTTTCAGTTATATCTCTAGGCAGCTTATTTTTATCTACCTCTGCTAAAGCACAAACTTCTTCGGCATATAATCCTCCCAGCCCTAAATCTGTAGCTAAAGAGGTAGCTAAATTCTTTTTTTCGCTTTTCTGGAGCAGATTAATCAATTCTTTCTCAGAAATGCTTTTCCAGTCAGCTCCTACTTCTGGAAAGACATACTTACCTCTTATCTTTATCACCCTATTTTTCCATTCCCTCTGCACTAAAGCTGCGATAATATTGTTCTGCTCATCAGTTAAGATCAAATTACCTGTAGAGAATAATTCCACGATTAGGTAATACTTCTCTTTTTTCTCCAATTCAAAAATTACAATTCTCTCTGACCCTTTTTGCTCGATTTTCTTAATCTGAACATTATCCAGATACTTGCGCAGCTGCATGCAGAAACTGGATGGTTTTAATGGTACGTCTTTTTTCTCGGTTAAACACAAATACTTTCCCGGAACAACCTTTAAGAGAACTTTACCTTGGGCAGACAGATGCAATTGAAAAATGAATTCATTTTCCTGGTGATAGGTCTGAGTAATCTTGCTTTTTACTAAGAATTGCAGCTCATTGACGATGGCAGTAAGTTCAAGAGAGGATAATGATTTTTTGGGCATTATAATTTAAAGTATAGATGTCTTTATAAATTTAAAGTTATTTTGTACTCTAAATGGGAAAAGTTAGGAAATTTATTTTGGAAGAGATTATAGATCCATTGATAGTCAAGTATTTGTTAAGCCGAAGAAACAGTGAACCTTGGAATAATGCTTTTGACGAAGGGGAAGTGATTGAAGCATTAGAACATTATCGTACTCCACGTCAACATCAATATGCACAACAAGTAATGGTAAAAGGGGAGGAACTTTTTGGAGAATTGTGCGGAAAGATCAGAGCTAAACACCCCGAGGATGGAGTTGCGGTAATTGACACTATCACTAAAGAATGGAAATATGCCCCTTGTATTGCTGATGCGGAAGAAGTAGCAGCAGGAATGAAAAACCTCGGGGCTGTGTACTTTCGTCCGTGTTATAATACTTAGAATTGCCCGGGTTAAGATTCATTTATATCATTTTATTAAAAATGGAGCGCTCGGAGGGACTCGAACCCCCGAATCATCGCTGTCTTCTTTTCATCGCTTCTATCAGAAGCTCATCCTAGCGGATCTGCAGGCGATTGCCTTAGCCGCTTGGCTACGAGCGCAGATTCTAATAAGTTCAAACCTTTATTTATATAATTTTCTAGTAGAAAACCAATTTCACTTCCGATACAACTTTCGGTAATCCTTCTTGGTAAGATCATACAAAACCTCATCCAAGAACTTTCCGCCGATATAATTATATTCCCGCCTAACCCCGATCTTGCGGAAACCAGCCCTTTCCAGCACTTTTAAAGAAGGTATATTTTTAACCGTGGCAGTAGCATATAAACTATTCAACTTTAATTTCTTAAAAGCAAAATCCAAGAGCAGCCTGATGGTCTCATGGCTATAACCCTTGCCTTTCTCAGCTTTATCTCCAATCAAAAAGAAGATCTCTCCCCTTTTATCCAAGAAATCTAATTCATCAATCCCAGCCTGGCCAATGGGTTTGCCATTAGATTTCAGACAGACCATCAACCATTGCTCCTCTTTAGGATTATTCTCTTTTATTTCTTTTTTAATGTCCCTCGGATAATAGGTATAACCTCGCACTACCGTACTCATATATTTTCTGGTTTCTGGATCATTATACCAATTAGAAACTAATTTAGCATCCTCTAACTTCATCGGACGCAGATACACCCTTAATTTTACCATTAGAAATAGTATTTTCTATTTGTATAAATATCTTTCTAAACCGTTCAATTCCACCTTCTGACTAAAATCAGGCCCCCCAACCCGTCGTAACCTTTATTAATCCTAAAAATTTAACTCCTCCTAATGAAAAAACCCTACTTAAAGAAATACGGGGAAGTAGCCCATTTCCAAATTTTTATTGTCAGCGGAAAGTATATCCGCAGCTATATCGATGAAGAATTCACTAATTTCGGCCAGCATTATCGCTTTAAGTTCATTCCTAAAAACGAATTCTGGATAGATAAAGAATATCATCATGGAAATGAGATCCATTATTTCATAGATCATCTCTTGGTTGAAAATCAGCTCATGACCAAAGGTAAAACCTATGATCAAGCCATTACCCAGGCAGACCGGGTAGAAAGTAAAGAGCGTAAGAAATCCCAGCTTCTGCAAAAATATGGGAATGACTTAATGCCCCACCTCCATGAAAAACTATTCCAAAAATACAGCGGCAAACTCAAAGTCTGGCTAGTCAATGGAGAATTAGTTAGAGATAAATTTTTTATTGATTTTACTGAAGGGGGTCATGATTTAGTTTATCATTTTGTGCCTAAAAATGAGGTTTGGATTGATAGCGACTTAAATCCTCGAGAGATGAAATTTGTGCTTTTGCATGAATTACACGAACGTAATTTAATGGCTAAAGAGCTTAAAAGCAGCATAGTTCCCTCCCCAAAACTTTACCAGATCTATTCCCGAGCGCACCAATCTGCTAGTGATCTAGAATATTTCTATCGCCACCATCCCCAAGGGATTGAGCAGAAGATTAGAGAAGAGATTAAGCTGAGTAAGTAAAAAAACGGACCCGAGGGGACTTTCAGTCAAGCAATTTTATAGAAACTTGCCTGCATTTGAACCCCCGATCTACAGCTCTCCTTGCCTTTTCAAGCATAGAAGGCTGTCGCCTTTTCTGGCCGATTAAAGTATCCAGGCTAGGCTACGGGTCCTTCCCTTCCTGAATTAGAAGATAACTTTTAAATATTTCGCCCCAGATGAAGAGATTAAAATGTTTCAGGGAGAAGTTATTTCTTATGAAGAAAGGATAGTTATAGCTAAAGGATTAAATCCCGAAAATAAGATTAATCTAAATAAGCTAAAATCATATTTATTCAAAGAAGATTATCAGAACTTAAAACTACTAAACGCAATCAAAATTCCCTTCGAGAAGAAAGAATTAACTTTACTTTATCCTGGATGCGGAGCAGATATTCTCTTTCCTTTAATTTACCTGGAAAAATTATTTTCCAAAGTAACCCAAGCCAATCTTATCTTTGTAGATCTTGAAGATAATTTAGGTATAATCAAGACTATTCTGGATGAAATTGGAATCTGTTTTGAAGAAAAAGAGAATGAAATCAGTTTTTATTGGGAAAAAAAAATAATTTATCTCAGATTCATTACTCAAAACATAGAAACCTATCTCCCTCATTCAAAATCCATCGACCTCTACTTTGAACGTGCTTTCCGGATTATGAGAGAAAGAATTACTGAATATGAACCTAAAATAATTAACTTGCTCTCTCCTAGCGGAATTCTTATCAGCGATGCTGGATTCGAAGGCGCTAATTTACAGAAAATAGAAGTTTCTCTAGAATTAAGCGCTTATCGAGAGATGATTATAGGAATAAAACCATCTTAATCCAGGAAATCCTGCTTCTTAATTTTTTCAGGTAAATATTTCTCAGAAATAAACGAAATTCCTTTAGAACTTAAGGCCTGAATTTCTACCTTGGAATTAAACTCTTTCATCATCTTAAATTGGCGCTGCCAGTCTTTGTTTTTGACAAACCATTCATAGGCTTGCATCTGCTTCATTCGAGAAATATCCTGATCAGTTAATTTGATGAAATGTCTTTTTAGATCATAATTAACAATATCATCACAAGTAATTCCTAAGAATTTAACCGTAGGAATGGCCATCTCTTCTGCCATATGCGCTAAACTGATCGATCCATATTTAATTACTGAATAAATATACCATCCCCAGGGATCTCCATCAGTTAAAATATAAATGGGCAATTTATGTTCTGTACTCAACCTCTGCAATAATCTCCTGATCCCCCTGGTCGTCTGCCCTTGGGAAGACATGATGATACAATTCTGCTTGTTCCAGAACCTATCTTCATGCAATCTCTCCCAGACTGCTGCCTTTTCCATGTAAACCACATACTTAGCCTCAACTTTCTTGAACTTGATCTCTTCCACATTACTAGGAATGCTCCATCCTCCAGAACCAAGCTTAGACCAATCAATAGTATCTCCCGAATCTTCAATTACAACTTTACCGGCCACGCTACCCATCTTGTTAGCGTTAACATGCAAGTTTTCTCTAGAGAAATCAGTGATTAATTCTAAATCCTCGATGACTTTATCCGTCTCTTTTTGATCATCTACAATATTGATTTTAGTATTGGGAATGGTCCTTTTAGCCATATAAAAAACGTCCCTTAAGCTGGCGTGTTTACCCACATTTAACAAACTTTTACAGATCGCTGCTACCTCAATAGTCTGCAGGAATTTTTTAGCATGAGCTACATTAAAGAAAAATCTCTGGGCAGTTTTATCTCCTAAACCTAAAGTCTTAGATTCTTGATCATAAATAACATTGCTTAATCCTCGCACCGATAATTCAATCTTCGGATTCTTACCTTTATTAATATCTTTGACAATCTCCTGGCCTAGATTTAACAATTCTGATTCTGGTGTTTTTTTAGTCTTAGATTTAATTTGATCAGACTTAATCGTCTCATTGATTGTTTTCTGCTCACCTTTAGCCATCTTTAATCCTCATCTTCCTCTTTCTTTGCCAATTTAGTTTCTTCCTCTACTTCTCCCTTGAGGGTTTCCATCTGATGGATAGCTTGTTGGATATCTTCTTTTTTGATCATCTCTTTAAGCTTTTTGATTAAAGCTTCCTTTGACTCGCCGGTAAGTTTAGCTAAACTTTCAGCTACTTCCGGAATATAATTATCAAACAAGTTGGCCCGTTCCAATTGATTTTGAACTCGAACTTTTTTATGTACATAAGATTGTAATTTTCTCCCCACTTCCTGTAAAGCTAATTTTATCTCTTTGATAATTTCAGGATAATGTGCTAGAGCCTCTTTAGATTCCGAAGTAAAAGGCACCCAGACTGAAGCTATATGCATTAAAACTGTGAGTGGTCCGCTGGGAATCGAGCCTGCACTTTGCTGTATCCCGTAAGGTTTCCAATTTGTAGAGATTACTGATTTGGTGAAAGCGCAGGAGCCTTGCTGATAAAGTAAAGGCACTCTATTTGCAAATCTCAATAAATTAATCTGTTCATCTTTGGGCTGATCTCCGCCATAAGCTATTCCAATTTCAACTAGAAAAGGATTCCCGCGATAAACAAATGCTGGCCGGCTGATTGCACAATAAAATTCTGCATTGATCTCTTTTTTCAGGCTTTTCTCTAATAATTCTGCCCCGATTGGGCTTAAACAATCCGTTGGCGGAGAGATGATCTTAGTTTTTTGAATTCCGTTAAAGAGCTGTTCCGCCATCTCTCGAGTAAACGCTTTTGGTTTGGTATTAGGAAGCAAGGCAGAATTTTCACAAATTTCTTTAGCTGTTCCCGGACCTACCCGACTAAATTCTGTAGTTAAAAAAGCTTGTAAAGTTCTGGATTCAGTATTCTCCATCATCTTGATTAATCTTCCCAATTCCACACCGTAAGGATGGGGCTGAATTTCTTTAGGTTCCGGAGGAAGCTGGCTAGCTGCCCGGGAATAAATCACCTGCTGGGCTTCCGGATTGGTATAAATGATAGTAGCATGGGGATTGATGATAGCGGTTTCTTTTAGATATTCATCTACCGATTGACGTCCTTTCATATACGAACCTTCTAAATCAACTTCGATTTTAGTGCCATGTTCTTTTCCTTCCCAGTTAACTTCTTCTTCGTCAATTACATCTGGATTATTGGTTTGAGTATTGATTTTTAATTTGAATGAATTAGCTTTTTTGTTCGAAGCTATTTTTGACCAGACCGTGGCCGGCTTTCCGGTAGTTAATTGCCCGTAAAGAACCGTAGCAGAAATTCCTATGCCTTGCTGCCCGCGACTTTGGGATAATTTATGAAATTTCGAGCCGTAAAGTAATTTAGCAAAGATTTTTGGTACTTGAGCTTTAACAATTCCCGGCCCATTATCTTCCACCACCATTCTAAATCTGGTTTCAGATAATTGTACTAATTCCACACTAATTTCAGGCAGAATTCTCGCCTCTTCGCAAGCATCTAAAGCATTATCCACTGCCTCTTTTACTCCAGTAAGCAAGGCTTTTCTAGGATTATCAAAACCTAAGAGATGCCGATTTTTCTCGAAAAATTCAGCGATAGAAATATCTCTTTGTTTCTTGGCTAGTTCTTCTGCACTTTTCTGAATCTCTTTGTTCTGTTCTGCCATACCTAACCTCAGAAAAAAAGAAATCGTTTATAAGGGTTGCGGTGAGAGTAACCACAATTAAGAATAAAACTTTATCTGTCTATCCAAACAGAATCTCTTTCTTTTTCCGTTCCAAGAAGCGATAAACCGTCTTATGCATCGCCCCGTCAATGAGCATGCCGATTGCCTGGCGAGCTAAGCTCGCCCCGGTAATCTCTCCGATAATTCCTACGGTTTTTCCATAGATGGAAAGATGGGTATCAGTTAAATGCTCAATTTCTCGCCTGGCCTTACCCTGCTCTCCGATGATTCTGCCTTTCATTCTCAAGAGATTATTCTTGCTTTTTCCGGCTATATCTTTTAATTCCACCAATTCAAAGGCATAATCTGGTTTAAGTAAAAGTAAAGCTACATCTGGATTGAACCCCCGGCCAATAGCTTTAACTATTTCCTGGGCGGTGAACACATTTAATCCATCAGTGCTGCTAACAATTACATCTCCATCTAGAGAAATATCTAGCTTGCAGCCAGTTTGCTCCTCCACTTGTTTTTTTACTTCCCCTTTAGTACCGATAAGTATAGCTACTCGCTCTTCCGGTATTTTTAGTTCCGAGGAAAATTCATCAATCATAGACTCTTCAACCAGTTATTTTTTTATAAACTTTCTCTTCCTCAATTTTCAATCCAAGTTTTTTAAAGAAATGGACCAGATTCCTAACATCCCGTTCTAACAACTCTTCAGAATTGGGAGTTCTGACTACCGTGGCTTGGGAAAAATCAATTAAAACCGGTTTTCCATTAAAATTAAGAATATTAAAGGGGGAAAGATCTCCATGAATTAAATCCGCTTTATACAATTTTCTCACTTCCATTATAAGCAGATCAAAAAATTCTGCTGGATTCTCTGGAAGAGCATCTTTTAGCTGAGGTGCAGGCTCATCTTTACCAATAAATTCCTCGATTAAGATATTAAACTTCCAGCCTAGAGGTTTGGGCGCTCTAACCTTATTTTCTTCCGCAGTTAAAAGGTTTTTATATTCTCTCTGGGTCCAGGCAAAGATAATCTCTCTACGCTGATTTTTTAGATAGATGTAACGCGGATCTTTACGGATATAATCATACATTCTCTTGAAATCGCAGTTCTGCACCCGGTATATTTTCACGATAATCTTCTGGCTGCCCCTTTTCGCTAAGAAAACATTGCTTTCTTTTCCCACAAAGAGCGGACTAACTAATTCATCAAACATCCCCTTACTTTGTAGAAGAAAGAGATTACGATTAGTAAAAGCGTCAAATACTCCTCTGGCTGTTTTGAAACGTTCTTGGTAAGTTAAGGTGACCATTAGTATGGAGAATAAGACTAAAGATTTTATAAGGGTTTTGGTTCAATATTAGATTAACTACTTTGGAGTAATATTCTTAAACAAAATTTATAAACTAAAACCAATCAAAGATAAATAGAATGCAAACCGTCCTCTCTAATCTACGTGTTCGGGGAAATCGTCTGGAATTAACCTTACGGGATCTAGGCAGTTTTAGGGTAGATGATTATCTGCATACTTTTCCTTTAAAGCGAGTTCATTCAGAGGAATATGATCAGGTTAAATTAGATCTGCAAAGCAGGATTAGCTTAAACTCTTTTTCTTGGAAAGAACAACATTCTTTTTTAGATTTGATTCAAGTAGACGCACCGCCCCAGATTGCTCTTTCTCATTGTTACACTCTAGAACAAATACGTCGACATTTACTAAATCATCCGGAAAATGTAGAATATTTCACTTGGATCGAACGTATGTTTGATTATCTTAAAGATAACCCCCCGCCCGATAAAACCCCCTATACTTTAGAAAAAGTTAGATCTCATTTGCTAGCCCATCCAAAAGTTCAGCCCCGACATCATTCCATTATTAATCATATTATTTCCGCAGCAGAAGATTGCTGGCCAGCTTTAGCAGAACTAAATCCGGATCAAAATAAAAAAGATAAAAGTCCTAAAATTAAAGTTCCCTCTCCACTCCCCGAAAGTTTTCATCGTGGGAATTATACCGCTTTAGCCCGCTGGAGAATTGCTCCCCAGGGAAGTATAGTAGAAATCGAAGATTCTTTAGCAGAAGAAATTCGTAGTGGAAAAAAAGAGCTTTCTTTAGAAGGACGATTAAGATATGAACGCGCTCGCACTACCCCCGAAATTCTGGGAGAAAAAGTAGTTTTCCTGGACACCGAAGTTCCTTTGTACGATACTGCTGAAGAAGAACTAAGCTGGGCTGGAATGATTTTCCATCAATCAGGAACTGCTTCTCGGGGCAGTTTGTATACTCTTTATCCAGTTATTTCCCAACCCTCTTTCTCAGCTCAACAGGTTTCCACTGAAGGAGAATTAGCTGCAAAAATAAGTAATGAAATAAAAAATTCCCAAACCACCCTTTTCGTAGCTTACAATGTTCCTTTTGATGCTTTACATTTACGAGAGATTGGTAATTTCACTCTCGGTGAAGATGAGGAAGAGCCAAAAGTTCTTTCTAGCTTAAAATTTTTCGAACGGATCGGAATTAAAGGCCTGGACATTTTAGATTTATACCGCTGGGCTCGCACCCAGTTCCGCTATCTTCCCAATCAGAAATTAGTCACTGTAGCCAGAAAAGTTTTAGGAGAAAATGCTTTTAGTAAACAGATTAATTATCAACAACAGGCAGAACTTGAAAGAATCTGTAGAAGAGATTCAAGATACATCCCCTCTCCAGAAGTAGCGGTCATGCTTGCAGATAGGCCAGCTCCCGAGATTATCGCTGCTTACCTGCGAGAAGATATTAAAGTTTTGGAAAAGATCTGGGAAAGTGATTTTTTCACTCACGGAGCTGAAGATCTATCTTTCCTCTCCCAATTATTCAAGATAGACTTTTTCCTGCTGGCTCATAATCCTAATCGCATCCAGGATTATTTAGAACGAAAATTTTTTGAGAAAGTAGGCACTTTTTATTCCGCAGCTTTTCCCCCCTTCAAAGCCATTACTGAATATGAACAGCGGGTAAAAGATAAGTTAGAAAGAATCGTCCAAAAAAATTTCCCAGCTAAAGCCGAAGGTAGAATAGAACAAATTATCCAAGTATTTCTACCTTTAGGAAAAGCTTTCCGAGAAGATCTCGCTCCCCTCTTGCCAGAGGCAGAAGAATTCCATCGCTATCTTGATTCTCATCGAGCTGACCCCCAGCGTCATTTCTTCTTGGCTCAATATGAAGATGCTCTGACCAGCTGGATCTGGACCGACTATGCTGCCCAGCAATACGAACAAGATAAATTTCATAAAATGGCTGGGAAAAGAGAACCAAAATTAGAGGTTATGTTTGGTGGAACTTATAACGTCTTAAAAGCGCGGGATCTAGGCGAAAAAGTCCATCGCGGCAGCCTGACCCAAAAAGATTTTAGAACTGTATTTACCGGCTTTGACCAAGCCTACCTTCAACAAGAAGGGATGGATTTCAGAGAATATTTCTTCTTGTTTAAACAATGGGCCAGAGCCAGAGAAAAAAATCGTCTCCTTTTCGGAGCTTATCAATGCTGCTGGGAAAATCTCGAATCACGCCTGAACCAATTCAGCACTAAGGTTAACCAATTCCTACAAAGTTCTGATTTAGAAATCATCCATACCCAAGGTAAATTTCTTTATTTACGGGGAGATCCAGAGAAACTTAAAGCTGCTGATTGTCCAGTAATTCCTACCGATCAAATCTCTGCAGCCTATTTAGCCGACGGAAAAATCTTCTATCCTCGTTATGGATATATTCGCAGCTTCAAGCGCGATGATCAGCCTACCAATCAGCTGAATCTCTGGGAAATGCAGACCTACGGATCTTTTCTAGAAGAAATTTTTGCTGGGAATCAAGATCAAGCTTTAACCTATCTATGGTCTGGCCTTAAAGAATTAACCCAAAAAAAAGTTCCCTCAGAAAACTTAGTCTGGAGAACCGCCTATAATCAACGTTATCGTGCTTATGTTAAAGGGAAAGAAATCCAGTTCTACAATTGGCGTCTGGAAGAAACATATAGGGTAAAAGTAATTAAAGAAGAGGAGTATCGTATAGACCGCCAAAAAGAAGGCAAGAGAGATTTCATTCTCGAGCCCTGCCTAGAACAAGGAGAAATAGTCTATCATAAACGTTATCTGCAGCTGCCATCAGCAATAAAACCTGATTGGGAAAGGTATGCAGAAAAAGCTCTGGAACGAACCATTGCCCTCACCAAACCTCTGCTGGGCAAAGAGACTGCTAAATTTGCTCAGGATGCACTTTCTCTCAATCCAAAAAGAAGCCTAGATTATTATCTGGATTTAACCCATCCAAAAGTCCAGCAAGAACTCATTTTCTAGCTTTAACTACCCCGAGAGGACAACACTGCCGAAAAGTTTATATAGTAGTTATCATTCTAAAGTAACAAACATCTTAAAACCACCTCTTTTCCCTAGTGAGCCCGCAAGGGCTTACCTGGGGTTTATACTTCTAATTTGAATCTATATTGCTTAAAATCGGGTTAAAATCCAGTCCCATTCAATCTTAACCGAATAATTTATATATTAGAGACCATCCTGAATCTTTAGCCCGTCACAGAGATTACCTGTGGGAGTTCACGGCCAAGGCCAAAGCGATGAACTCAGGGGTTAGTGGTGGGCCTCATATTAACCCTATATTACTAAAAAAAAATAGATTCATATTCACTTCCTCATTTCCCTTTTTTGGGATAAAAGAAGCAGAGAAAGATTAGTTCTATTTTTTTTTAAGTAATATGACCTATAAAAATTAAAAAACACTGAAAGAGTGTCTTAATCATGTTCCATTATTCCTTAAAAATACTTGATACGAACTTTGGACTTTTGATTAGACACTTTTTCTAAAACAACGGAGGATTGAGAACTATGGCTAAAATCAGCCCAGTAGCAGCAAAATATATAATTCATTCAACCATCAATATTGAAGGGGTAGTTGATCGCCCAGACGTGATTGGAGCAATTTTCGGCCAAACTGAAGGCCTTTTGGGTTCAGATCTTGAACTTAGAGAGCTGCAGCGCAGCGGAAGGATTGGCCGAATCGAAGTTAATGTTTCTACCAGTTCCGGAAAGACTCACGGAGAAATCATTATTCCCAGTAGTTTAGATAAGACTGAAACTGCTATTGTCGGAGCTGCTTTAGAGATCATTCAGCGCATTGGACCTTGCAATGCTAAAGTATTAGTTGAAAAAATTGAAGATGTCAGAATCAGCAAACGCCAGTTTGTTATTGAAAGAGCAAAAGAATTGTTAAGAGAATTAACTGACAAGACTCTTCCTGATTCCCAGGAACTAGCTGATGAAGTTTCCCAGTCCGTAAGAGTAATGGAAATTACCGAATACGGTCGAGAAAAATTAGCTGCTGGCCCAGCCATAGACGAAAGCGAGGAAATAGTCATTGTCGAAGGTAGAGCGGATGTTCTTAACCTGCTCAGGCAAGGGTTTAAGAATGCTATTGCCATGAATGGAACTTCCTGTCCGGAAACTATCAAAGAACTGGCCAGAAAGAAAAACGCTACTCTTTTCGTAGACGGAGATCGAGGCGGAAACCTAATTATCCGAGAACTTTTAAGTGTGACTGAAATCGACTTTGTCTGTAAAGCTCCTGATGGAAAAGAAGTTGAAGAAATAACTAAAAAAGAGATTCATAAAGCTTTACGGGGAAGAATCACCGCAGAACAAGCTAAATTAGAGCTAGGTATTGATGACACTGGAGCTTTAAAAAATGATCAAGATCCTAAGCTAACCCAAAGGATCAATCCTAGTATTCCCCGGAAAGCGGAGAGTAATCTAGGTAATTTCGATCGACGCCCAGAACAAAAGTTTCAGAAGCCCATGCCCATAGTGGCTACTTCCTCAACTGCCGCACCGGCTAGGCCCATGGCCCAGGCTGTCCCCTCCGCTCCACGAAGAACAGTTATTCTTACTTCAGAAGAGAAAGCAAAATTCAAAGAGACTTTGGATGATCTTTTTGGTACTAGAGGAGCTTGTTTACTAGACGCGAACCTGACCATCATGGGCAAAGTTCCTTTAAGCGAGCTAGCCAGCACCATCAAAAGCCTTAACGGTGGGATTTACGCTTTGGTGCTTGATGGGGCAGTTGATCTGGATCTGGTCAGAATCGCAGAAAAGTTAGGCATAACCCATTTGGTCGGAACCAGCAATAAGTTCCGGGAAGCATCAAGAGTGAATATCTTAACGGATGAAAAATTGGTTTAGGTAAAATTATTGTTTTTTTAATTTTTTCTTATTTTTCTTTCTTTTTTCCGATAACTTTTTAATCTTCCATAAAATAACCTAACCTATGGTCTTTGAGGTGATTATCGGCAGAAGCAAGCAAGATGTAGAGAAGTACGGCTTGCAGGGAACAGTTCTGATTGGAAAACAATATGTAAAGATGGGCCAGACTACTTCTCTATCTAATCCAGTATATATGGATGTGGCTGGCGCGCACGTTGTTTTTGTGGTGGGAAAAAGGGGCGGAGGAAAATGCCTGCATGGAGACAGTCTTATAACCTTAAATGATGGTTCAGTAGCTAAGATTAAAGATTTAGAGAATAACGATAATGAAATCTTTACACTTGACGATAATCTTAAGATTAAAAACGGAGAAAAAAGCAACTTCTTCAAAAGACCAACTAACAAACTTATTGAAATTGGTTTGAGAAGCGGAAGAGTTATTAAACTGACCCCAGAACACCCGCTTTTAACTGTAAAAGGGTGGGTTCCAGCAGAGGAACTAGGTTTTGGCTCCAGAATAGCCACCCCCAGGAAAGTAGAGGCTTTCGGGGAGAATTCTATGCCTGAGCATGAAATCAAATTATTATCTTATTTAATTGCAGAGGGACATTTAGGAAACCGCTTTGTGCTTTTTTCCAATATGGATGGAAAAATATTGCAAGAATTTAAGCAATCTGTAAGTTATCTTGATTCTAATTTAAGAGTTGATTTGCATAGTAAAAAATGTTGTTATCGCGTTAGTCAAATAAAAAAAGTAATCAAAGAACATAGTAAAAGAGATGCCTTGGGCAGATTTAATATCGGTCCGAAGTTTGCCCATTCTTCCATAAGAAATTGGGTAGAACAGTTTGGGTTGTATAATAAAAGTTCATTAACTAAATTTATCCCAAAAGAAGTATTCCAATTGCCAAAATGCAGGTTAAGTTTATTTCTCAATCGATTATTTTCTTGTGATGGTACGATTTATAAAAAATCTGGACAATGGTTTGTGAGCTATTGCTCTTCATCCACAGAAATGATTTACCAAGTCCAACATTTATTGTTAAGATTTGGGATACTTTCAAAGATTAGAAATAAAAACATTAAACTTAACGGAAAAATATTTTATTCTCATGAATTAGAGATTTATGGCGAAAATGTTAACCAATACTTACAGGAAATTGGTTTTTATGGCAAAAAAGAGGAAAACGCCAGAATCGCCCTATTAGAATCTGTAAAGATTGTTCGAAATCCCAATGTAGATACAATTCCTAAAGAGATCTGGGAAATGTATCATCCAGAGAACTGGGCTGAGGTTGGTAGGAAAGTTGGCTATGCTCATCCCAAAGCGTTAAGAGAAAGCCAGTTTTATGCCCCTTCCAGACAGAAATTACTCCAAATTGCTCTAGCAGACGAATCTGAATTATTAAAAAAGTTTGCCTCTTCAGATATTTTCTGGGATGAGATTGTAGCTATGAAATTATTAGAAGGGGAATTTGAAGTGTACGATTTAACTGTTCCAGAAACCCATAATTTTGTAGCTAACGATATTATTGTTCATAATTCTTACACTATGGGCGCCATCGCTGAAGGCCTCACCGAACTTCCCGAAGAGATCAAACAAAATCTGTCCATCCTGCTGATCGATACTATGGGCATTTATTGGACCATGAAATATCCTAATTTTCAGGACGCAGAATTATTAAAAAATTGGAACTTGGAATCAAAAGGGTTAGATGTAAAAATATACACCCCCTCGGGATTTTACTATAAATACAAAGAGGAAGGAATCCCCACAGATTTCCCTTTCTCTATCCGGCCCATCGATGTTGCTCCTGAAGATTGGTGCACTGCTTTCTCTCTTCATCCTAATTCCGCAGAGGGAGTATTGATCACAAAAACTATCCAAGAGCTGAACAGAAAAGGAAAAAGTTACTCCATTGAAGAACTGATTGAAGCTGTAAAAGAGGATCAAGAGAGCGATAAGGTAATCAAAAGTGTGGTCATCAACCAATTCGAAAAAGCTCAGGGCTGGGAAATCTTTTCCGAAGAAGGAACTCCACTCAAAGATTTGGTTGCCGGAGGGCAGGTTACAGTTTTAGATGTAAGCCCTTATGCCACCATGGCCTCTGGCTGGGAAATTAAGGCTTTAGTTACTGGCTTGATCTGTAGAACTTTATTCAATCAAAGAATGCTAGCTAGAAAAACTGAAGAGTTTAAAACCGTAGATGCAGCCATGCATTATTTCACTAAAGAAGTAGAAGAAAAAATGCAGGAACCTTTGGTCTGGATTGCTTTGGATGAAGCCCATGAACTCCTTCCTCGAGAAGGCAAGACTGCTGCCACTGACGCTTTGATCACCATTCTTAGAGAAGGCCGCCAGCCGGGAATTTCTTTAATTCTCGCTTCCCAGCAGCCAGCCAAGATTCATACTGATGTCCTGACCCAATCGGATATTGTCATCGCCCATCGCCTGACCGCCCGCATGGACGTAGAAGCCTTGCAATTATTGACCCAAAGTTACATGCGCCAGGGGCTGGAGCAGGAGATTGATACTTTGCCTAGAGTAAAAGGTTCAGCAGTGATATTCGATGATGCTAATGAAAGAATTTTTCCGATTCAGGTCAGGCCCAGATTAACCTGGCATGGCGGAGGTTCACCTTTTGCGATTACTGAAAAGAAAGATTTTTTTACTAATTCTTTGAAGAAGATGAGAGAAATTTGAGGCTTATGATTGGTACTGGTTATTATTTCAATTCCTAAAAGAAGATTCTATTTAACCAGACCAGAAAGCATTGAACGATAACTATCTGGGAATTCCTGCACTTTTACTAAAGGCGAGTGCTGCGCTCTTTTATTCAGGAGTTTAACACTAATTTGATCTGCCCATTCGAGAAGTAAAGAACTTTCAGCATAATGTGCTTGTTCAAAACCGGTCTTTAATGGGCTGAAATCAACTACTTTCAATCCTCTTCCCACCGCCACTGCTCCCACTGCATAAAACTTATCTGCAAATGAACCGAAATATGATTCCCAATATATTTCTGCACTCTGATCCGTCTCTTTGATAAAAGAAAGCTCTTCATCTAAAGAGGCCCGAACTATTCCCACATCAGTTTCTGGTTTTGCCTCCAATTCCGCAGCAAAAAAGATTAACTGTTTATTGCTAGTTCTCAATCCGGCCGCGGTATACCCGTAAATCCGATTCTGACGCATCACTCGATCAGAAAACTCATTGCTTTCCAGAAATTGGACTAATTTTGATAATGCTCTTTTGGTTACCGTATAAAATGATGGTTTATCTGGGGAGGCCAGATTTGCAATATAGTTTGGTAAAGAATGATTTTCTGCCCAACGCTCCAGAGCATTAATTGCAGTTTCTTCTCTGTTTTGATACCAGGCATAATCTACTACCCCTTCAGGAACAGTAGCTTCCCTGGCCGCATCGAAAAGAGAAATTTTATCCGAGAAAGTAGCTCTTAACTGGCTGACATCTGCCCCTAAAACTTTATCTCCACGTTCAGTTATGACTCCAGAAGCTTGAATTCTTTTTAGTACCGCATTGCTTAACCCAGTAAGTCTTGCAGTTTCGGTCATAGTATATAGTCTGGCTGGACTGACCCTCTTAATTAAGTCTGGTTTATCTCCAGTTTCTGAATTTTTAGGAAGTAAATCTGCCAAACTTTTTCTTTTTTGTTTATAATAATGAATGGTCTCATTGATGGTAGACGCAAATAGTTCTAATCTCTCCTGATCTGCTGGATTGGGGATAAAACTTTCCGCTAAAGCTAATTCTACTGCCCGATATAAAACTTGGCGCACTTCCGGAAGCTGATATCCGCCAAGAGTGAAAGCAGGAGCATGCGGATTGATATTCAGGACACCCTTATCCCTATCCAGATGAACTACGCCTCCTGAATCTTCCGGACTAAAAACAATCTGGACTGGCTCTTTCCTCTTTAAAGCCCTAGCTGCTTTTGCTCCCAATTCCGGAACTATTCTTTCTAAAAAAGCAGCTCCAAGACTTTCCGGAACGTTCTCTATCTTATCCGTATCGTTTCTGATCTGTTTTAGGACATCATTGACTATTACATATAATCTTTGGCGTTTTGCTCCGCTGACGAAAGCAGTGCGGTCAAAACGGATCTCTGATTCCATCCCATCCACATTAATCACACCATAAATTCTTCTCTGTAAAAAAGCGCTATTAAAATCGAAATTTTCTGCATTATCTCCGCCTACTGCCCGGCCATTGACTTTGGTGAAGATTCCCACATTCTCTGCACTCAGCGTTTTGGAATAAAATAATTTCCCTGAAACTTTTCCTACCCGCGGATCATCCATATCAATCAGATATTCCCACACGCTTTTGCCCAGTTCCAGAGGAGTGATCAATTCTCGATTGAGATAAACTTCAAAACTTCCGTCTATACTTATCGGCATCTCTGTAGCCAGCATCTTTTTTAGTCTACCTACACTTAAAGAATGATCTTTAGAGCATTTTAAAGAGCTTAAATTTAAAGTGACTCCCTGCTGAGTATTCCTATTGGGAGATACCACCACCGCAATCTCTTTATTATCTTGATCTACCTCTCCAAAAACTTCTTCAGCATGATAATGCGCTCCTGCGCAATATGAATCTAAAGTAAATCTGTCCGCTAAAGTCCGTACTGCCAGAGAAGCAATCCCGTGTTTACCAATCCTTCTCCTTCCTTTTGGACTGATCGGCTGTACTTTCTTAGGGCTGTCACCCATGCGGAAAAAAGCAGCTATTCCGTTTCGGTCCATTCCCGTGCCGCCAATATCTTGAATGGTTAGAGAATGCTGCTGCGCTTCGTAAGTAATCAGAACCCGCTCAGCATCAGCATCATAAGAGTTAGCCACTAATTCCAATACGCATTGCTCTGGGCCGGAAAAAAGAGTCCTGGCCATGGTCCTGCCTAAATCCTGCCCATGCTCTCTATGAACTGAGAATTGCCCAACTTTCTCTTCTAAATCAGTATTTCCAGTCATTTTTTTTAATTAAATTCGAACTTAAACTTGATTTTAAATGGTTTTAGGTCATGGAATAGTTATTTTTTAGTCAATCATGCAGGTTTAGAGCTAGCAAAATCTCCATGATATCTTTCGAGATAAGGATAAATCTCTGCTAGAGTATTCTGTATTGAAGTCCAAATAAAGTATTTGCTGCCTCTGGAAAGAACCATCGCTAATAAGTTTGCTTGCAAAGCCTGATCGATATGTTCTGAAGTAAAACCGGCCACCCGCTTTTCCAGAAGCTGTGGAGTCAAATTAGGAAGTTCTTTTTTACCTCGCAATTCAATTTCCATCAATTTTGCCATTAAAGCCGGTAAGGGAAGGTCTTTGGAGAATCGTTCTGCATCGAAATAATACCCATAAGTCGTTCCAAAATGAGTATAGTATCTGATGCTCTGAGAAGGATAAACAGTATCGCCATTTCCATTAGTCTTTCCATCTGTACCGCTCTTTGCATCTGCTCCAAAGACCAGCAAAGGCTGGTCATCAATATTGCCCAATCTTAGTTTACGTTCAAAGTTGACTCGGATAGGGATATGTTCTATACTTGGGCAAAGTATTATTCCTTCAGAACTATACTCCCCTTTTCTGATTAAATGAGCAACTAAATCCTGGGCTAAAGAATAGAGAAGCTGTCCTCTTTCACTTTCTTTTTCTGCTCTGGCAGCTACCTTGGCGATTCTTAAATCCACTGCCTGTTCTTCTAAAATCGCATATTCTCTGGATAGTTGTCTATGATTCAGCCTCTCGGTTCTTAACAATTCTTTTAACTTTTTAGCTTCTTCTTCCCAGTTAGTCTCTGAAGATTTTCTTTTCAGACCGCCATAACCAGCTAAAGCCCGATCCAATTCTTTTTGTTTTTTTAATAGTTTAATCAAGTAAGCTTGGGGAGAGAATGCTAAACAATTCTCGCCGGTAACTCGCAGCACTTCTACACCTGAGAAAGTTGAATTGGGATGGTAACAATCTAAGGTTAACTGCCTGGAATTCACCAGTTGATCTAAACTGCCCCGAGCTAAAACTAATTCTCCTGCCCCGATAAGTATCTTTTTAGGCTTCCTGCCTTTCTTTTTATTCACGATTTTTTCAAGGTCATTACTTTCAGCAGGATCAGCACCCTCTATTTCCGCATCTTCCATCGGAGGATTCATGGCTACGATATAAACCATTTCATTGGAGGATAATGTTCTTCTTTGACCGTAAGATCTTATTTCAGGAACATCAGGGAAATAAATTGTCGCAGATGTAATCATCGCAGAAGTGATCATTTTCGAATTCTGGCCGTAATCATCCACAAAAGCACTTAATAAAGAAAAAGTAAAATTTCTGTTTCCTAATTTAGTGGCTACTACTGGAACCAGGCGCAGCTCTTCAAAAACTTGGGCAGTAACTTGGTCTAGCTCCAACCCCGCGTTTCCACCGCCAACTGTTTCCAACCTTGTTGCCATTTTAAAGTAGATTAATAATCTTCACTAATTAAGCTTATTTATAAAGTTTCGGCTTAAATTTGATTAGTCAAAATGTATAAGAGCTGAACATTTTGACTGAGGAGTGCGCCACCAATCAAATCAAGTCGGAACTTTGTTCCTCGTGAGTTGCTTAACAGCAACGATTGGTGGAAACGACTTTATTGCTAGAGAAACCGAAGTTACCAGCAGGATCTTAGACTATCCATACTTTTTAATTTATCCATTCCTACATTTTCTATCTGCCTCACTCTTTCTCTGGTCCTGCTCAACTCTCTTCCGACATCTTCTAAAGTATATTCTCGTTTAAATGGATCTAATCCATTGCGCATGCGGATAATCAATTCTTCCATCGGAGTTAACTGGGTTAAAGCAGAATTCATCACTTCCGCCGCTTCCGCTTGAACTGCTTGTCTCAAAGGCGAGAGAGGACGATGAACAAAACCGTCTAAACGTTCCATATCTGTAGATTGAAAACTTTTCAGCATTGAATCTGCACTATCATCTTCATTAGAAACATAACCCTCTAAAGAAATAGTGTCTCTCTGCATACTCAAAAGACGAATGACCTTCTTCTCCGAAATACTTGTCGCTGCAGAAATTTCTTTCGGTGTCGGTTCATGATCTAGTTCCAAACGCAGAGCAGAAGCAGTCTTATGAATTTTGCTCAGTGATTCATGAACATGAACCGGCAGGCGCACTGTTCGGACTTTATCTTTAATCCCTCGACCAACTTTCTGTCGAATCCACCAGGTGGCATAGGTACAGAATTTATATCCTCTCTTCCATTCAAAATATTTAGCTGCAATTTTCAGTCCTTCCACCCCATCCTGAAAACAATCAAATAATTGTAATTGTTCTCCGCCACTTCGCGCACTCATCCGCCCGGCTATATTGAAACATAACCTATAATTTTTAGCCATAAATTGATCGATGGTTCGATCGTAAAGATCGTTTCCCCGCTGATAAGCTCGGGAACAGTTTAAGATTAGACTGAAATTATCTTTCTCTTCTAGAGATAATCCCCTCTTCTTCTGCTCTGCATGATACTCAGCAAGTTCCAAGATCGTAGAAAGAGCTTCGGTTAAGATTTGTTTTCTAACTTTATCTTGGAAAGGAACCTTAATCAATAATTGTTGGTAACCAGATAATTTAGATTGAAGTCCAGTTTCTCCGTTCTTTAATCTCAACGCTGGAATTGAATCCGGTTCGGCAAAGCCTGCATTTAAAGCCTTCAAAAAATCTTCTGGAAATCCTAAATTTAAAGAATCGTTCAAACCCCTGCTCTCTCTTTGGATTGCTTCCTGTAAAGCCAAAATCTTTTCCAATTGCGGGAAAATCTCCTGGGCAGAACCAAGATAATTACCCTTGACATTTCTTCCAATAAAATATCTGGGAAATAGATTTTGCAGTCCATTTTCATCCGAAGAAATGATTGCTTCTAAAACCGCATAAGCTTCCGCAAATAATGGTGATATCTCATCTGGGAAATAAACTGCCATTGCTGTCTGGGCAGCAGCAAAAGCATAACCTTTAAGATAATCTGCTCTATCTCTCTGTTTAGCAAGTTCCACTTCCTCTTCGTGGGTGAGCAGTTTTCCGCTTTCATTCTGGTTTAGACAGCCTTGGAACCAATCAGCGATAGCTGTAACCGCTGTAAATTCCGACTTTCTTTTCGCAGGTCTCGAGTCCGTTAAAGTAGTTTCAGAACGAGTTTCATCTTCAGCGAAGTCTTCATTTCCAGAATTATATTCTAAACCTTTCTCTTCTAAATCTCCATAAACTTTCTCTGCTCTCTCCAATAAAACCGAAAGATCTTCCTCCTCAGAAGAATCCTGAGCAGAACAATATTCTTTCAGGTCTTTTCTATTGTTAAACACTTTTTTAAAGCCGTATTCCGAATCCGCACCTTTTCCGATTCTAACTTTTTCTAGAGCAATGAGTGCTCCGGGATGGTTTTGATACTTAAAATAAACCGCTGTATCCGAATCTAACTCCGTTGGAGCTGAGCCATTTTCTTTCGTCTTAACTGCTTCTCCCCCTAAGTCTAAGATTCCCGCACTAAAATTATTTTTTACTTCTAGAACCAAAACCGTTTCTTTTCCTTGAGAATAAAGCCTGATTCGGGCAGTTTCCGGGCGAAGAAATCCAGAATAAGCAAAGTCTGGTATCAATAGCTGGGCTTGCCCTTCTTCAACCCGAACTTGAAAGCTAGCCTGGGTTAATCGTTCTAAGTACCCTTCTCTGCCTAAAATTGGCTTTAAATCCTGCTCTTCTCCACCCATTTTTAAACCACTGAAGCATATATTATATAAAGTTTCAGGAACTGTAATAATATTATCATTATTTGCTTCATCAAGACCGGTCCAGATTCATAAGATATTTAAATTTGGACTGAAAACTTAATCAATAATGGCCATTGATGATACTCTTGTAGGAAGCTACTTTTTAGGAACTGAGTCTGAGATGAAAGAATTTCTTTCTAAAGATCCAAACAAAAGAGGGAAAGAATACGATGCTTTATTAGTTGTATCTGGTTTAAGTTTAATCGGCTTCCCTTATACTCTTCCTATAGCCGCAGATTTAGTCTGTCGAGTTCTACATGCAGCCATAGCTAATGATATAGATATCATTTCCAAATCCGGGGTGCACCAAGTCGCAAAATCTCCTGGAATAGTCGGTTTGGTTAGAAAATATTTGAGTTAAATAATTATTCACATTCCTTCTAATCTTCTAATTCGTTCGTTAATGTCCGGATGCGTGCTAAACAAATTCTGCATCCAGGAAGTTTTCTTCCCATTATGTCGGAAGGGCATAGAGATAAATAAAGAAGCAGTGGCTTTATTAGCCGTATCCACTAAAGGATCTGGATCATTCTTGATCTTACGCAGGGCATCAGCTAACCCTTTCGGATATCTAGTCAACAAAGCTCCGGAAGCATCTGCCAAGAACTCTCGTTTGCGAGAAATGGCTAATTTGATCATCTCTCCAATCAAAGGAGAGAGTATCGCTAAAGCCACCCCCAGAACAATCAAAGCTAAAGTCATGCCATTATTTTCACGATCATTGCTTTTCCCGCCCCATAAAAAGCTCCGTAACAAAAAATCAGAAAGCAATACTGTCACTCCCACCATTACTGCAGCCAGCATCATCACTCGGATATCATAATTTTTGATATGGGATATCTCGTGGGCAATCACTCCTTCTAATTCCTGTCTGTTGAGCTTGCTTAACAGTCCGCTAGTCACTGCCACTGCTGAGTTTTCCGGATTCCTGCCCGTAGCAAAAGCGTTCAGGGCCGAATCTTCCATCACATAAACTTTAGGCACTTTAGACAACCCTGCAGCGATAGATAATCCTTCTACCAGATTGATCAAATAAGCATGTTCTGGTTTTTTAGCTTCTTTAGCATGACTCATGGCCAGGATCATTCCCGCTCCGGCATAATAGCTAAATAAAAAATACAACCCACCAATGACTAAAGCTAAAATCAAGCCGAAAGAAGTGGAACCGTAAAATAATCCTACCACTAGACCAATAAAAGTGATTAAAGCAAAGAAAACTATCCCTAACAAAACAGTTTTCCAGCGGTTAGCAGATATTTCATCATAGATTCCCATTTTTAGACAGATAAAAAGATATAATCAAGTTAAATAAATAAAAAAATTAAAATTCAACTTTGATATTTTTCTTTTCTTCTTTAGCAGTCTCGAAAAACTCTTTCTCTACAAAGTTAAACATTCCGGCTAAGATATTGCGAGGAAAGGTCTTGATAGCCTGATTCAGTTCCATCACGCTATCATTATAAAATTGTCTGGAATAAGCTATTTTTGATTCTGTACCTGATAACTCTTCCTGCAATTGCATAAAATTCTCATTAGCTTTCAGCTGCGGATAGCTTTCTGCTACTGCAAAGATAGATTTTAAAGCTTCAGTAATCTGATTAGAAGCTTTAGCTTTATCTTTCATACTTCCGCTGATTAAGGCAGTACGGGCATTAGTCACTTCAGTCAATACTCCTTTCTCATGCTTCATATAGCCTTTGACCGTACTGATTAAGTTCGGAATAAGGTCATACCTTCTTTTCAGCTGGACATCAATCTGAGACCAGGCATTTTCTGCTCTTAATTTTAAGCGTACTAAACTGTTATAGATTAAAATTACTGTTAAAACTATAACTGCTAATACTATCACTAAAATAATCCACCATGCTACCATTTTATTTCACCCCAATTAGATTCATTAAGATCTAAATAGTCCTCTCTTTTTAAAAAGGTTACTAAAAATTCCGAAGAAACCACCCTAACTAAAAGTGTATAAGGTCGGGACATATGTCCCTACCCTAAAAAATATTGGCAAAGTTATGATAAACTTCTCCAGGTGTTTTTCCTTTTAGGCTGCTATGCGGCCTAAAATGATTATATCTCATTCTGAACAGTTCTAAATCATTGT
>DATDTM010000050.1:0-25232 GCA_035290865.1 Candidatus Nanoarchaeia archaeon
TTCGAACTTCGTTATGATTCCATTTATTTTCTAGGTAAAATTTACGTAGTTCGATAATAATCATTGGATTTTGCAGTTTCATTCACCCCACTTAATCCCACAGGATTAAAAGGGGGTGACAAATCCAATGAACCTAGACAATGGAGGGAATGTAGAATCTTTCCCAAAACCTTTTAAACCTACTTTTTTTATGCTAATCTTATATGAAAATAGCTAACCTTTTGGCCCTGTCCCGCCTAGGAATTGTTCCGATAATTATCTACCTTCTCGTTCAAGAAACCGCTTTAGCTTCTTTGTTAGCCCTTCTACTGTTTATCTTAGCTTTAATCAGCGACTTTTTGGATGGTTATCTGGCCAGACTTAGGAAAGAAACCAGTAAGGTTGGTTCTTTCTTAGATTTATTCGCTGACAAGACTTTAGTTTTCGGATCATTGCTCTATTTTACCTGGCGAGATGATTTTTCTGGCTGGATTTTTTTTTTTTTTATCTCTAGAGATATTATCACTACTATCTTTAGAGGCTTATCTTCCCACGATAATATTCTCATCAAAGAGAAGAGGACTTACAGCCATTTAGTCTACCAGTTCCAATTATTGATCCTCTTTGGTTTCTTAGGAGAGAGCTATCTAGTTAATGCCGGATTGATTGATAGCATTTTATTTGTCATGGCCACTTTACTTATCCTCTTCGCTACTTTTGGCGCAATTTTAATCGGATTAATCTCAATTTTTTATTTTTTTATCACTTATTTTCGGGGAGCAGCCCAGAGCAGAAAATTAGGCCAACAGCTAGAAACAGAAAATATCTTAATTTTAGCCAGCAGGAAATCTAGAGGCTACTTAAACAAATATCGTCGGCATCTCTTGAAAGTTTTCGCTAAGCGCAGGAAAGCTTCTTTAGTCTATTTACCGCTGGGATCTTCTGATATGTTCGCCGGAAATCTTAACTTAGTCAAAAACCATCCTCACCTAATTATCGCCGGAGGAGACGGCTCTTTCGAAGCAGCTTTGAATTATAGGCCCTTTTGGGATAAAGCTTTAGGCTTCTTTCCTTTCGGTGCAGGCAATGCCTTATACTCTTATTTTTATCGAGGTAAGCGCTTTGAATATCTGCGTTCCAGATTTCCTTTTAGAGAGACAGAATTAGATATTTTAGAATTAGAATGGGATAAAGGCAAGGTCCAGACCACTTTTCTGGCTTTAGGGGTTGATGCAGAAGTGATGCGCTTAAGCCAGAAACGCACTTCTTCAGGTTTTTATGATTATTTTAAAGCCGGCTGCCAGGCTGCGCTAAGAGCAAAAGCAGACTATGATTTTATCTGTGAGATTGACGGGAAAAAGCAGAAATTAAACAATTGCGTCAATTTAGTTTTAGCTAAGATTCCTTATTATGGTTATAATCTCCGCTCTATCCCCGGAGAAGTAAGACCGGACGATAATTTGGTTTATGGCTCTGCAGTGATCAACACCCATAATCTTTTCTTGAATAAAGCAGCGCGTTTATGGGCTTTGGTTCTCGCTGGATTAAACCTGCAGCGCAATCCTTTATTGCCTCTGAAGGGCAAGAAAATCACTCTCAGTAGCGAAGTTCCCTTCCCTCTTCAGGCGGGAGGGGATTTCTTAGGTTATACCACCTGGATGAAAGTTAAAGTGGTCAGGAAGCAGAAAGTATTGGTGGTTTAATTTTCTCTTATTAAATCAGTCCAAGCATATTTTCTGATTTGGTCTATGACTGGTAGAATTAAGCTTTTTCTTTCTGAACTTTTATTCTTCCAGTCTTCCCTGTATATCCCTAGAGCTTCTCCATATAATTTAACCTCTTCTGGAACAACTAAGTAAAAGCGATAGGCATCGATTCTAACCGCTTTCAGATAATCTTGGATAGGATGAGAAATTACTTCTTGATACCTTTCCGAGGGAGTAAATTGGTCTTCAGTACAACTATCAATAGTCTTAAGCCAAGCATTAGTTGCTCCAGCCCCAAACACCGCTTCACAAACCTTTCCGGGAAGATTATGTTCAGCAAGTATCTTATATTCAGTGTCTCCTTCTTCCATTAATGGTTTCTCCTGGCGATTAATTCCTGGAGTATCCACTCTTCGAATAATTTTGCTTAAAGATTCATATTGTAAGAAAGCCCAGGTAATAGCAGTACTTGGTTGTTCTCCTAAAGCATGAACTAAACTATCATAGGCTTGGCTTATTGCCAAATCAATAGTGGGATATTCACAAGCTTGGAACATTTTTGCATTTTGTTGGAAGTTAGCTGAATATTAATATTTGTATTCTCAAACCTAAAGATTAGTAACTCCTAACCAGTTTTAACAAGAAAGATTTATATACTTCTTTATTATTCTTACTAATTATGATTCAAACCAGAGCTGATTGTATTCACTGTTAGTAATTCTGATTTCGCTAGTTTTAACTCTGGGAGAATTTTTTTTGGAAGAGATTATTTGAGAAATGTTTTTAAAAGAAGTCTAGTTTATAATTCTGTTTATGACGGGTGTCGTACAACGGTTAGTATAGAAGCCTGTGGAGCTTTGGACGAGGGTTCGACTCCCTCCACCCGTCCTCTTTTTTCTAATTTAGTTCATCATCATTAGTTCTGGCTCTAAATCTAAACTTAGGGCACTATTCTATTCAACAAAAATAAACCAAAAAATAAAAACAAACAAAAGCCGTGCGGGCTCAAAACGCGGAGGAAACGAAAATGGAGTATGTTACAAGAGATGAAGTATTTGGACTGAATGAACCGGTTGGCGAGAAATATCAACCATGGATAGAGCAGTATAAACCCATTATTAAACCGAGAAAAATAAGTTTATTAGAACTGAGAGAATTAAATGAATCATTATGGGAGAGAGTAGAGGTCAGAACTTTTTAGTTTCTGCCAGCAAAAGATATATAAAAATGAGACAATTAACTCGTGAGGTAAACTAACATGGAACTTCAACTAGCTAAAGGCGTCCGGGACGTCCCTCCGGAAGAGAAAATAGTAGTTAACCGTATCTTGGATACTCTGAAAGAAACATTCGAGAGATACGGCTTCGTTCCTCTGGAAACTCCGCTCTTGGAGCGCTGGGAAACTCTGACTGCTAAAGGCGGAGCAGGAGAAGAGAGCGATGTCCTGAAAGAGACGTTTAAGCTGAAAGACCAGGGAAACAGAGAGCTGGCCTTAAGATTCGATTTAACCGTTCCGTTAGCGAGATATGTAGCGATGAACTCGCAATTAAAGCTGCCCTTCAAGCGTTATGAAATGGGTCCGGTCTTTCGTGACGGACCTTTGAAGTTAGGCAGATACCGCCAATTCTGGCAATGTGATATTGATACCATCGGAGTAAAAGGAATGCTGGCAGAGGCAGAGCAGTTAGCGTTAGTACAAGATGCATTTCAGAGTTTGGGTATAGATATAATCATCAAAGTAAACAATCGTAAATTACTCAACGGCATTTTGGAGCAGTGCGGAATCCAAGAAAAAGAATCAGCGATTATCGCTATTGATAAACTGGAAAAGCTCGGAGCGAAAGGAGTAGCGGAAGAATTATCGCAGCGTGGATATTCTGAAACCCCAGCCAAAAAATTGTTAGGATTGCTGAAAGAGAAAATTGCTTTAAAAGAATTGAAGAAGAAAATTAAATCCGACGAAGCCAAGCAAGGCCTGCAGGAATTGGAAGACTTGTTTGGCTATCTGAAGAACCTGAAAGTTAAATGTGCAGAATTTGAAGCTTCTTTAGCTCGGGGATTAGGTTATTACACTGGAACTGTGTTTGAGGTATTTGCATTAAACAGTCCAGTAACCTCTTCTATTGCTGGAGGGGGTCGTTATGACCAAATGGTAGGCAAGTTTGCCGGTGGAAGCAGGGAAATTCCAGCAGTGGGGATTGCTTTCGGATTATCTACAATATTGGATGTCCTAAAAGCTAAGCAGGAGTTCAAAGAGAAGTCTTTAGCTAAAGTTTTTGTTATTCCTATTCAGACCATAAAAGAATCGCTGAAGGTAGTACAACAGTTGCGGAAAAGAGGAATTAACGTTGATATGGACCTAAACAACAGGGGTGTAGGAAAGAATTTAGAATATGCTTCAGCTTTAGGGATTCCTTATTGCATTATTTTAGGTGGAGATGAGCTGAAGAAAAATAAAGTTCTCTTAAGAGATATGCTTAGCGGAGATCAATTTTTATTAACCTTAAAAGAAGTAATTAAGAAGATTAAATTAAAATGAAATCAAAGAACTCTTTAAAGATTATCGGTTACTTTATTCTTTTTATCCTTATCCTCAACTTAATCCTTTTCGCTTTCCGGATCATTGGTTGGATTGTTTTCTGGCTGGTTATTCTGTCTGGAGCTTTGTTTGTATATGTCCTATTACCTAGACTGAAGAAGACAAATGCTTTTTAAATCCAGATAGAATTCTATCTTTTATGGCTAAAGAATTCGGTTTATTTTATCGGGAGGGAACTGCTGATTACGTCCTTAATCTTCGGGGTAAACTTTATTATGATCCTAAAACCTGTCAAACTTTTAAGCAATTAAAAGATGTCACTGCTTATTTACGTAAAACTTCTGGAGATCGAATTAGTATTTTACGGGTGGAGCCTTTTTTAGATTTAGAGGGCGCTTTAGATCAGGAGCGGGAATTGGATAAAAAAAGAAAGTCTGAACTAGAACAGAATTTGCGGGGAACCAGGATTCAGATTGAATGGGATTAAATTTTTTCGAAAAGCTTATATAATTATACTTTAATTAGACTGATATGACCGAAATTGAAGCAATAACCAGAAAATGGGGGAATTCTTTAGGTATTACTATCCCTCAAGAAGTAGTTGAAGAAGAGCACTTGCACGAAAATCAGAGAATTATAGTAAAAATAAATCCTACCCAAAATCTCGCTTCGCTTAGAGGCTTAGTTAAGTTTTCTAAATCGGCACAACAGCTCAAAGAGGAAATGAGGGCGGGATGGAAATGAAAACTTCCCATTGCTTCAAATGACTGTCTTCTTTTACGATAGTTATGCTGTAATAGAATATTTGCAGAACAATCCGCGATTTACCCATTATTTTGAAGAGCATACCGGGATTTTAACCTTGTTAAATCTTCTGGAGATTTATTATTCTGTACTAAATGAAGCTGGTGAAGAAAAAGCAGGCATGGTATTAAACAAGCTTTATCCCCTACGAATAGAACCCCCTCCAGAAACCATCAAAAAAGCCATGCAGTTAAAAAAACAGCACAAAAAATTAGATTTGTCTTATGCTGATTGTTTAGGGTATTGTTTAGCTTTAGAAAAAGGAATCAAATTTTTAACCGGTGATAATCAATTTAAAGGTCGGGAGAAAGTAGAATTTGTTAAGTGAGAATATAAAACTTTAAACTCTCGTAAACACTATCGGCTTCTCGTTTGGACCTAGAATGCACCACGATCAATCCCATAATTCACATACGAACGTCTAAGAGCTACTGTGTCTTGTTTTAACTTACGTACAATCGATAGCAATGCAACAATAGTTACCATCAATCCCTCAAAATTTTCTTTTTTTAAGTCACCATATAACCCTTCTTTAGCTGCTTTGATAAATGGGTTTTCATGATTATCACTAAGATGAAGATTAATTTCTCCCAAGTAAACTCTAATGTTGCGATTATTTTTCCAATCTTTTCTTAGCTGATCATAGATAGATCTGGAGGTGATTTTTTCACCATATTGTGGATAAAAATCCATCAGCCCAGTTACTTCAGTAAAACAATTATTTAGCTTTAAAATATTTCTTCTGGCGGGAGCAAGTAATCCTCCTCGAATGATTTTTCTAACCTTTTTAGAATTATTTTCTTTAAAAGGAGCTTCTTCCTGTAATTCTCCTGCAATTATATGCATATTCATAAGATATTTTTCTATTTCACCTAACTTATTATAAAGTGAATCAAGTGGCTTTAAAATTTTGGCATCGTTATTAACCATTTATTAAATAAAAACAATGATATTATTAAATCTTTCTATTTCGTAAACACAATCGGTTTCTCCCCAACTATCACCGAATGTTCTGCCTGAGAGACCATTCCCCGAGCAGAATCAAATAAGGGGGCATGATGCTGGATGCATTCTGCTGCAGTCAATTGCCGCAGGGCAAAATTGGTTTTAGCAGTAGTAAACTTCCGTTCTAGCCATCTTTTGGCAAAGGGTAATCCTTTTTGTTTTTTGATCTCTAAAAGAATGGTTCTAGTAATCGGATCTCTCATCCCAAAATCATTTACTAGACTAAATACTGTGGCTGGAGAACTTTCCTGGACCATTCCCGAGCCGGTGGAGGCAAAAGGCTCAATAGCAATAATATCTCCTTCTTTTAACACCTTCTTATTGCCATTATCGAAATTAGGCACTGAGGGAGAAGTATGGATTTCGTATTTTCCTAGCCCATGCCCAGATAAGTTGCGTACCGGAGAAAAACCGTAAGCGGTAATGGTCTGATGGATAACTTTTCCGATCTCTCCTAAAGTAACTCCTGGTTTAACTATCTTTAAAGCATTATCTAACGCTTCTTGGCTGGCTTTGACTAACTCCCCATATTTTCCCGACAAGTCTACAGTTAAAGCCGTATCTGCAATACAACCATCGATATGTACTCCCACATCTAATTTCACTAACTGGTTAGATAATGTAGTTTGATCATTTAAATCCGCACAGCAATGGGCTGCAAACTCATTTAGAGAGATTTGAGCTGGGAAAGCTAGTTTTCCTCCCAATTTTACAATTTTTTCTTCCACCTGATCTAGAATTTGGCTTATTTTCGCTCCTGGTTTGATCAAAGATTTTCCGTATTCCATCGCTTCCGCTGCGATTTTGCCGGCTTGAAGGTATTTTTGGAGGGTTTCTTTTTCCATATTTTTGTTTATTTTAAATTAGCTCTTTAAATTTATTGCGGATTTTTATAACATCTGAAGAAGAAAGTTTATTTATTTCTGTCCTAAGTTCTAAAATTATATTTTCTGCTTCCAAGAGCATTTGTTTTGCTGTATTTGCATTAACTTCTAAGTCATCAGCAGGATTGATATAATATTGCTGGTCGATTCTATCTTTCTTTGCTTGTTCTATGATAATTTTGGTGGCAGTCATACCGAACAGTTCTCCTAATAGAAATGACGCGACAGAATGATTTTCGCATTTTATTCCGCATCTAAATAGCAAGGCAATCGTCCCATTATACATAGCATAATAAGAATTAACCATAGAGTTCTCATAAAGTTCGCTTTCTAGCAGTACTCTCGCTGATTTAAAACAATTCTCGGATTTGATTAAATACGATTTACAAATCTCTTCGGATTCTTCAACTAATTCTAACTTATTTTCTTCACTTAATTTCTTTAAAAAATCGTGTTTTCTCATAAAACCCCTCTACTCCTCTTAAAATAATATGGTTCTTTATAATTTCTTTGATAAGTACTGATTCAGGGTTTAATTCTCCTATCTTTATACCCAGTTTAGAATTTATCTTTTCTAGTTCTTTCTTTAATTTAATGTTTTTTGTTTCTATGTACAGGTCAATATCACTATCTGCTTTTGGCGTAAACTTGGCGTAGCTTCCAAAGAGGACCAGGATATTCTCTTTGCCTTTGTCCAGCAAGTCTTCTAGAATAGGTTCTAATAAGGGATATTTCTTCAGCAGTTTTCCCTGTTTGTAATACTCAGCCCGAAAGATATAACTTTTTCCGGTTAAGTTTTTCTTTAGTGAGTACAGCTTATTTTTACCGACGATTTGAGAGTTTACTGCATTTTCTTTTTCTAGCTCAATCAATGCTCGGGCAATGGTAGAATGCGATTGGCTTAATTGCGAAGCTATTCTTCGTACATGCAAAGGTTGCCGAATTAGTGCTCCGATAATTTCTAATTTAATATTGTCTCTATTTTGAACCATATGTATCAATAATGATACTTTATTTAAAAAGGTTTGGTGGATAAATCGGGTTAGTCTTAGAATACTACCCTCAATAATACAATTTGTTCTTTTTAGCTACTTTAAACATTCCAGATTCACGCACAGTTCATCTTCCCAGATAATTTCCGGATATCTCTCTAAAATTGCTTTTACATATTTTCTTCTCTGTTCATAAGTCTCTTCATCTTTCGCTTCAAATTTAATGGTTAAATAAGGTCCATTCTGGGAATATCTGAAAATAATCATTCCATCTTCAAAATCTATTCGTGTTCCGTCATCTCCGGGGATAATATTATCATCGATAACGCTGGCGCCAGGAAAATCAGCTTTAAATCTAATCGAAAGGTCTTTAATCACCGCAACTTTTTTATCGTCAGGGCAACCGATCTTTATTTCAGGAGAAGAGATATATTTTGGAAAACTTTCATAGAGCTGGCTTAAAGAAAGATTTCTCTCTGAGAGATATTCTAAAATTCTTAATACCGCATAAGCTCCATCGTCATGACCATAAGCATTATCCGCAAAAAAGAAATGACCAGAAAGTTCGCCTCCGAAAGCTGCCCGTTCTTTAGCAATTTTTGATTTAATAAAAGAATGGCCCGTTCTCCAGATTAAGGGGATACCTCCACTTTGTTTGATTACTTCTTTGACCACCTGAGAGCATAAAGTATTATAGACTATTTTTGAATTGGGAAATCTTCCTAAAATCTCTTGGGCAAAGATTGCCACTAAGACATCATTCCAGAGGATATTACCTTTTTCATCTACGGTTCCGATTCTATCTCCATCCCCATCAAAAGCTAAGCCGATTTCCGCTTTTTCTTCTAAAACCGCTTTACTTACTCGATCCATGGTCACTTTAGCCGTGGGATCAGGAGTTCCTACTGGAAAACTTCCGTCTATTAGGGTATTTTTTTCAATTACTTCACATCCTGCCCTGCGCAAGATTTCTGGGATGAAGATGCCCGTAGTTCCGCACCCGGAATCTACGATAACTTTAAACCTCTTCTTAAGTTTGACTCTCTTTAATACGTCTTGGTAATAATCTTCAGTAATATTTTTTTTCTGGATAGATCCTTTTTCTTCCGGAATAAAGTAATTCTCTTTTTCTACGATCTCTTTAATTTCTTGAACCTCTTCCGGACCGGTGGTTAAAGAATAACCGATTCCCATTTTAAACCCGTTATAATTGGAAGGATTATGGGAGGCAGTGACCATCACTCCTCCATTGGTTTGAAAACGATATTGGGCATAATACATCATCTGGGTTAAGATCATTCCTAGATCAATAACATTAATACCTACAGAATTAAGCCCTTTTATCAGCGCTTTTTGATATTCTTTTCCGCTTAGCCGGCAATCTCTTCCCACTACTGCCTGTCTTATTTTTCTTCTCTGCAAAAATGTTCCATAGGCCTTACCGATAGCTTCAACTTTTTTTACATCTAGATCTTTCCCTACAATTCCGCGAATATCATAATTCCTAAAGACAAAAGGGTTAATTTCCATTTTTTATCGTAACACCTTAAAATTCTCATTGGCATGCCGATATTTCTCTAAAGTATCCGTGGGGAACCATTGTCCTTGGTGGATATAAGCAGAGATTTCTCCCAGAGGGGCAATTTTCTCAAAACAGTCTCGTTCCATGGAAGATATTCCAAGAGGTAAAATTTTCAGGCATTCTGGATCGATGACAAAAGCCCCGGCATTGATTAAGTTGCTGGGTGCCTCTTCTCGTTTGGGTTTTTCTACAAAATGAATTATCTTGCTTAACTCTAATTTTGCCACTCCGAAATTTTCTACATCTTCTCGGGGAGTTAGGACCATGGTTACTTGGGGTGCATCTCTAAGGTAAGATTTATACATCTCGTTATAATCTAAATCCATCAGGTTATCTCCCCAGACTAGGAAAAAAGGTTTGGTTAACCCTTCTGCCGCTTCTCGGATTGCTCCCCCGGTGCCCCTGGGCTCTTTTTCTATAGAATAAGTTATATTTACGCCCCACGCTGAACCATTTTTAAAATAGTTTTGGATTTGCTCATTTTTATAGCCGATAGCCAGGATAATATTTTGGATCCCATACTTCTTTAGGTTCTCGATGATATGCAAAACAATGGGTTTATCTTTTATCGGCAGTAAAGGTTTTGGGGTTTTTTCAGTAAGCGGTCTCAATCGCGTACCTAAACCTCCGGCAAGAATAATAGCTGTATCTATCATCTTTTGGGAAGTAAACTTTTTGCTTTTTAAATAGTTGTGAAATAAGAGTCAAGAATTAAGCAAAATCTTTATAAATAAGCCCTCTTGTGAACTATTCGGACGGCCAGAGGGGCGTGGCTCATCTGTTCCCATTTCGAACACAGAAATTAAGAACGCTTCCGTATTGGGGTGTACTGCACTACGCGGGAAACCTGGTAAGCTGTCCACTCTTGTTTTTCTTATATCCTGTATCATAACCTTTTTCCACAAGCCTTTTAAAGCTAGTGAACGTTTCTAGACCATCTTACTCGAAAGAAGGTGATCAACAATCAAAGCATTAATTTTAGCTGCCGGATACGCCACCAGACTTTACCCTTTAACCCAGGATCAGCCTAAGCCGCTTCTGAAAGTGGCCGATAAGCCTATCGTAGAGCATATTCTAGAAAAAATTAAATCCGTTCCCGAGATTAAAGAGATTTTAATCGTAACTAACGCTAGATTTCATCACCAGTTTCAGGTCTGGTTAAATCATTATACCTATCCCAAAAAAATAAAACTGATCAATGACGGAACGATTTCTAATCAGGATCGCTTGGGTGCAGTAGGGGACTTAAATTTTGTACTTCATGAAGAAGAGATCAATGAAGATTTATTGGTCATTGCCGGCGATAATCTCTTTGGCTTCTCTTTAAAGTCTTTCTTGGATTCTTTTACTAAAAAACAGAAATCGCATGTGGCCTTGTTTGATATCAAAGATAAAGAAAAATTGAAAAAACGTTATGGCACAGCTTTATTAGATAAAACTAAAATAATTAATTTTGAGGAGAAGCCAGCTGAACCTAAAAGTACTTTGGCCGCTACTGCCTGCTATCTCTTCAGTAAATCAGATTTAAAATTAGTCGAGCAGGCCCTGAAAGTAGGCAAGGCTGATAATCCCGGGGATTTAGTCAAACATCTGGTTAAATCTTCTGAAGTGCACGGTTTTGTTTTTGATCAGCATTGGTTTGATGTGGGCAGTTTTGAATCTTTGGAGAAAGCAGAAGAGGTTTATCAGAAATTATGAGCGCAATACCACTTGCAGCAGAATCGTTTACGATAAGGATTGGCGGAGAGGCCGGCCAGGGTACTGCTACTACCGCCGAGATTCTGGCTAAGATTTTTCTTAGGTTAGGGTACCATCTTTTTACTAGTAAAGAATACGCTTCCCAGATTCAAGGGGGACATAATTATCATAATCTTCGGGTTAGTACTCAACCAGTAAAAGCAGAAACTAAAGAGATTAATTATTTATTAGCTTTCAATGAGTTTACCTTAACCAAACATCAGGAGTTTGTAGCTGAGAAAGGAATTATCTTTTACGACCAGCAATATTCTTCTGCACTTAAAAGAAAGAAATCAGTTAATTCTGTTTCCCTTCCCTGGCAGAAATTAAAGCAGGGGCATATTACGTTAATGAACGCAATTTTTGTGGGAGCGATAGTTAAAGCTCTAGGTCTCGATTTTAATCTTTTATCTGAAGCAGTCCAGGAAAAGTTTAAGCATAAATTAGAATTACAAAAAATGTTCCTAGAAGCAGCTAAAACTGGTTTCGGGTTAACTTCTACTAAAATTCAAATTAAACCTCTTTCCAGCAAGTTTAATTTAGCTTATCTTACTGGAAAAGATGCTATCGTTAAGGGAGCATTAAAAGCAGGATTAACTTTTCATGCTCAATATCCCATGACTCCAGTTTCTGGAATACTTCACTCTCTGGTGCAGGAAGCGATTAAAAACAAAAATCTGAAAGTGGTCCAGCCTGAAGATGAGATTGCTGTAATCAGTATGGCTTTGGGTGCATCTTATGCTGGAGCGAGAGCTATGATCGCTACTGCTGGCGGAGGATTCGCTTTGATGGTAGAATCATTAGGCTTAGCGGGAATGGCAGAAATTCCTTTGGTCATTATCGAAGGGCAGAGGCCAGGGCCGGCTACAGGATTACCTACTAAAACCGAACAGGGCGATTTATTATTTGTACTTAATGCTGCTCCTGGAGATTTTCCTAAAGTGGTTGTCGCTCCCCGGAATGCAGAAGAGTGTTATACTGAAACTAAACGTGCTTTTTATCTGGCAGAAAAATATCAATTGCCGGTAATTGTTTTAGTGGATAAACATCTGGCGGAAAGTTTTCAGAGTTTAGACCTGGTAAAAGAAGAAAAAGAGTTTAGGTTTGATTCTACTAAAAGAATAAACCTTCTTCCAGAGGTTAAAACTTCAGATTTAAATCCGGACGGATTGTTTAAGAGATACGATAATTCATCTAGAACCATCCCCGGGACTAAAAACGGAATGTATACCTGTGCCGGAGATGAGCACGATGCCGTTGGTTATATCACCGAAGAGCCAGAAATTCGCATCCAGATGATGCAGAGAAGGATGCATAAACTAGATCTGATAGCTAAAGAATTGCCCCAGCCAGAATTGGTTGGAAATAAGAAAGCTAAAACTACTCTTCTTTGTTGGGGAAATAATTTTGAGGCAGTTAAAGAAGCCATGGAAAGATTAGATTCTAAGAAATTAAATTGTTTAGCTTTGAAATATCTTTGGCCCTTTCCAACTAAAGAAGTCAAGAAATTGTTAGCTGCTTCTAAAGGTTTAATTCTAATTGAAAATAATTATAGCGGCCAGCTGGGGCAATTAATCACCCAGAAAACCGGGATAGAGATTAAAGATAAGATTTTACGCTATGATGGCTTACCCTTTACCGTAGAAGAAATTTATGCTGAATTAAAGAAGAGGTTAAAATAAGTGTTAAAGTTAAATTAATAGAGACAAATAAACACAAAATTAGTGGATAAACAAAAACAATCTGGCACAAAATGATCGAACTTAAAGAATATCAACGTTCAGAGAAGCCCAATTGGTGTCTGGGCTGCGGTAATTTCGGAATAGTCAGGGCAGTTAAGAAATCTTTAGCTGAGTTAGGTATTGAGCCGCACCAGACTGTTTTAGCTACCGGTGTAGGTTGTTATGCTAAATTGCCTTATTGGGTTAAAGCTAATGGTTTTGTGGGCCTGCACGGACGAGAATTAGCGGTAGCCCAGGGAGTGAAATTAGCTAATCCTAATTTACAGGTGATTGCTTTAAGTGGCGATGGGGCAGGCTATGGCGAGGGTGGAAATCATTTCCTACACGCCTGCCGTAGAAATATTAAAGTTACTTATCTGGTTCATAATAATGAAGTTTTCGGCTTGACTACTGGCCAATATTCCCCTACCTCCAGATGGGGTAAGAAAACTAAAGCCAGTCCAGAGGGAGCTCCCTGGCTGCCTCTCAATCCTTTGGCTTTGGCGATATCAGCAGGAGCTACTTTTGTGGCCAGAGCTTATGCTGGGCATATTAAAGAGACTGTGGAGATAATTAAGCAAGCGATTCAACATCCAGGCTTTGCTTTTGTAGATATTCTTCAGCCTTGTCTATCCTTCAATCCCGAACACAATCATGAATATTATCAGAATAAAGTGTATTATTTAGATGAGAAGAATCATAATTCTGGCAATAAAGTTCTGGCTTTCGAGAAAGCTCTCGGTGAGGAAAATCAGATTGCCTGCGGTGTGGTTTATAGGAAAGGGTGATAAACTGGTTTTTTCTATCTCATTTTAGTCTAAGTATCTCTTACCAGAAAAAGAACAGATTATGCCCTACATCTCATTCTTAATCTGGGATAAATCCGATTATGAAATTCTAAAACTTTCTGAACGTATTCAAAATCCATGATTCTGCCATAATATTTTATCCCGTTGCGGAAATACCGTAATTCATCCATAAATAAGATTTCTGCATTGGAAAATGAAAGAAGGCCCAGATAGGATACTTCAGCTTCATGCGAACTCTGGGAGTTATAACTGTCAAAGAACATTTTTGCCCTGATCAATTCAATGAGAATATCATAACAACTCTCTACCACAAAATTGGCCTCTGTTTCCCTAAGAGAAAAGTTCTCAATAACTTTTACCATAAATGCTCTTTTCTTCTCTGCTTCAGCAAGGAGGGATTTAGCCCTTTCTGGATTAGCTTTTTGTTTTCGCACCATTCCAGAACTTAAATATTCAGCAAAATTTTTCATAGCTCTATGCTCCCTTTCAAGACTATGCCATTTAAGAGATTATTCTTTAAATGCTTTTCCAGGCTTAGTGAGGGATAATAATTAAGGTTAATGCTTTTTTCCAGCATCTTTTGGTAATTAGCGAGGTTAAGGTTCTTTTCTTTTACCCCAATAATGGCGAGATCAATATCTGAGGAAAAAGTGTCATCTCCAGATGCAAATGACCCAAACAGAATAATAGTCGCTCCTGGCAGGGCATCATACAAAAATTTGACTAATCCGGATTCGTACAGCAACTTCAGGTTTTCGGCTCTTTTCATAGATATCACCCTCAAATTGTCACGATTAAGCTCGATAGAAAGCCTTCCAGCAACTTTATTAACTTTTATTAGCTCCTCCTTTTTGAGTGCGGGGAGGGATTTTGCGATAGCAGGAGAAGAAACCTCTAATGCTTTGGCGAGTGTTCGGGCGTTAAAAAATTCTCCCGCCCGTATAAACAGATAACGCAGCAGTTCCAATTGCAGTATTGTAAACTTAAGTTTATATATTTTAACCATAGTTTCCTTTAGTAAACTAAAGTTTATATTTAAATGTTTCGTAATTATTAGCTATTTATCAACTGTTCTATTTCATCAAGAAAGTGATAGAGCACCCCAAGGTCTCTTGGGCGTGTTATTAAGAATTGTTTAATCATTCTGTGAGCACTTTTAGCATATTTATCTGGGAGTGAATAATCTTTTTTGCCAAAGTTATCGCTGCGTTCTACATGGGTGATAATCTCTTTAACGGAGACATTGTTCTTTGCTCATAGCATAATCTTAGATTCTGAATTAATCGTTTTTAGTCTGGCTAATACTAATCTTTTTGTTCCTCGTACACTTGGTCTTTATTCATAGTATCCCCACCAACTTCATTTATTCTAATTCCCTAACTTGGTGCTGTTGGAAAATTCTGTATGTGCAGCATTCCAAGAGCAGGGTTTAACTTCAAACAGGCTATATATAGACCACCTTTGGTAATGAGCTAAGTTTTTCATTTGCTTAAAGAAGTTGAAAATTCAGATACTTTTTTATAATTAAACCGACTTATCTGTTATATGGAAAAGCAATGTAACTCCTGTGGAATGAGTTTTGAAGATAAAACAAAAAGTCATAATAAATTATATTGTTCAACTAAATGTAAAACTAAGAGTTATAGAATAAGAAATTGGGACAGAATTAGGAAAATTGAGAGAAGATATGCCATTTCTGTTAAGGGAAGAAAAAGAGCAAAAGAATTTACAAAAACAGAGAAAATTAAATCAATAAGGAGAAAGTATTATCATTCTGAGAAAGGAAAAGCTTTTATAAAAAGATTTCAAAGTTCTGAAAAATGGAAGAGTTACATTAAAAAATATAATACTAGTGAAAAAGCTAAATTACAAAAAAAGAAATACCAGCAATCCGAGAAGGGGAAAGAAATAGCTAGAAAAAACGCCGCATTATACGCTAAAAGATATCCCCATAGGATTAAGGGTTACCAAGAAAAATATCGAAAAACTACCAAATACCAAGAAAAAGAACACAAGTTTAGACACTCTGAAAAAGGCAGGGCATTAAGTAGAAAAAAATGTCGGGCAAGAAGAGGGAGAAAATTAGAGGTAAAAGAGAGATTTACACCATTAATGGAAAAAGCAGTATCTGAAGCGTTTGAGAATAAATGTTTTATTACTGGAATAACAAATGAAGAACATATTAAAAGATATAAACAAAGATTGAATCTTGATCACATAGACCCACTTTATCATAAGAATGCCTTATCGTTTGATAATGTTTGTTTGATCTCGAAACCAGAGAATACCAGAAAAGGCACAAAAAGATGGGATTTTTATTCAGAAGAACAAATTAAGAGAATTAAAAACATACAAATTAAAGCAAAACAATTATATGAACAGAAATATAACCATTTAGAAAAATAATTTTTGGATTCGACTTTTTTTTAAAAGAGAATAAAATAATTTGATTCTCCATTAATAAAGATTAAGCTATTTTTCTAACTTCCTTACCCTCAGATTCAGAAGCTTTAAGAAGCCCATCTATCCTCTTATTTCAGTATGAAAATCAGCGTTTTCGGTACAGGTTACGTGGGATTAGTTACTGGAGCCAGCTTGGCTAATCTCGGGCATGAAGTTCTCTGTATGGACGTGGACCAAAATAAGATCGGTCAGATCCTCGCTTCCGAGATGCCTTTCTATGAGCCTGGTCTGAAAGAGCTGGTTCAAAAGAATAGAGATATTGGCAGATTAACCTTCAGCACCGATTTCCAGCAGGCAGTGCAGTTCGGTAAAGTTTTATTTAATTGTGTGGGCACTCCCGGAAAAGAAGACGGCTCTGCGGAATTAAAGTATGTTTTTGAAGTGGTAGAAAATATTGTCAGATTCGCCAATGAAGCAAAAGTTATCGTGAATAAGAGTACTGTCCCTCCCGGAACTGCCAGAAAATGCGCTAAGCTCATCAACCAGCTCAATCCCAGAGTGGAAATCGAGGTAGTCTCTAATCCGGAATTTCTCAAACAGGGCAATGCCGTTTACGATTTTAACCATCCGGATAAGATCGTGGTCGGAGCTAACTCCACTGCAGCCTTCCAAACCCTGCAGAAAGTTTATCATGGTTTAATTAAGACTTACATCCCGATATTGGAGATGGACTGGGAATCCGCAGAGATGGTCAAATATGCCAACAATTCTTTTTTAGCCACTAAAATCAGTTTTATCAATGAGATTGCTAACATCTGCGAGAGAGTGGGCGCAGACATTCGTATCCTTTCCAAAGCTATCGGTATGGATTACCGTATCGGCCCCAAATTTCTTAATGCCGGGATCGGTTACGGAGGTTCATGTTTTCCTAAAGATGTCCGGGCCTTAATTCATACTGCTAAGGAACATGGCTACACTTCCCAACTTTTAAACCAAGTAGAAAAACTGAACGAACTTCAAAAGACCATCTTCATTCCCAAAATAAAAGAGACTTTAGCAAGAGTTCAGGGAGATACAGTCACTCTTTGGGGTTTGAGTTTCAAGCCTAAAACCAGCGATTTAAGGGGAGCAACCTCTTTAAGATTGATCGAAGAGCTTCAAAAAGAAAGCATAACGATAAAAGTTTATGATCCCATTGCCCAGGAAGAAGCTAAAAAAATACTTAAAGATTCTGTAACTTACTCCTCTTCCATTAAAGATTCAGTTAGCGGGAGTAACCTCATCATCTTAGTCACAGAATGGGATGAATTTAGGAACGTCAATTTTATTGAACTAGGAGGATTGATGAAATCTAAGATTATTTTTGACGGCAGGAACATTTATGAACCAGAGCAATTAAAAGAAGCCGGGTTTGAATATTATGGAGTGGGGAGAAAATAGATTAAAATGAGAGTTTTAGTTACCGGCGGGGCAGGGTTTATTGGCAGCCATATTGTGGACTTATTAATTAAACAAGGCCATCATGTTTTAGTTATTGACAATCTCTCTACCGGAAGTAAAGAAAATCTTAATCCTCTAGCAAAATTCTTTCAGGTGGATATCCTTTCTCCAAAATTAGAAAATACTTTTCAAGAGCATCAGCCTGAGATAGTCATTCATCTAGCTGCCCAGCTGGACATTAATTATTCTGTTCAAGAGCCAGTCAAAGATGCTGAGATTAATATCTTGGGAAGCATCAACCTCCTGGAAAATTGCCGAAAGTATAAAGTTAAAAAAATAATCTATGCCAGTTCTGCTGCAGAGATCGGCGAGCCGCTTTTTCTTCCCATCACTGAAGAACACCCATTTAATCCCATCAGTCCTTACGGGGCTTCTAAACATTGCCTCTTATCTTACCTAAAAATTTATGCTCATTTGTATGGCTTAAATTACACTTATCTACGTTATGCTAATGTTTACGGGCCCAGACAAGGTTTAAACGGAGAAGGGGGAGTAGTCTCAACCTTCATCAAAAAATTATTGAATGATATTCCCATGACTATTTTCGGGACTGGCCAGCAAACTCGAGATTTTATCTATGTGCAAGATGTGGCTGAAGCTACAGTTTTAATGCTAAATCAAGGAAATAATCAGATCTATCAGATTGGTACAGGTAAAGAAACTTCTATCAATACCCTCTTCTTAAAAATCCAAACTACTTTAGGAGTAGAAATCAAACCGACCTATCTGCCCCCTAAAAAAGGCGATATCCAAAGAAGCGTATTTAACCTAAAAAAGATCCAGACTGAAATCGGCTGGCAACCGAAAGTAGAATTAGAATCAGGATTAATTAAGACCATTGATTTTTTTAAGGAGGTGCAGTTTCCTCCTAAATAAAAACAAAAGAAAAATGAACCAAATAACACCAAAGAAACAAAAAGAAAAATCTCCCCAAGAAAATATTCTTCCTAAAATCTCTGTAGTCATCTGCGCTTATAATGTTTCTAATTTAATCAACAATGTCTTAACCTCTTTACAACAACAGACTTTTTCAGATTTTGAGGTAGTTATAGTTAATGACGGCTCTACCGACGATACTTCACCGGCAGCTAAAATCAGCGCAGAGAAGTTAGGCTTGAATCAACCCAACCAAAATAAGGTCGGTGAAAGTAAACAAGATAAAGTAAGAGTACTTGATCTTCCCCACCAAGGATTATCCGCAACCAGAAATACAGGAATTAATGCTGCTCAAGCAGAAATTGTAGCCATCATCGATGCTGATTGCCATGCAGAGCCGCAATGGCTGGAAGAGATTTATCGAGAAATTGAAACAAAAGGTGAAACAGTAGTTACCGGAAACACTAAAATTCCTAGATCTACCTTCTTGGGCGATTGCATTTCTGGGTTGGGCTATCCGGGAGGTGGGCATCTGGGCTTTGATAAAATGTGGCCGGTAGATGAAAACGGCTATACCAATCATCTTGCCGGAGGCAACTGCGCTTTCCTAAAAGAAGCAATCTTAAAGCTGGGCGCTTTCAATCCCAAACTAACCATTACTGCTGATGATGTTTATTTATCCCAAAAGATATTAGAGAACAGCCTGAAAATAAAATATAATCCCTTTATGATCATGTATCATCCGCCCAGAAAAGATTTAGGATCCTTCCTAAAATGGCACTACCAAAGGGGCAGAGGCAGCTATTTCTTCAAGCAGCAAGTAGGCTCGTTTAATAAATTTTATAAACTGCGTTTTTGGTCCACTAAAAATATGATTAAAGAGTATTGGAAAAGCCCCAAAATACTGATCATGATTCCTCTACTGGGGTTAAGCTTTATTACTCAGAAGGTGGGGTATTTCAGAGAAAAATATTTTTAATCTAAAATTTATTATTATATTAATAAATATGAAACCAAAGAATTATATTAAATTGAATTTAGGTTGCGGGAAAGATTATAAAGATGGTTTTATTAATGTTGATAACAGCCCCTACCTCAAAAATGATCTTACCTGGGATTTAGATCAATACCCACTTCCTTTTAAAGATGGTTCAGTAGATTACATTTTAGCCCTGGCGGTTATTGAACATCTAAAAGATATGAAAGCATTTTTAGAGGAAGCTCACCGCCTGCTTAAAGCTGGGGGAAAATTAAGGTTCAGGGTTCCTCTTGCTTTTACTCATGTGGATAGTAAAGATCCGACCCATAAGCAGCATATTACTCCCTGCACTTTTAATCAGTTCTTACAAGAGGGGAGAGTAAGCATCATCACCAAAGCCAGGTTCAAAGGCAAGATTTGGATAACCATCCCTTTTTTCCATAAATTAAAGTTTCCTAAAAATTTATATTATCTTAATTCAATCGTTAATAATATCTTCACCGGTGTAGAAGGTATTTTAATCAAAGAATAAAGAAAACTAAAAAAAAACGTTAAAAAAGTGCATAGATAAATGGTGAAACTGCGCTGCTCTGTCCAAATATGATTAATATTCCAACTAATACTAACATTATAATAATTGGAGTAAGCCACCAGGCTTTTCTTTCTCGTAAGAAAGACCACATTTCGGCAATTAGACCATTATTTTCTGACATAATTCTCGTAGAGAACTATTAAGATTAATAAAAGTTATGAAATTGTCAAGAATGGTCTCCAAGCACCATTAAAACTCATTGCTAACTATTAGATTAATCCGTCGCATTCTTTTCACTATCCCAAAGGTGGCCTGGATTATCTTTCCTCCAGATTAAGAATTTATCCATCACTAAGCAGTCTATTCCCGTACCCATCATGCATTTATAAGCATCATAAGGGCTGCAAACAATTGGTTCTCCCCGAATATTAAAAGAGGTATTAATTAAAATGGGAACTCCGGAAAGTTTACCAAACTCTTTTATCAAATCATAATATTTCGCATTTTGTGTTCTACGAATAGACTGTAATCTGCCGCTGCCATCAACATGAGTTACCGCCGGAATTAATTCTCTTTTTTCTTTGACTATGGGATAGACCATCAGCATAAAATCAGTTGGTTCTGGTACTGGCTGGTCGCATTCAAAATAATCTAAAGCATCATCTTCACATACTACGGGAGCAAAAGGGCGGAACTTTTCTCTATGCTTGACTTTTAAGTTAAGGATGTCCTGCATCTGGGGATTGCCGGCATTGGAAAGAATGCTTCTGCTGCCTAAAGCTCTCGGGCCCCATTCCATCCTTCCCTGGTACCAGCCGATGACGTTATTTTCATAAATTAATTTAGCAGTTTTTTGGACTAGGTCTTTATCGTTCTGAAATTCGCTGTATTTAATTCCGTTTTGATCTAAAAAGCTTTTAATTTCAGAAGTGGTATATCCAGGACCCAAGAAAGCATCTTTAAGCACGTATTTTCTTTCTTTGCCTAAAATAGTATTATAGATATACAAAGCTGCCCCGATGCTTGTGCCCCCATCTCCGGCATCAGGCTGGATCCAAATTCTTTTAAATGGCGTATTCTTTAATATTTTTCCATTAGCAACACTATTTAATCCGCATCCCCCGGCAAGGACCAGATGATCGCATTTAGTCTCTTGATGAAGATGGTTCAACATTTTAAACAACGCTTCTTCATAGAGCATCTGTGAAGCAGCAGCAATATCCTTGTGTCTTTGAGTAACTTCTGATTCTTTTTTCCTAATCGGCCCCCCTAAAAGTTGGCACATTTTCTGGGAAGGCATTCTATCTTTATAATGATAGACAAAATAACTTAAATCTAAACGATAGCTGCCGTCTTCTTTAAGATCAATCACCTGTTTAAGTTTAGAATAGTATGCATTCTGATTTTTGTCCATAATCCCATAGGGACTTAATCCCATCACTTTATATTCAGAATTGTTGACACTAAATCCAAGATAGGCAGTAATCGCCGAATAAAGTAATCCCAGTGAATGAGGAAATATAATTTCTTTTAATAAATTTATCTCTTTATCATCTCCAAGACCATAGGCAGTAGTGGTCCATTCTCCTACTCCGTCCACGGTCAATATCGCCGCTTTCTTAAACGGGCTAGCTAAGAAAGAGCTAGCGGCATGAGCCAGATGATGCTCAATAAATAAAATGTCTCTTTGGTACTTTAATTTTTTTTTGATTATTTTTGGAACTCTTAATTTTTCGTTAATCCAAGAAGGCAGAGAGCTTAAGAAAGTTTTCAGGCTGAAAGGAAACATCTCCAGATGCTGGTGTAACATCCTTTCTAATTTTAAGAAAGGTTTTTCGTAAAAACCAATATAATCTATTTGATTGATGGTAATATTCTGGCTTTCCAGGCAGTATTTAATGGAATTAAGGGGGAAAGAAGTATCGTGCTTTTTTCGGGTAAATCTCTCTTCCTGAGCAGCAGCTACGATTATTCCATCTTTAAGCAAAGCCGCAGAGGAGTCATGGTAAAAACAGCTTATTCCTAAGATATACATTTTAATTCTTTTAAATAACCCCCAATAATTTTAAGATAATCGCCTTTTGAGCGTGCAAGCGATTTTCAGCTTGATCAAAAATGATGGAATTGGGATGATCAATTGCATCTCTGGATATTTCATAGCCGACATGACAGGGCATGCAATGCATAATTTTTGCTTTTGGGCAATAAAGATTAACTAAACCCGCATTCAGTTGATAAGGTAAGAATAATCTTTTTCTTCGCTCATACTCTTCTCTAAACTCAGGTTTTACTGCCCCGTTTTCGAAGAATTCCATGTTCATCCAGGTGTCGGTATGGACATAATCAGCATTAGCCAAAGCTTCTCTTAGATTTAAGGTCCTAACCACTTTTCCGGTTTTCTCGGCAAGCTGATTTAACTCCCAATCTATACTTTCTTTATCTGCTTCTGGAGCGACAATAACAAAAGTGATCCCCAACTTTGCGCAGGCCAGCATTAAAGTGTTGGAAACATTATTTTCTATTCCCAACCAAACTACTTTTTGAATATTTTTGATCCCCTCGGATTTTTCTGCCATGGTCATAATATCGCTTAAAGCTTGGGTAGGATGATATTTCTCGCTGCAGGCATCAATCACCGGAACCAGATTATGAGACGCGGCCTTCAGCACATCCTCAACTTTCTTTGCCCGGAACATTAAAATATCTCCTAACCTCATTACTGCTTTGATTTCATCATTGAAATCAGTTAGGGAAAACTGGGTTGTGCGCTTATCCAAAAAGATGGCGTGGCCGCCTAACTGAGTCATGGTAGTTTCAAAAGATAGTCTGGTTCTAGTAGAAGTTTTTTCAAAGAGCATAATCAGAGTTTTTCCTTTAAGTGAATCTTGCCAGGCTTTCTGATTTCTTTTGATGGTGATAGCCTGGTAAACTGTTTCTTTGATCTCTTCTTCAGTCCAATCTTTTAACGAAATTAAATGTTTCATTTTATCCAGTCTTGATAACTTTTTCTTTAATATTAATCTTAAAACTGGCGATAATATTCTTTAATTGGTTTTCTCTTTAAGTCCAATTCAGACCAGTAAGACTTTTTTTCTTTATCCAACTTTAATTCTAAAAAATGTTTTCCAGTTATTTTAGCGATTAAAGTGGTTAACCCCACCCCCAATAAATAAGCAAATAACAATAAAATAGAATTGATTAGAACCGATAAAGTTAATCCGAAATTTTTCATTCCTTTCCCAAATTCGCTGAAAAGGTTAGTTTCCAGCTTTGGTTTGGATTTCATTCTAAATACCTCTTAACCACTAATCCTAAAATAGTTATAGATGTGGTGATTCCCAAGAGATGGAGATAAGTCCATCCCGATGGAAGTTTGTGGAGATAGCTCAAAATGATAAAAAATAAGCTAGTAAATACTAAAAATCCGAAGAGAAAGCCCACTTTTTCTCCTATTTTCAGACCTAATTTCTCTTGCTCGAAGAACATAATTTCTTGAAAGAGGGGTGATTTATAAAGATTTATCTTTAAGAGTGGTATATTATAAATAAACCAAAAATAATCCGCTTAATCTTTCTGTAGATTAGCATATACCTCTCCTATAAAAAGAGGATTAACCGCTTTTTCTTGCAATACCTTGGTAAGACTTTTTTTCTTTGTAGAAATATCTTTCAGAATACCTTTCTCCAGAAGTTTAGCATACAAAGAATCAGCATATAATTGATGCCCCGCGGGGGTTAAATGGCCATCGTAAGGATAAAATAACGGAAACTGGCCTGATTCTTTAAATTCAGGATACAGGCCGATAAATTGGATATTGTTCTCTGCTGCGAACTGGGCTAATAATCTTTCCGGAAGATCGCTGTAAACTTTTCCTTGCTCAAAGCCATAATTATGTCTACCTTTAGCCCATTCTTCACCAGAAACTTGGTGGCCGTATGGATAAGCAACTAAGATAAAAGTAATATTCTTTTCCGAAGCTAATTGCTGGATTAATTTCAGGTATTTAAATGAGGTTTCAGTGTACTTATCCATTATTTCCTCCGGAACATCTGACCGGGTTAGTGCATACCGATCATAATCAATATTGTAAAAATACTTCTTTCCCCATAGTTTTTTAGTGGGAAATTTAGAATCGAGAACTACAAATGGGCTTTCTAAAAACTTAATTAATTTCACATTTAAATAAATGGATTTGAGAAAATTATCCCTCTCGGGGGTTACTCCAATAATTTTTCCTGAAACGTCGTACCTAGCCAGTTTTTGGTAAGAATAATCGTTCTGGAAATCGGAAAGATCAAAATTAAGAATAATAAGATCTGAATCATATTGAACGCTTTTATCTTTCAGGAAAAGATATCCCAAAATAGGAGAATAAGAAGTTGCACCCCCATTTATCACGTCTACTTTTAACTGTTTCTGATTAAATTTTATCTCTAGAAGATCGCTAAAGGTCTGTCCTTGTTCTATACCCCAACCGACAGTAAAAGAATCCCCTAGCATTAAGATTCTATAATCATAATTCTGTTTAGGCTGGATTTCCTCATCCCTAAAACTATCGGAATTAATTTTAACATCAATATTCCACTCAGCCGATTTAGAGTTTACCGAACAGTTTGGTTGATAAGAATGATGAAGAATAGCATCATCTTGTCCGCATCCTTCCGGAGCGGTTAACTGCAAAAATACCTCTAAAAAGATTAAACAAAATAAAATAGATAAAAAGAGCACCCTCAAATTGGTTAAAAACTGCTTAATCTTTGGCTGAGAAAATAAATGTTCTTTTTTAGAGATAGAAACAAGGGAAAAAACTATCAAAAAAAGTCCCGCAATAAAAATTAATCCTTGAAAGATATAACCCTCTAAGAGATTGATTCTTCTAAGAGTGGGGGGAGTTTTTAAGACAAATAAATCTACTAAAATGATAACTAATCCCCAGAACAGAAAAAACCATTCTTTGAAAATTATTTTTCTCACTTAATCCAACCCCCTACTAGCTGACAATATGTCATTTAAAAGATTTATGGAAAAAGTAGAACTTTAAATAGTGTATAAGGTCGGGACATATGTCCCTACCCTAAAAAATATTGGCAAAGTTATGATAAACTTCTCCAGGTGTTTTTCCTTTTAGGCTGCTATGCGGCCTAAAATGATTATATCTCATTCTGAACAGTTCTAAATCATTGT